>JAUWBI010000092.1 GCA_030601745.1 Phycisphaerae bacterium
TTAACCGTTTCAGCGTGCGACAGGAACCTCAGATTACCCCGCACCCTGAATTTAATCAGCACTAATCTCGTATCTCGCATCTCGTATTTCGTAGGCCACGAACAAACAACTACGAACTATGAACTCAATGAGCATTACGCCCATCGTTGTTACGCAGTCTTTTTGCCATAAAATGAGGGACATTAAAAAGCCTCAGGCAAAATTTTCCTCGTGGCATCGCGCAGATAGTTTGAAATCTGCCTTTCAGAGTTCATAGCAAGAATCTTTCTCGCCACGCTATTGCAGTCTTCTATTGTAACAGAGCGAATGATCTGCTTTACTTCCGGTATCATCGGCGGAGCAAGTGAAAACGTCCTGACCCCCATCCCTAACAGCAGCATAATATGCTCCGGCTCGGAGGCCATTTCCCCGCAAATACTAATGTCTATTTGTGCTTTGTGCGCATCCTGAACGACCGTTCTGATAAGCCGCAGCACCGCAGGGTCCACCTCAGAATACAGTGTAGAAACCAATTCGTTGCCTCTGTCAACAGCCAAAGTATATTGAGTAAGGTCGTTTGTTCCAATACTGAAAAAATCGACGTCTCTTGCCAATGTGGAGGCCATCAAAGCTGCGGACGGCGTTTCGACCATAATCCCTACCTGAATATTTTTATTGTACGTTATAGACTCTTCATCAAGGTCCTCCATAACATCGCGCACAATCATCTTTGCCTGCATCAGTTCCTGAATATTCGTTATCAGCGGAAACATCATCTTAACCTCACCGAGAACCGACGCCCGTAAAATTGCGTGCAATTGTGTTTTGAACATCATAAGGTTCTGAAGGCAAAATCTGATGGACCGAAGCCCCAAAAACGGATTCGGCTCAGGTGCAAAACGCTTGCTCTGGGTATATTTATCCGCCCCAAGGTCCACAGTCCTTATTATCACAGGCCGATGCTTAAAAACACCGACAGTTTCAGCATAAGCTTGATAATGGTCCTCTTCCGTAGGTTCGCTCGGACTGTTAAGATACAAGAACTCCGTTCGGTACAATCCTATGCCCTCTCCTCCTTTTTGCAAAACCATCTCCGCCTCGTCTGGAAACTCAATATTGCCCAACAACGCCACCTTCACGCCGTCCCGGGTTACGGCCGGCTTTTCTCTTATCGCATCAAGTTTGTGCTCAAGTTCTACAAATTCGTGCGAGTATTCTTCATACTGCCGAATTGTCTCATCGTCCGGATTTACAATGACAAGACCGCGATTGCCGTCAATAATGACGGTATCTCCCCCGCTGACGCTTTCTGTAAGGTCTTCCAGCGCCACCACCGCCGGGATGCCTAAGGACCGCGCAACGATAGCTGCGTGACTCGTTCGGCCACCAGCATCGCTGGCAATCCCTTTCACAAATTTCTTGTCAAACCCGGCAGTTTGGGTAGGACTCAATTCCCGAACAACAACCGCAACCTCTTCGGTTAGATGCTCAACGTCTTCGCGCTTCCTGCCAAGCAGATGCTTGAGCAAACGTCTCTCCATATCGTAAATATCCGTCGCTCGTTCGCGCATATAAGCATCTTTTTCCTTTGTGAAATGTGAAGCGATTTCTCGCAGCGTCGCCGAGACCGCATACTCTGCTGTCACCAAATCCGACTGGACCAAATCCGTTATTTTCTTGTGCAGACTTCTATCGTGCAGGAAACGCAAATGAACTGCAAAGATATCTTTTATCTTGCCCTCTTCGGTCTCATCCCTTGCCACCTCAAGTTGAGCTAATTCACTAATTGCATCCTTAAAGGCGTTCCTTACACGTTGAATTTCCCTCATTCGCTGCGCAGGCTTAATTTTACGCCGGGGAATTCGATAATCTTCGGCGTCAATAACCAGCGACTTGGCAATAGAAATGCCCGGCGAAACAGCTATTCCTTTTTTAATTTCCATCGCACATTTCTCGTATCTCGTGAAGCATATCTCGCTTCACGCTTTTGGTGTCGGCTCATCGAAATGCTTCTCTTCCACAAGCTCTTGTAAAGCATTGACCGCCTTTTGAGCATCCGCGCCTTCAGCTTTAATTTTCAGTTTGGTGCCGCAAGTTGCCGCAAGCATACTCATCTGCATAATACTCTTGCCGTCCACGCTGTTCTCGCTGTTGCTGACGGTAACATCACAATCAAATTGGTTCGCAACATCAACAAACTGCATTGCGGGGCGCATATGAAGTCCATCCGCGTTTTTTATCTCAACTTCCGTTTCGCAAACCAACTTCTCCAATGAATTTTGTCCTGCCTGCATCTCCAGGCTCCGCCCTCCTTTTACATCCATAAATCTATATTATAGAGACAGATTTTCATCGGCTTCTCTGAGAAGCGATTCAATCTGCTCGGCCGTCTGCGATTGTCTGAGAAACTTGCGGAACTTCTCCTGCTGCAAATGCTTAAAAACGTTCTCCATCGCCTGTAAATGTTTGTCGGGATTGTCCATAGGGCTAATTATTAGTATCACCGAATAAACCAGCTGTTTGTCGAGAGCAGAAAAATCAATACCGGCACTGCTTTGCCCTATCGCAGCAACTACATCTTTAACCGCCTCGTGTTTCACATGAGGCACAGCAACACCCTTACCCATTCCCGTACTTGCCTCCTTTTCTCTTTTAATCACCGCCTTGGCAATCTTTTCACAGTTGTCTTTCCCGAGCCGCCCGGCTTTATCGAGTGACGCAGCAAGCTCCGCTATCACACCGTCACGGTCCCCTGCTTTCAGTTCGGGAATTACCGCCTCAAAACAGACAAAATCCGCAAACTTCATCTTATCCGCCCAAAATCATCCCTCAGTCGGCCCACCCGGCCAAACAAAAACGACAAAAGGACATTATCGCAAAAACCCAGGCTATCCTAACTCTGCACTGCCCATGTGTTTGTTGTTTCGCTCCCTGCCCTTTTTTCTCCTGAGCTGTCGTTCAAGTTTACGGACAGCTACATCAATGCACCGGTAAGCATCTTCACCTGTTTCGGTAACAACGAAAACCTTGCTGTGCTCGCCCCTTGCAATTACCTCCACGCTGGTATTGCCGCCCGGCTGACCGTCGATAATTACCTCAACCTGATTGATACCATTGTAGTACCTGGGAAGTTTGGAAGTCTTTTCCTCAGCGTGCCTTCTAATAGCTTCGGTTATGTCGATATGTTTGCCGCTAATAGTAAAAAGCAAAATCGTCCTCCTTAACTGTTTTCCAAGAGCAAAATCCGTTCTTATTCTTTTTTATCATTTTCCGAACCGGCCTCTGGCAGAGCGGCCGCCACCTGCTCGCCGCCCGGTGTTATAACCCCCGCGCTCACTGCAAATATCAATGCTTCTTCCACTGTCATATCCAGCTCTATTGTCTGCTTTTTCGGCACCATTATTACAAAGCCGGTAAATGGCGTCGGGGAAGTAGGTATAAGAACAGTGAGAAATTCCTTTTTGACGTTATCCACAACCCTCTCAAGCCCGGAGCCCGTAACAAAACCCATCGACCATATACCCTTTCGCGGATACTCAACCGCGACAACCCTTGAGAACATCTTTTTCTTTTCCTCCTGGGTAAGTACAAAATCGGTAATCTGTTTTATATAAGGATAGACCCTCCTTAAAAACGGCGTGTTCATTATGAAGCGTTCGACCATTCGCCAGATGGTTCTGCCGACCACGCTGGCCAGTAGTGCTCCGACTATGCAAACTATGAGTAGTGCTATAAGAAAACCTGCTGCAGATAAGGCCACGTTCCACCACCGTTCGGCCAGGTTGTCAACAAATTCGCCGCCGGCAACTTTTCTCATCAACCAGTCCAGACCATTTCTTATGTGGATACTGATATTGTCCTGGATAAAAGTGTACCCCCAGACGAATATCCAGATTGTCAAAATGGTCGGCAATAGTACCGCCAATCCACGCAGAAAATAGCTCTTAAAGCGTCCTGGCATCGCAATATCCTTAATAACACCTGCTTTGCTATCGTCAACTTGGTATTTTTACTTTATCGAACATGCTTATAAAACAGCATTTTATCCAGAACATCGCAGTCTAATTTATGGACTTCTTATAGTCAATAAAAAAGTCTTTTGGTAAATGTGCTCCAAGCAAATGTATCGCTGCCCCGGGCAAAGAAGCGAGCATCCATACGGCCCGCTGACACAACGCCAGCGCAGACGCCGGCTCCTCACCAACACCCGCAAAGTTAATAAACATCGAAGCAAGCAGGACTTCCACCACTACCGCACCGCCAATGCTTACAGGAACCGCCCCCAACACCCATGTCAGCGTGAAGAAGACATAATAATACTCGATACCGGCTTCAATCCCCAGATTTCTCCCAAGAAGCCAGAAACCCGTGATTGTCAGAAGCTGCAAAAAGACCGTCAGGGCAAATACCACAAGAATTGTTCCGGGTTTGCTGCAATAAATAACGATTGCATCCTTGAGCTTGACAATCATCCTTAAGGTGTGTGCGCGGATATATAACCAGGCCCTTGCCAGAATCGACCGGGTTGTCTTATGCAGCAGGAGTACGCAAAAAATCACCACTATGGCCGCAAACACCCAGAGAAGAATCACTTTGTATTCCACGACATATTCGAGAAAACCGCCCCGGCCGCTGGAAGTTATTACAACCCCCCGGCCTCGCAGAAAGAGCAAGTAGAAAAAAATAGCGATTGCCAACGTGCTTAACAACCCAATTACCCTGTCGACAAACACACTCAAAACCGCTTCGAACTTTTTCGGGGTGTGTTTGGTAACGTACCAGGCACGAAGCAAATCACCCCCTACTGAGCCGGGCATAAAATTATTGTAAAACCACCCCAAAAAATACAGTCTGACAGCAGCCCAAAAATCTATAAAGATGTGTTGACTCCTGAGCAGCAGCCACCAGCGCAATCCTATTATTACCTGGCTGATAATAAAAATAGCGAGAGCGCCGGCAAAAACACCTATATTCATTTGATGGAAAATCTCTACTAACCTGTGCCATCTCTGCTCCCCGGAAACCCAAAATATCCCCCAAACCACCCCGCACACAACCACCGCAATACGCAGAAACAGGAATATGCGCTTACTTTTTTTGGCTCTCGGCTCGGGCATTAACGTATTTTGCCTTAAAAAACTTGTTTTCGCAGATAATAACAGGTAAAACTGCTCCAGGCAAGGAAAAACCCCACACTTACGTGTGGGGAATGGATACCACACACGTGAGTGTGTGGAGGGAAGAAGCGCATATATGCATAGAAGGAGCAAGCAAATGTCAGCAAACAAAACTATTGAAGAAGGTTTGGAATTTATTCCAAAATTCGATGACAACGGCCTGATACCGGCTATAGCCCAGGACGCAAAAACCGGCCAGATATTGATGGTCGCCTATATGAATCGGGCCGCACTGGATTTGACAATTCAGACCGGCTATGCCACATATTTCAGCAGGTCGCGACAAAAATTATGGAAAAAAGGCGAAGAAAGCGGCCATTTTCAAAAAGTAGAACAAATACTCGTCGATTGCGACCAGGACTGTCTCATCCTCAAGGTGGCCGTCGATGCCGGCCAATGCCACACAGGCTACCAATCCTGTTTTTACCGTGCATTGATGAAGGACAGCGACAAAGAGTTGGAATTTATCGCAGAAAAGGTCTACGACCCGAAAAAAGTTTACAAAAAGTAAGGCCGAGCCAAACGCCGCAAGACCATATTTGCCGATATCATGTTTGTCTGATGTAAGGCTTTGATACAAAAGAACTTACCGAATTTGCACTTCGATAACCCACAATAAGAAATACTTATAATACTTATCGTCCGATAATTTTTTGGATTTTCTTTTGACAACTTGATAAAATATACGGGTTAAATGTATCTGCGGCCGGTGCCGTAGGAAAAGCTATAACCGCTAAACATTTTTTTGCGAAAGAACAATTAATCTAAGGGAGGTCAAAAGATGAATAACGTAAGAAAACAAAAATGGACATTACTGTTGGCTCTGGGTGTGCTCTGCTCGGTTTTGCCAATGATGACAAATGCTCTTCACAGTCCGGCCGATTGGTATGATACCACAGAATTAGATGATGAAAACGGCAATAAAGTAGAGGACCTTATCGATAGGAGAGCAGCGGACCCACTAAAGGCTGTTATACCAATCAATGCGTTCGTCTGCTTCCTTGATGATTGTCGGCCGGATAGTCGCCTGGCAGAACTTGAAACTATGGCTCAAAATGGGCTCGGCTACGCCTCAACGGTGGTGGCCAGCGTGGTGGTAAAAGGCATCATGGCTCAAGAGCTAATTGATATGGTGGCGACCTGGCCGGAGGTGGGCTATATCCATCTGGACCACGTCTGTAAGCCGCTTATGACAACTGCAGGTCAAGCATTGAAAGCTCACTCGCCCTTCTATGACCCTAACACCGCAGAAGCTTACGGGTACGACGGCTCGGGCATCACCATTGCCATCATTGACACCGGGGTTGACGACCCCAACGGCCCGGGAAATACGCACCCGGATTTACCGGGTGCTATTGGAGGCATTTACATTGACAGCAATGACAACTTGGCTGTTGGTAACCCCGATGATGAGCATCAGCAAGGCTATGCTCGTGGCCATGGCACAGCAGTTGCTGGTTGTGCGCTGGGGCGTGGAAAGCCCAATGGGGACAATCGAGGAATCGCACCGGGCGCCAGCCTCTTCGACTGCCGAATCACCCCACCCGGAACAGCCGGCGACAGCAACGAAAGCTACATCCAGCAGGCAGTGGACTGGCTTACCGATAATGCCGGCAGCGTCAGTCCGCCCATTCGCGTCGCCAATATCTCGTACGGCAGCAACACCGAGTCGTCAGGCACTGCATTGACTGCTTCGATAGATGCCCTGGCCAATAGCGGGGTGGTAGTTACCGTTGGGGCTGGGAACAATAACTCATGCACAGACGATGGAGATGGAGGTACCGGCGGGATCGGTTGTATCGCCGTTGCCCCCCGGGCCATTACTGTGGCAGCGGCCACTCATAAAGGCGATCCAAACCGCGCTAACGATGTCATCGCCAATTATTCTCGCCGTGGACCTGGCATAGGCGATAATCCCAAGCCGGATATCACCGCTTACGGCAACCAGTGTGATAGCAACTGCCCCAGCGGTTGTAAAAGTGGTACTTCCGATTACTGGATCTCTACCACGCTGTCTAATGTTAATAGCAGCCTCTATCGGCCGTTTGGCGGGACCTCAGCGGCCAGCCCTATGGTGGCAGGCGGAGCTGCATTGCTGCTGGAGAAGAATCCTGCAATTTCGCCGGCTGCAGTGAAAAAGCAGCTTATGAACACCGCCGAAGACAAAGGTACGTCGGGTTGGGATGTCGCCTGGGGCGCCGGGCTGATGGATCTGGGGGCCGCTTTGTGGTTCGAGCCAAATACCTGCGATTTGGCCGTGATAGATGTTCATTACACCCCAAAGCCGGTGGAATGCTTCAAGAAGGTAGAGATAACCGTTACCGTCAAGAATGTCGGTACCACCACCGTCAGCGATTTTTCGGTGGATTTCCAGCGCTGGTATTTCGGTCCCAACGGTTCACCTCCGCAGCGCTTCCAGTTGGTACCATCGCCGATTGATAATACTTCTGGTCCGCTGGCACCCAATGACACAAGGGACTTCTTATGCGAGTGGATTCCCGGTATTTCGGACAACCTGCCGCTGAGCCGGCACAGTTGCTTCTGGGGCATCGTCAACGCCGCCTGCGACACCAAAGACTCCAATAACGAAATGTACAGGAACGCCGACATCATCGGTGTTATTAATGATGAGTGCCAGCAGCAAGGAGGTGGTGGCGGCGGCTCATCCTCGCAAAGCTCCTCCAGCCAGGGAGTCTCCGCTTCTTTTGACGATATTATCGAATTTCCTTTCCGGGTCGCAAACAATCAGCTCGAGCCCCAAATGATACGGCTGCAACTGGAAACCCCCCCTGATCCTAACTGGCTTGTCGAGCTGGAGGTCGATGGAATGATCGACCCATTTGAAGTGCACGTTGTGGTCGATAATCAGGATTGTCCCACCTGGGCTATCCTCCGCGTTATGCTCATGGGCAACCCGCTTCCCCCGCCTGTGTTACAGATCGTTGCCCTTGACCCACAGGGTATGCTGCTCGGGGAGATGGAGGTTGTGGTTGATCTCACTGATCGAGACGGCGACGGTATCGTTGATGTCGATGACAACTGTCCGGACAATGCAAACCCGCTCCAGGAAGATAGCGATGGTGACTTTATCGGCGATGTTTGCGACAACTGCCCCGAATGGTTCAATCCCAACCAAGGCTGGATAGTGGCTGACCTTGATCATGACTGTGATGTCGACTGGCATGATTTTGCGATGTTCAGTCAGCATTGGCTGGAGGGGAAATAGCCACCGACTATGCAGCAGCTGGCAAGCAGGCCGTAGTCTATGTAAGTCCATATTAGCTTATACAACGGCAAAGGGCTGTGGGCAAGAAAGCTCACAGCCCTTTTTCTTTATCCACAGATTCGATAAACTATAAAAATATTTATCGTCCGATAACTTTCTTGACTTCAATTTGACAAGCTGGTAGACTTTTCATCGGTTGAGCGTGTCTGTGGACGTTGCCGCAAGACAAGTTATAAGGCGTAAGCATTTTTGCTCTTCAAAGAACAGTTTCACATATAAGGAAAGGGTTTAATTATGGAACAACAGATGGGTGAAAAGAAAAACCAGTCGAGTTGTGCAAAGCACGTCTCTGCACACTGCTGCTCCCACGGAGCGCCCAATATCGATGAAAAGGCCTTCTTTGGTATGTCCCGACGGGATTTTCTCGTCGGACTCGGCACGGCGGGCGTAGGAACGCTGGCGGTGTCTTCATGCCAGCTACAGCCGGCTCTCAGAAAGCCAATTCCCGGAATGGGTCTGCGCATTGGGACCCCACTTAGAGTAAAACCAGCTCTGGTCTATTCTATCGCTCGAAGGAGGGAAGCCTGGAGTTGGCGGTCCTGGGGCGGGCTGCATAACCAAAGCGACGTTGACAAGGAAGCCGCGACAATCGAGAAAGAGTTGAAAAAGCTGTCGTCGTCGGCGGACTTTCCGATGGAGATTCTGCCATTGGCGAGAGTGAATAACGGCGGACAGGCTACTGCCGTCAAAGACAACGATTGCGATGTGATACTAATTTTCGCAGCCGGTGGTGCCCAGGGCTGGCTCGAAACCATCGTTGCCTCCGAGCAGCCGACGCTTATATTTTTGAGACACAGGTCCGGCCCTGTATATCTGTGGTATGAAATCGTCCATCCGCGCTTTCTGCGAAAGAATTCCGACGACTACAAGCAGCCGGGGATAGATGTCTGGGACATCGTGGTGGACGATTACGATGAAATCCTCTGGCGACTGCGGGCGCTTTACGGCCTCAAGAACACTTTCGGTACGAGAATTGTGGCTATCGGCGGCCCGGGCGGATGGGGAGCCGGTTACCAGTTCGGCCCCAAGACTGCGCGCGAAATCTGGAAGCTCGATATAAGACCAGTGGAATACAAGGAACTTGAGCCGATGATTAAAAAGAACCTGAACGACCAAAAAGCAGTCAAGGAAGCTGAGCGGCAAACCGATGAATACCTCGCTCAAAAGGGTGTGTCACTACACTGCGATAAGAAATTCCTCGTAAATGCTTTCCTGCTGAACAAGGTCTTCAAAGAGCTTATGGACAGAGAAGACGCTCCCGCCCTTACCGTCCATCATTGTATGGGGACAATCATCCCGATGTCCCAGACCACAGCCTGTATGCCGTTGACCTTCATTAACGATGAAGGGCTGATGGCGTTCTGTGAGTCGGATTTTGTGGTCATTCCTTCCGGCATTCTCCTGCGTTACATCTCCGGCAAGCCGTCCTTCCTGCAGAACCCGAATTTTCCGCACAAAGGCATAACCACCCACGCCCACTGTACTGCTCCGAGACGAATGAACGGCAAGGATTACGAGCCGGTAGAAATCCACACGCACTATGAGTCCGATTACGGCACCGCTCCTAAAGTCAATATGAGCAAAGGCCAGCTTATTACAGTCCTTGCCCCGAGTTTCACCTCTAAGAAATGGATAGGGTACCTGGCAAAAATCATTGGCCATCCCTTCTATGACATCTGCCGCTCCCAGATTGACATAGAGATTGACGGGGATTGGCGCAAGCTCATCGAAGACAAGCAGGGATTTCACACTATGATTTGCTACGGCGATTACCTCCGCGAAGTTGGCTATGCCCTCAAGAAGGTCGGAATACAATGGCAGAACATCACGACCGGCTGAATCACCTGAGCTCCAGATGACCAGGGCAGGTTATTAAAACCGATATTTGACCGGCTGTTTTTTCAGCTCGGCCACCGTCGGCAGAAGCTGAAACGAATCTATCTTTTCAGCTTCGGTATATCGGTTTATCACGTGCTGGATTTCCCCCATACTCCGCGCGTGCATCATTGCAAACAAATTATACGGCCAATTATCAAAAGTCTTCCTCTCGTAACAATGGCTGACTATGCCGAAACGAGCTAACTTTTCGCCGGCCTCGACGATTTTGTCCTGCGGAACCTCGCCGGCAAACAGAACATTAGCGACAAACCCCAGCTTGTGATGGTCAACAACAGCCGCTATACGACGGATTACGCCTTTATCAATCAGCTCTTTTATAATCCTCAAAACGTCCTCCCTTTCTAAGCCCTCATCGCACAAAAAGTCGAACGGCTCCGAGGTCAAACGCACCTCGTTCTGCAATCCCGACAGAATCCGCTTCTGATTCTCATCCAGCTCCACCCTTTCACACACCGGAACCTGCTCAACATCCTGCAATAATCCGCCGGTAGCGGCCTCCTCACTCTCAGCGTCAAATCGAACATCAAGCTTAAAAACACGCTTGACAGAGAGGTTGTGAAAATCAATACCGAAACGGCCCGAAAGATTTGACAGCATAACCTCAATCTGCCGGCTCTTCTGCGCCTGCAAGGTAAACCATAAGTTGTAGTAATGATGCCTGCGATAATTATGAGAGACATTCTCCAGGGAATTAACCGCCTCGGCTACCTCCTGCAGGTTCTCTTCCGGAATATGTGCGGCAACTAAAGTGCTTGTCATACCAAGCGCACGATAATTTATCAGCGCAGAAATCCGCCGGACAACCCCCAGCTTCTTCAACTGTTCGATTTGCTCCAAAACTGTCTTTTCATCGCTATTCAAATATCTTGCCAGATCGTCATACGGCTTTGAACAGATTGGCAGGCCTTCCTGAAGCTCGTTGCACAATCGTTTTTGGAACTTTGTCAAACGCAAGCTCAATTTTTACCTCCTCGCTTATAATTACAAATCGGGTCCGCAGCCAAGTAATCGCCGCTCATCGCATAAGCCCTCGCCCTGCAGCCACCGCAGAGGCCAACATATTCGCAAATCCCGCAACTACCCTTATAGGCCGATAGGTTGCGAATTTCTTTTAGAAACTCCGACCCAAGCCAAATCCTGCCGAAATCAAAACCGTTTTCAATCAAATTACCCGCCGATACGTCAAGGAACCCACAAGTTTGCACATCACCTCGGCAGCTTATAAATCCAAACCCCCTGCCGCCCATACACCCGCTGACACTTCCCCTTATCTTTTTCACTTTCTTTTGCTTGCACAGTCGAGCAAACTGGGGCCCGCACGTGACTCTCACTTCAATCGCCGATTCGACTTTCAAACGAAGCAAAGCGTTGAGAAGTTTTTCGTACTCTCCCGGCTCAAGTATTTCCTCGGCAATTCCTTCAGCCCGGCCGGTCGGCACAAGTATAAACGGATTGAAACAATAGGCCCCAAGTTTCTCAGCCAGTTCGGCTATCCTGAGTACCTCGGTAACATTGCTCTTTGTGATTGTGGTATTAATCTGGAAACGCACACCTGCCCGCTTTGCTGTTTCTGCAGCTTTGACAGCCGAGTCAAAAGCGCCGTCACTTTGCCTGAATGTATCGTGGGTTTGGGCAGAGACACCATCCAGCGAAATAGATAAAGCTAACATCCCGGCTTCTTTTAATCTGGCAACGGACTCATCATTAATCGGGTATCCGCAGGTAGCCATTACCATTCGCAGCCCCAAATCCCGCCCATATCGAATGAGTTCGTAAATATCGCTGCGTTCCATCGGCTCACCGCCGGTCAGGATTATCAGGGGTTTGCTGAACTCCGCTACGGACGCAAGTATTCTTTTGCACTGCTCGGCAGTCAGTTCTTTTTCATTACCGCCGATACCGGCATTTGCCCGACAGTGTCGGCAGTTAAACCGACATCGCCGAGTAACTTCAAAAGCTATAAGACGGGGCTTATGTGATTTTCGATTTTCGATTTCCAATTTCCCATTCTCATCTGTCGTAATTCGATCCTCGCTATTCATAGTTGGTGAGTAGGTTAAATCGAGTATCGAGCATCGAGTATCGAGCATCAATCATACGAACACTACACGAATTGCTCAAGAGAATTTTGTTCTGGTAAATAACCGCACATAAACAGATTACTGCACGGGCTAAAACCTCTCTTATGTGCTGCTGCAGCTTCAATCAAATGTGCAGGCCGGAGCGAAACGCAGGTCCCGAACAATGCCAAGGGACCTAAAAAACCAATCATTGCGAGGAGCGTGCGAAGCACACAGTGCCTGTGCCCACGAAAGCGGGTATTGCAATCTCAACTTCATCATTCGTTATTCCTTGTTCTCCCAAGTGGGATGGCCAAGCCCTCCGTAAGGAGTCCCAAGGACAGATATTGGATATTCCTCGCGGTCATTCTGAGACGCAGCAGAAGAATCTCATGTGTAGTCAACCCGCGCAAAGGCAAAGGCCGGCCCATTTTCAGAACCGGCCTTTATAAATCCTGCCTGCCCCGCACGAAATAGGCTTTTGCCGTAATTTGGTGCGGGGGCAATACCTGCTCTAAGAGCAAAACTAACCAAGAATTTTAGCAACAAATCTTTTCAGCTCTGGCAGATTTTTCTTACAGGCCTCCCAAACAATCTTCAAATCGACTTGAAAATATTCGTGAATCAGGACACTACGCATGCCCTTTATTTTGTCCCAGGGCACATCAGGGTACTGGTTCTGAAGTTCATCGCTCAAATTCCCTGTAGCTTCGCCAATGATCTCCAGTTCTCTGACAACCGCATCGACCATCATATTATTCTTCGGAAAAGACTCAAAAGTAGCATGTGAGAGGTAACTTTCAATCTTGTCTATAGCTTCCAGAATATGTTTTAAATAAGCTGTGTCATTTTTCATAAATCGACTCCGCCTGCTTGAGAACTTCATCCCGAAAAAACTTGCTTATCGAATCAGGTGTAAGCAAGTCAACCTGTTTTCGTAATGCTGATTCAAAATTATGCTTAATTCCAACAAATTCAAACAAACCTATCCTTGCGGAAGGAACAAAATCTATAAGCACATCAATATCGCTATCCTCTGAGGCTTGACCGTTCACGTATGAGCCAAAGATTGCCACTGATTTTATATCAGCAAAATGCTCATCTTCTTTGACTGCTTCCAACAACCGCTTTTTAATTTCCTGCTTCTCCATAAAAGCAGTGTAAATCCCGTACCTGTCCGTGTCAAATGGAAACTTTGCGCAAAGGCAAAGGCCGGGTGCTTCTCGCACTCGGCCTTCATAAACTTGTCCTGAGCCTGCCGAAGGATCCTGCCTGTCTTGAGCTTGCTTGCACTGAGTCTTGTCGAAGTGTCGAAGGAGCGACACCTACTCCCTGTCCGCCGTAGCCGGCTTCTACATAGCCTCTGGCGAAGTAGAATAGCGAAGGCGGATAGCCCAAATGCTCATTTCAACGGAATCGCCGGTAATCTCTTTAGTGTCTTATTGGCCGTATCAACAATGATTCCCACCGACTCAAGGGCCGTAACACCAAGGATTGGCTCTGCTTCGGGTAAACCAAAAATCACGCGGCCAGCGGTAGTTTCACCCATGAATTCAATGCGGCCCAACCCATATGGGTATTTTTTGACCGTACCATCGGCAAGTTCGTAAGACATTTTGCCTTCTTTTTTTAAGCCAAGCTTCTCAAGTTCTGGCGCGGGAACTAACGAATCCGTTGCGCCGGTATCCACAAGAAAGACCGCCTCGTAGAATTTCTCGCTATTACCGAACGGCGACAGCCTCGTTGTTACGGTAAGTCCCATTATCAGTGCCCGCAAAATGTCCTATAGACTCCATTCTACCAAAATGCTCATTTTACGCAAGCAAAAGGCCGAGCGCAGTTAACACCCAGCCTTAAACTATATACTATATACTAACGACCAAAGACTAAAAAAATCCTGGCGATACCTACTCTCGCCCTCGCGGACTACCATCGGCTTGACGGGCTTAGCTTCTGAGTTCGGAATGGGCTCAGGCGTTTCCCCGTCAGTATAGTCACCAGGAAGTTCGTTTTATCAGGCAAGGCCTGATAAATTCAAAAATCAAAGAGCAAAATGCAAAATTAAGGAAGTCATCACCGCGAAGCGGTGATTACACAATTTTGATTTTTTATTTTTAATCTTTACATTTTCTTTGATATGCAGATGCGGATATGAGCACAAACAATTCAGTTCGTAGTTCATAGTTGGTAGTTCGTAGTTGCCTTTCTTCTACGAACTATGAACTCATAACTACAAACTCGTCAACCGCTCAACCAAGGATTGATATGGTCAAGTAAT
>JAUWBI010000013.1 GCA_030601745.1 Phycisphaerae bacterium
GGTTTTTGTACAGAGATATAAGTATATGCATATATACTTATGGACTGCTTTAAGAATCGTGGTTTTTGAAAGAGGGATTTGTGGTTTTTGAAAGAGGGCTTTATGGTTTTTGTACAGAGATATAAGTATATGCATATATACTTATGGATTGCTTTAAGAATCGTGGTTTTTGAAAGAGGGCTTTATGGTTTTTGAAAGAGGGCTTTGTGGTTTTTGAAAGAGGGCTTTATGGTTTTTGAAAGAGGGATTTTTTATGGTTTTTGTACAGAGATATAAGTATATGCATATATACTTATGGATTGCTTTAAGAATCGTGGTTTTTGAAAGAGGGCTTTGAGGTTTTTGTACAGAGATATAAGTATATGCATATATACTTATGGACTGCTTTAAGAATCGTGGTTTTTGAAAGAGGGCTTTATGGTTTTTGAAAGAGGGCTTTATGGTTTTTGAAAGAGGGATTTTTTATGGTTTTTGTACAGAGATATAAGTATATGTATATATACTTATGGACTGCTTTAAGAATCGTGGTTTTTGAAAGAGGGATTTGTGGTTTTTGTACAGAGATATAAGTATATGCATATATACTTATGTGCTGCTTTAAGAATCGTGGTTTTTGAAAGAGGGCTTTGTGGTTTTTGAAAGAGGGCTTTGTGGTTTTTGAAAGAGGGCTTTGTGGTTTTTGAAAGAGGGCTTTGAGGTGGAGATTTTTTTATTTTTAGCCACAGGTTTCGCGGAGAGAAAAAAGTTTATCAGGTAATCAGGGTATCAGGATGTGGATATCAGGATATCAGAGTATCAGGATGTGGATATCAGGATATCAGGGTATCAGGATGTGGATATCAGGATATCAGAGTATCAGGATGTGGATATCAGGATATCAGAGTATCAGGTTGCCGGACATCAGGGGAACAGGGATTTCGATACGAGAGGCTCGTATCTCGTGAAGCGTGAAGCGTATCTTGTATAGCGGAAGGAAATTAAAAGTTAAAATGCAAAAGGTAGAATTGTGGAGCCCCGACAAGTCGGGATGAGTAATTTATAATATTTTTCAAAAAATATAATATATTGTCAAAAATCGATAAACTTGTATCGGTAATGGAAATTCTGGAGAGAATCCGAAGCGAAAACGGAACAACCACTTGAAATAGTGATTAAAAAGAAAAACGTCCTTTGGTCATTGTTTTATCGAAGAGAGGTTGTGAAGCTATTCGACACCTGCAAGCCAGTGGTCAAGGAAAATCTTCAAATCCTTTATATCTACCGTATCTGAAAAATCAAGGTCGGTGCCATTACAGTTGTTGATGTCGCTGCAATCAGTGAGCATCCAGTGGTTGGCAAAGTATGAATAGTCTTTAAAGTCAACGCCATCCCAATCGACAAAGTTGACCAGTTTCCAGACATGCTTTGGATAGTCAACGTGCTCATGTATCGTCCAGACATCTTCAGTGCCATTATCGGATTCAAGAACAAAGTCCCAACCAGCCGGAGGTAAAAGTGCTCTCGGTCTGCATCTCGGCCGTCATCAGCCCCGTCCCACCATCACTCCACGTCTGTTGACTGCTTTCGGTGTCCCAGAATGAATCTGTAGTAGCGCTAGTGGAACTCCATCCTATCAGCCCTCCGAGATGACTATTTTCGGGTCCAGATACTTTACCCATTGCATAACAGTTGATGATTTCTGCATCGCTGTAACCCACCAAACCGCCGACGCTAGTATCTTCACTATTTCCAGTACCTGATACATTACCTCCCGCATAGCAGTTGGATACTGTGGTTAAACCTACAAAATCGTAATTAGCACCAACCAACCCACCAACAGCATCTTCTCCCAAAACGTCGCCATGTGAATAGGAGTAGGTGATTGCTGCCTTATTCAATCCTACCAACCCACCAGCGTGTTGAGTAAAGGACGGGTTTGTATCTATGGCCGTAACATCACCTGTCGCGAAGCAATTTAAAATTGTACCGAAATCATTCCGTCCCACTAATCCACCGGCTAAAGATTCTACCGTAATCCTACCCGTCGCGTAGCAATTGGTGATATTTGCCCAATAATCATTATAAAAACCATTTATTCCTACCAGACCACCAAAGACACCTTCTATTCCCTCTATATTACCCGAGGCACTGCAATCGGTGATTGTCCCTTTATTATAACCCACCAGTCCTCCACACCCTCTAGTCGGCGAGTAACCCGGTTTAGCTGTTATAACACTACACGAAGCATAGCAGTTCGAGATAACACCACCGTTCTGTCCCACTAGTCCGCCGATAGATAAATCTGTATCCGTAACGCTGCCCGTTGCATAGCAGTTGGAAATTGTTCCAACTTGGTTCACACCCACTAATCCGCCGACAAGCTTACCTCCCGAAACGCTGCCGCCCTCTACATAGCAACCAGTAATACTTCCGTTTTTTAGCGAACCAACGAGCGATCCAATAATCTGGCCTGTCCCTGCATCGATATTGGGATTAATCAATCCCAAGTTTTTGATATTTGCATTTTCTCCATCAATGTACCGGAAGAGTCCTATGTTGTCTGTATATGTGGAGTTAAAGGTAAAGTTAGCAATCTCATAGCCCTGACCATCAAATATACCTGTAAACGTGTTGCTGTCGTTTCCGATAATGTTGAACTGGTATCCTGTGTAGTCAGCCAGATTGATATCATTGACCAAAATAAAGTGAGAATCCCAGTCTTCGGTGTGTGTTCCTACTTCATTCATATCATTCGCATCGGCAATCTGGTATGGATTGTTTGGCTCACCTGTGCCGCCACTATATTTTGCCTGAACCGGTGAAGTTAGGAGAAGAACAAGAAGGGTTAAAAAAAGGGGATATACCAATTTGCGATAATGATTACAGGTGGCTTTGTAGCCATTTTTTACAAAAAAACCAGTTAATTTACTCAATTTTGAGCCTCCTACGCACTTTAGACAGTTTTCGAAGCTATTTCAATATAGCAAATATCAGGGACTAAAAGCATTATTCAATCTGTCAAAAACACAAACATCTCAATGCCTGTCCCATAATAACATTAAAGACCGTTAAAACAAGCAAAATACGCTTCATTTGCGCGACATATCACGTTTAATATGCGTCAACTCACGCTTCATTTATGGCAGATAACGCTTCATCTGTGGCAAATCACCCTCCATCTGGGAAATCCGGGATAATATCTATCCAACCGCGGACAGAAAGGCCTCGATGTTCTCTGTCGAAACACCGGGGGGCATGCCGCCGCCACAGGACAGGATAATCCGGCTCCTGTCCGCCACTGAATCGAGCGCTGCTTTTACGCTCTTGCGCACCTGCTCTGGCGTGCCCGCCGCAAGGACGTCGCGCGGGGGGATGTTGCCGAGCAATGTGACGGCGTTTGCCGTGAGCTCCTTCATCTCCGTTAGGGTGTGGAGGAAACTGAAGTTGAACAGGTTCACGCCGATTTGAGGAAGATACGGTGCGCATACCAGCCCGGCGGCATCATTGTGAAAGAATTTCACCGTGACGTCGAGCGACTGGAAAATGCGCGTCAGATAGGGCAGTGCCACTTCCTTGAAATCGTCCTCCCCTAAGAATCCCACGATGTCATCGAGGACCAATATGCCGTCGATGGACGGGAACGTCTCGGCCTGAAGCCCGAGCCAGTCGATGATAAAATCCGTTACAATCTCAAGCAGCTTATGGGTTTCGTCGGTGTCGGTGCGGATGGCCATAAGGAATTCCGTGCTGCCCATAAGGAACGTGGCCACGTTCAACGGCCCGCGCGATACTGCGAACTTAATGGCGTGGCCTGCCTCTTCGATTTGGGCTTGGTAGTGCTTGAGGCGATTGAGGACGAATGGCGGCAGGCCGTCCGTTTTTGGGTTTGGCCTGGCCAGATCGTTAACTTGCGCAATATCGGTAATAATCTTATCGGCGTGGGGCAGTTCGTTTTCCGGCCAGGAGCATTTTGAGCCAAAAGCGGACGGCTCCGTGCACATACCGAATTCGGACCAGAACCCCGGCAAAAACATAATATCCGGAAATCGGCGGACGGCTTTGAGATTGGCCTCGAACCACATCTGTTCGCTGGAGAAATAATCAATGATGGACATCCCCGCCCAGCCGGGAAGCCAGGGACTGTCGATTATGAATCCAACCGGCGTCGGCTCAACCACTTCGCCGTTTATAACAGTAAGCAGTCTATCCCATTGCTCCGGTGTCATGCCGCCGCTGTCTGCGCCTTACCCTTGCGCTGGAAGTGGACAACCAGGATAAGCCCGACGAAGGCGCCGACTACCACGATGCTCCACCCTACCCCTATTTTCGACCAGAGGCTCCATATACTGACGAGCGTTGCTATGGCAGTGGCAATTATCATCAAGACATTCCAAAGGATGCGCTTACCGCCTCGCGGCATATTGTCACCTAACATAGTCTTTTGATTCATCAGCAGCAGGAAGGCAAAATATGCAATCGGCAGCAGTATTATGCAGAATACGGAGGTTGGCATGGCCAGCCACGGTGCCGGTTGTTTCCAGAAGATAGCCGCCAGAGCGCCGACCGAGACCATCAGGGCGCCTATGCGCTGGGTCCAGCCTCTCGCGGGCCTGCCCAGCAACTCGCACAGACAAAGGCCGTTGATGGTCATTAGCACCGTCGCGGCACCTATGCCCATTCCCATCACGCCAAGGCCGAATACAACCTGTGCCCAGAAATCACCTGTCAGTGGGGCCAGCGCATCGGCCAAGTTCATGTTGTCACGCTTGACAAGCATTGCAGCCAGCTCCCTGTCGGCGCGTGGCAGGGCCTTTGTTTGCTGCTCCAATTCCTCAGGCGAAAACGCCTCGACCTTATCGGCACCCATTTCAGACCCAAGGCGCTTTTTCAACAGCTCATTGTATGGGCGGACGAGATTCGTGGCCGGGGCAATGAGCTTGCCTTGTTCGTCAACCTCACCGAGGAAACCCTCAGCGGGCTTGACGTGAAACTGCGAAGCCGATGCAATTACCACAAGGCCCGTTGCGAGGACGAAAGGGATGAATAGCCCTGTCGAGAGGTCGAAGATAGCCAGGGTGCGGAAGTCCTTGTCCCAGCCTTTTCGCAGCATCGAGTAGGGCAGCAGAAAGGTCATATTGATACCCACCGCAGCAGCGGTGGCAGCTATCATAACGGAGCGCTGCTGGGTGACAATGTGCCTCGTCCAAAAGTCCTGGAAGTCGGGAGCCACGGCCTGGATATAGGGCACAACGGTATCAGCCGGATTGGACAACATTCGCAGCCTTGGAACAAAACCGCTGAATATAGCGCCCCAATCAATTACGCCCTTAAATGTCAACGTGATGACGACGCCTAAGAAGGACAGGACGATCATGCTTACTATTATCTTTATGATGATCTCGAATATCTTTACGCCTCGGCCGCCGGCGCCGTAGAACATCGTCACGGTAATGCAGATCCCGAGCATGAAACCGACACAGATTATCTTGCCCCACGGGTCCGGTATTGCTCCGAGAACGTTTGGCGAGAGATTCTGCTGAAGTGCACGGGTTCCAAGAACAAATTGCGGCATAGACCATACGAGGTTAGCCGCCATTGATGCAAGCAGCCAGCTCCAGGCGAGCACGGGGCTGACATGGTCATGGATGGCCTTAAGCGGACGTTCCCTGATGGAGAGCGTAACATAGGCAATTGCACCGAGCATAATGATGCCCAAAATCATTGCCAACGGCTGCAGCCACATAAAACTAAAGCCCACGAGCACACCTAAGTAGAGACTCGACGAGAATGACACTCCTCCAAGCGTGATTCCGCTTTGAAGCCAACCCGGGCCGGACAACTTTAAAAATGTCTTGGCAAGTGCCCCGCGACCCTTCTGACGCGCTGTGGCTATCATTTCGCGGTCTTTTTCAATCTGTGGATTGGCGTGCATCAATTCCTGCTGTGTTTCGGCGTTTTCAGCCATCTCTTAACCTCCTATTCAAAGATTTTATGGGACGTTCCTGGACAAAATATATTCTTTCGTTTTCAAAACCATTTGCGGGTCTGTTTCAAACGGCAGACAGCCCGTACCTATACAAACCTTGTCCCTATTGTTTGCGAGTTCCAGAACTCTGTCAACTTCTTTTTCGACGGCGTCAAAATTTTTTGAGGTCATCGGTCGCGGGTCCATATTGATTCGGACCATAACCTCAGGATGTGCTTTCATCTTTTCCATAAACAATTGCTGGTCTGTCCCTGCCGGACAGCAGACGTATCCGGTTCCCGTCTCGAGGATTGCATCAAGAATTGGGGTTGTATCGCCGCCCATAACGCAGGGCACAGGATGGCCGACAACAGCAGCGGCTCTTCTAATGATGGCTTTTAGAGCGCCAAGCTCGATGTCCCTGAAGTTTTGTGGAGACATCAGCGGAGGCACCGCCGCTGATTCAAAAAAGGCAATATCCAAACCTTGACGTACGATTTCTTTAGCAAACTGGATTTGTCCGTCGACAAGGTAATGAAGGGCATCACGGACTGCATCGGGGGCCGTTAGAATCTCGCACAATAGGTTCTCAAACCCCATTAAGTTGGTTGCTATGGAAAAGGGCCCGGCCAAAGGCACTCTCACGTCCGCCTCGCCTGCGGCGACTCCGCCGGGACATTCACTTGCAACGCGCTTGGCAGCTTCTATAACCATTGGAATGCGGCCATCTGTTTCAGGGTCAAACGGCTTAAGAGACATTAATTCTTTTGTCGTCGAGTAGGGGTGCTCTATAATAGCAGGAATCCCATTGCCGCTGGGCCTCGCAACAGTCGCACCATACGCTTCGGCTTCCAGATTATAGATGTCTATGCCGACTACGACGGGAGCGTGGTGGTAGAGACGAAACGCTTCTGCGTGGCCTTGAAACAGCAGCTCACTGCTTCGAGATACTTCCCACGGGCTTTTGCCAATCACCCTTGCTGCGTGTTCGTAAACCGAAGGCGAGAACTGCATTTGTCTTAGCTCCTGTGTCTCCGTTCAATCTCTCGAATAACCGCCGAGTTATCCATTTCTCCATCACCTGCTGCGATCGCCTTTTCCAGGACGTTTAGGTGCACCCTCGAGAGCGGCAGTTCCTGCCCGGCCATTTCTGCGTATTTCAGGATGAGCGAAACGTCCTTGTGGTGCTGCCGAATCCTGGACTCGGGTGTGAAGTCACCGTTTAGCATCTTTTTGCCTTTGGTGTCCATAGCAGCCGAATAGGCCGGGGAAACTTTGAGCAGTTCGAGGAAGGCCTCCGGTTCGAGGCCAAGTTTGCTCGCAAAGACGAGTCCTTCGGCCAGAGCTAAGCGGTTCAAACCAAGAATTAGATTGCTGGCGAGCTTGGCCCTGGAGCCATTTCCGGACGGGCCCAGGTAAAATACCTTCTCGGTAAGTGCCTGAAAGATATCCATGCACCTCTCGAATGCCGCCTTATCACCGCCTACCATAAAAACGGCTTGTCGGTCCCTGACCTGCCGGCTGGAGCCGGAGATGGTCGCGTCCAGGAAATAAATGCCCCGTTCTGCGAGCCGTTGTGCCAGTGCCACCGTTTCTTCAGGGTCGCCGGTGGTCGTATCGATAATGTATGTCGGCAGTGTTTTTGCCTCCAGAATTCCGGCGGGGCCTTCGACCACTTGCCGGACGGTTTCTGTGTCCGGAAGCGAAAGGACAATGCGGTCGGTTTCACAGGCCACCTCTGCCGGAGTGCTAACGGCTTTGGCGCCCAACTTTTCGAAGTGTCTGCACCTTGCTGAATCGATATCGAAGCCGACAACGTCGAAGTTGCTTGATAGCAGGCGCTCCGCTATCGCCGTCCCGACGAGGCCGATGCCGATAAGGCCGATTTTATCCATAGTCCTGCCCTTTCCGAGTGGAAACATCCCTGTTTCCACAAACGTCGGGAACCTTCGCATCCTGCTTCGGTTTCTCTCTATTTTAGTATCGCTAACATTACGAAGATGCAGGCCAGGCAGATTCCTAATGTGACAAGAAAGCCCACCCACGACTGGCGCGAGGGCTTGACGATGAAAAGCCCGCCGGCCGTGAGCCAGCGCTTCGATTCGGGCACGGCTTCATCGAGAGATAATTCGAGTTTCTCCTCCTGGCCGATAGGAACATAGATTTTCCTGAAGAATTTCTCTATCGTCTCAGGCCTCGGCGGCTTTGTAAGCAAGCTGCCGAGCACGCCACCGGCCACGCCTGCAAGTATCGGGATGCCGATTGTAATTGCACGCATTTCACTGGTGTACTCAATCACGTATCGAGTCAAGATGAAGGTAACCACGGCTGAAATCGTGCTGCAGAACATTCCGGTCGTGTTCATTCGTCGCCAGAGGATGCCAATCGCCGTGGAAATACCCACGAGACTCAGGATATTGAAATAATCGAGGATTGCTTTGACGAGGTTGCTGCGCATCAGCATCGCGGCCCCAAGTGCCAAAAGGGCGATGACGACCCCTATGATTCTGGTTGCGCGCACCAACTGCTTCTGGTCGGCCTTTGGATTAAGGTAAGCGCGATAGATGTTTTGGGAGAAGAGTCCCGCCACGGTGACCTGAACGGCGTCGCCGGAGGACATCGCCGCCGCCATCACACACGCGAGCATCACGCCCTGAAGCATGGGCGACAACAGCTCACGAATCGAATCGCCGAAGGCAGCGTCCGGATGGATTGCCGAACCTGTGTTGAGCAGATAGGCCAGCCAGCACAATCCCAGCACACACCACCCTATTGTGCAGATACGCTTGAGGATGTTGCCGTAAGTGAAGCCGACCCGCCCTTCCCATTCGGTCCGCCCTGCGGCACAGACGCTCATCAGGTGCGGAAAGGCCAGCGCCGTCAGCGGCGCGTTAATACAAAGCAAAAGCACAGTCAACAAACTAAAGTGCTTCGGGTCGAATAAGCTCAGGTAACTGCCGCCTTGTGTCCCTAATGTCGCGCGCATCCCGGCCAGGCCGTCCACCCGGCCGAGTGCAACAGGAATGGCAATAAACGACAGGGCGATAATCATTAAGCCCTGAATCATATCGGTGCGGATTGCCGCGATTATCCCGCCCCAGTAACTGTAGATTATAAACACCGTCGTACTAACGAATAGGATTCCGAAGAACCAAATTTCGCTATCCTGCGTTGCAGCCTTGCCCATCACGCCCTGCACGGTACGGGTAGTCGCAAGCAGAACGCCCGCCAGAAAAACGGTCATCCCCACCGCCGCGACGATAATGTACAGCACACTCGCCGCCCTGCCGAAGCGCTCCCGGAAGAAGTCGGCCATCGTCAGGCATCGCATCCGCCGGACTATCGGCGCGATAATCCAGTAGAAAGGCGTTCCGAACATCCACATCCAGGAGACCCAGATGCTCGATGCCCCGCTCACAACGGCCTGGCTCATCACCCCCGCCACGTTGCCGGGATGCGTGCCGGCACCGAATGCGTGCATTACCATCATCGGCACGCCGAACCGGCGATTACCGAGTAGGTAGCCCTCCTGGCTGCGAATGCTACGTTTGCTCCACCAGCCCATCAGGAGCATTCCGACAAAGTATAGTACCAGTACAATCCAAATCGCGTAATGCAGGCCAAGAAACGCCATAGCTACTCCTGATTCTCGATGCTTGATACCGGATACTCGATACTCGTTGAGAATGAAAAATCAAGCATCGAGTAGCGGGTTCACCCAGCCCCTCGGAGGGGCGGGGTTCAAAAGGTTTTAATGGGGACCTCGGCCCCCGTTTTTTCGGCTGAAACGTATGCACTATAGATGGTCGAGATGCAGTCCGCAGCGAGGCGGCTGTCGCTTTCCACCGGTTCGCCATACGCCACGGTCCGGTAGAACGCCTCGAACTCCTGGGGATAGCCCGTGAACCAGTCCTCGTCCGGCGAAGGCGCCGACCAGCCCTGTTTCGTGCCGATTTTTTCCACTACGTAGATGTCCTGAAAATTCTTATCCACCGGGTTGTACGTCTGCATTGCCGTGCTCGGGTTGATGTTGCAAATGGTGCGGTGGTTGTTCGCTGCGACTTCGAGCCAGTTGTGGACGCCGCCCAGAACAATTTCGGAAGCGAATATGTCGGCAATCGTGCCGTCATCGAAGACGATATGCATTATGGAGAAGTCCTCGATGTCGTGGTAGTCCGCGCGAAGATGGCCCTCGTCCTTGAAGCTCTTCAGCCGGGTCAGCGCGTGAGTGCGGCAGGACACTGCCTTCGGACGGATTGGCTTTTTGTTTCGGGCCTTCCCCTCCACACGCTTTAGATAAAGCGCCGCCGTCAGGGGATGGCAGCCCTTGCCGATGGCCGAGCCGCCGCCGGAGAACTTCCAGAAACCGTAGGTCGCCGCGTGCGAGCCTGAATGCGCCTCTTCGCCGTGAATCCAGAGAATCTGCGCACCGGTCTTCTCTATAATCTCCCGCTCCTTCTGAATCGAAGGCGCATAGACCCAGTTCTCGGCGTAAAGAATCTTGCCCTGGCTCTTCACTTCGGCCTCAAGCATCCGCTCGATGCTCGCCAGGGCGTTATCAAGCGCTGTCTGCTTGGCAAATGTGTCCCCGTTAAAATCTTTCGAGCCATCTCCAAAGTAGCCCGTGAGCGGCTTTTCCACGATGGCGAACTTGTCCCGCTCCAGGGCCGCAATCGCAATCGATTCGTGAACGACCGGCGGCGTGCAGACGTGGATGACGTCCACCTTGTCGAGAAGCTCCTCCAGTGTCTTATAAAACTGAATCCCTCGTTTCCTGGCATATGCAGAGCCTTGCTTGGTGTTGATATCAAACACTCCCTCGATTTCAGCGTTCGTGCCGTGTACTCTCCTTAGGCATTCAAAATGAAATTTCGCGGCAAAGCCCGACCCAACAATGCCGGTATGAACCCCGCCCCTCCGAGAGGCGGGGCGAATGGTTTTCTTGTCCATTTAAGCTCTCCTTTCAAGAAAGACTAAATTACTTTTCCATCCTTCTTGGCTTTAGCGTCCATATAGCTTCCAACTGACAGTCCCAAACACATGCCAATAGGTATACCAATCGCCACATTTCCCATCGCAACACCAATTGCGCTACCGAATGCAAGGCCCATAGAAATTCCAAGTGCAGTGTATTGTAGTTCAGAAATCAGTTTATGGCGTTTCTGAAAATGTTTTATGATGGTGTTAATCACATTCAAATGGCCCTTGCGTTTTTCCTTGGGCGCATCTACCAAATCGCATAAGCTTTCAGTAAGCTTTTTGATTTCTTCCTGAAAATGTTGGCATTCACCACAGTCGGGAGAAAAACCGGCAACTTTTTTTGTTACCCGAAGAAGTAAAGCCAATTTACATTTTTTGCAATCCTTTTTGCTGAATTTATCTTTGTATCCGCCAATTTTTTTAACGATATCATTCTGCCAATCATCAGAAGTCTCCATTGTGGTCCTTTCTTATTCACAGATGCTACGATAGCAAATCAAAATTGGGAATTTCTACATATTATATATGCCGTTTTGATTTTTGCATTTGAATTTTTGATTTTCTTTTGTCTCACTTTACGCTTGGCGTTGGTATTTGCGAATTTCGCTCAAGGACAGAGCTCCGCGTGGTCCAATTCGGCTGCCAAAGACCTGTATTTCACGCAACCGGCCCCGGAATTGACGGTCCTTGCCGTGGCGCTGGATGGTTTCATTGTAATTGCCAACGGTCAGTGTCCCGCTTCCTTTGCCGGTCGGGCCGCGGTTGTAGCTCGTGCTCCTGTCGAGCTTGGCAGGACTATCCGCATCGCCGAAATACCACTGCACATTATCCTTGCTTTTTGTGCCATCGTACGTCACCGCGAAGAAAGTCCGTTTGCCGACCTGCAACTTGCCCGGCGAGCTGTCATTACGGATGCGGTCGGGCCATTCGTTGACCGCAAGCCGCAGCCGCCCATCCTGCAGGCAAACCAGGTCAAACCCTGAGCGGTTATAATTGAGGTTGAACGCGATACGGTTTCCACCGCTTCCGGTCTTTAAGCTGGAAGGGTTCGCCCAGCCCATTATGGTAAAAGAGCGCAGTCCTTCCAATGCCTCGATGGGTTTGTCCCCGACGGAAATCCATTTCCACGGCTCGCCGTCCCCGAAGTCATACGAGCCGTCCTTCGACCGAACAATCCTGCCGTGAAGCTTTGTGCGGGGACTGTCACCATCTTTGAACCCGACCCGTATGATGGGTGAGTCGGTCGCCCGGTCCACAGCGATAGATAACGCAGTGCTGGCAGAAAGCTCGTTTTTGTCGGTTACGGTCAGCATCGCTGTATAAAGTCCCGGCTCTTTGTAAATGTGCACGGGATTTGCTTTGGATGAGGAGGTTCCGTCTCCGAATGCCCACCGGCACTGAAGTTTGGTCGGCGTTGAGAATTGCACTTTGAGCGGCGCTGTGCCCTCCATTGGGCCGGCAGAGGCCTTTACTTGTGGCCGTATTTTTTCACCAGGTTTGTAAACCGATAGGCGGAGGACATAGGGAACCCCGGGCGGTGTGAAGCTGAAGTCACCGGGCTCGGCATTACCCATAGGCGTTATGGTCATATTCCACGTGTCGATACCGTCAATCTTGTATGGTTTTGAACCCGGCAGCTTTAAGCTTATCGCTGTCGGCCTGGTAAAGTAGACAAAATAAAGTTCCCCCGCCTTGGAAAGCACATAGTTGCCGGCAGAAAGTTCGGCAGGCACCATCTCTTCAAAGGGAGTTGGCTGCATAATTTTTTTCAGGAACGCTATCCGTGCCGGGCTTTGCCCGCGCAGCACGCCGCCTTTTGACCACCAGAGCAGGTCTTTGGGGTGCCGGTAGGTCTCGCCGTGTCCGACGTAACAGCCGCCGATGGTTCCCATCCAGAATCTGTGCACCATTTCCTGGGCGGTAATATTCCCCCAGCCCTTTGGGATGTTCCCTTCGTATTTGCATTCATCGTATATAATTGGTTTCTTGTATTTGCTCCGCCATTCTCTTGCTCTTGCGAGGTCTGAGCTCTGGATGCTGGCGTGGGTAACCCACGGTTTGTTATGGTCGTAGAAGCCGCGGCAGTTGTGAATGCCGCGCATACGCTGGTACGGGTCGTGCTTTTGGACGATTTGGAAGAAGCGGTCCCAATCCGCCATAGTCTTTGACTTCATCAAATCGTACTCGTTGGCAAATGACCACCACACATTGCGATAGGCCGCCAGCCGGGCAACGATGTAACGCAAATAGCGGTCGTCGGTCTTGGAACTCATATTTTTGAAGCCCCAGCGGTCGTAGGGATGGAAAAGGATAATGTCCGCTTCAATCCCCAGGTCGCGCAAATCCCCGACACGCTGTTCAAAGTGCCGAAAGAATTCGGGATTGAAGCGACTATAATCCCAGTCTTTCAGCGGTTTGCCCTCGAACGGGTAATACTTCGGTTCGTTCTTGTTGTAAACATAGTCCTTGGGAAAGACGCACATTCGCATCTTATTAAAGGGCGCTTTCTTCAGCGTGGCCAGCGTCTGTTCTTCCATCGCGATACCCTGGTGGGCCCAGGCGTAGCAGGTCGTGCCGACTTGGAAATAAGACGTGCCGTCGGCGTATGCTAAGTGCCAGGTTTTGTGCACGCGAACCGGCCCGTGATTGCCCGGCGATGGCTTGACGCAGGTGAATTTACCTTTTTTACCGTCGAGTTCTCGACGGCTACTCTTTGTTACGTATGTCCACTCACCCAGCTCATCCGGCATAAAACGGATACGGTACACACCGTTGCCGTCGTAGAACCCTTCCGGCTTAAAAACACGGCCTTTCTGCCTGAACTCAGCGATTAACTTAACATCCACAAAAGGATTTCCGCCGGAAGGTCCCGTTAGCGACAGCTCAAAAATCCCCCAGCGTTCGACCTTGTCGGAATTAAGTTCTCCTCCGGCTGCCATCGTCGCTGAAAACAGTATCACGAATGTGAAAAGTAGGAATCTAATGAATATCCGATTTAAGCGTATTTGAAGTGTCATTTGTTTTTCCTTTCTAAATTGGCGGCCAACCCTTCTCCATAAATCTGCAGAAAAAAATGGTTACAACCGTTATTTCATTGCATCCTGCATTACTTTATATTGGCTGGCCGAGGTAATCAAGCTAATAATCCTTCTTGTAAATTCGCATTGTGACGGTTATATTTTTATTAGCTTATTTGTAGTGGGAATTTGAAGGGTACAAAATGAAATCTAAACTGATAGTTTCCGGCGCCGCCGGTCGAATGGGCAGGCGTATTATTGCGTTGGCTATAGACGCCGGCCAATTCGATATTATTGCGGCAGTCGAAAGGCAGGACCATCCCGATATCGGCAAAGATGCCGGGCTTGTGGCGGCGGCAGGGCCGATTAATGTTAAACTCGACAGCGTTTATCCCGCCCCTCGGAGGGGCGGGATTTATCCGCCCGATGCTGGTGTGGTAATCGACTTCTCACAGCCTGCAGCGGCGGACAAGACCATTGACTACTGCGCGGAAAACGGCGCTGCTCTGGTACTGGGCACTACCGGCCTGACGCCGGGTCAACTGGGAAAAATAAAAACCGCTTCCGAGAAAATCCCTGCTATATATGCAACTAATATGAGCGTGGGGATGAACGTTTTATTTGCCCTGGTCGGCAAAGTCGCATCGATGCTCGGCGATGACTATGACATAGAGATAATCGAGCAGCACCACCGCTTCAAAAAAGACGCTCCAAGCGGCAGTGCTCTGACGCTGGCTGAGAATATTTGCAAGGCCACCGGCAAAAAATTTCCTGATTGCCTTACTCCCGGAAGAAGCGGTAAAGACGCACTCAGGCAAAAGGGTACTATCGGCGTACACGCCATTCGTGCCGGCGATATCACCGGCATCCATTCGGTAATCTTTGGCACGCTCGGCGAGAAGCTGACGCTGAACCACACCGCCCACAGCAGGGACACTTTCGCACGGGGAGCTTTAAGGGCGGCACAATGGCTTATCGGCAAAAAACCGGCCTTATATACTATGAGCGATGTCCTGGGAATTAAATAACACCGACTGATAATAGTAGTATTTGACCACGCTATACGTCTTTTTTGCAATTTTTCCTGTATTTTTGCAAAATCTTATTTGTAACGTTTTGGCGGGCATTAATATCTTGACATTCTTCGGAGCAGAATGTAAAATATAGTATTATAATTGCTATTGTTGTGCAGCTATCCTCCCCAGGAGGGCTAAAAGGGGTGTTTGTTGCTGATTACAAATTGACGGTTTAGGGTAAGTATAATAAACGCTCAATTTTTAAGGAACAATAAAATGAAGCGTCAAATTCTTATTAGCGCAATAATTCTGTTATGCTTGCAAGCGGGTCTGGCGGGAGCAACCGATTTACCCTATAAGCAGGGCGAATTGATTGTGCGTTTTGCAAACCCGGGTGCCGAGGCGACAATTGGTCCGCTCTCAAGTCGTGCGAGGAGGAATATGCTTTCAAATCTTATCATTGCCGGCGCTACTGTGGATAAAGAATATGAGCACATTATCCCTGGCCTGGCTCTGGTAAAGCTGCCTAAGGGCACGACGGTTCTGGAAGCTGTTATCAAATTCAACCAGTCGGCTAACATTTTATACGCTGAGCCAAACTACAAAATCAGGGCGTTTCAGACTTTTCCTAATGACCCGAGATTTGAGGAGCAGTGGGCGTTGGACAACACCGGCCAGACTGATGGACTTCCCGATGCCGACATTGACGCACCCGAGGCCTGGGATATCCATACTGGTGACCCCAATGTCATCGTGGCAGTTCTGGACTCAGGCATTGATTATAATCATCCGGATCTTGCAGCCAATATGTGGATAAATCCCGGAGAGGTTAATCAGCCCGGGGTTGTGGAGCCGAACGATTTCAACGATGTCGATGATGACGACAACGGCTATGTGGATGATATTTATGGCTATGATTTTGTGGATAATGACAGTAACCCCATGGATGAGCATTATCACGGCACTGTTGCAGCGGGAATTATCGGCGCGGTGGGCAATAACGATGAGGGTATTGCCGGGGTCTGCTGGACCGTTAGATTAATGGCGCTGAGGATTCTGGACACCAACGGCGAGGGTTCGGTAGGTGATGCGATTGAAGCGATTGAGTATGCCATTCTTATGGGCGCCGATGTTATAAATGCCTCGTGGGGAACTTACGATTACATGTATTCTCAATCGCTTTATGACGTTATTGCAGACGCCGGTGATGCCGGGATACTTTTCGTGGCTGGTGCAGGTAATGACGGTTATTACGGGGCTGCGTATCCTGCAGCCTACGGCGGTTACTATGGGCTGGATAACGTCATTTCTGTAATGGCGACAGACCACAATGACAATAGAGCGTACTGGAGTTTCGGCAGCGCGTCCAATTATGGTTATAATGTTGACTTAGGCGCTCCGGGCATGTTTATCCTGAGCACTTTTCCGACGAACGAGACGGCCGCCATGGCCGCTCGCGGCTACTCGACGGATTATGACGTTTTAGACGGCAACGACGTGCCAGTCGCCCAAGGACGAAGCATAAGTGGTACATCGGCGGCTGCTCCTTACGTAGCCGGCGCCGCTGCATTGATGTGGTCGGTCAACCCTGATTTCACACATACCCAAATAAAGCAGCTTATCCTGCGGTCTGTCGATAAAACTCTGCCCGGACTTTGCGTTTCTGAAGGGCGACTCAACCTTGCCAATGCTATGAACATGGTAAAACCAGGCAGGGTGAGGAATGTTGTTGACTATCTATCCTTGAGTATGACAACAGACGCTATATATGATACTATCCAGGAAGCAATAAATAATGCCAGTGACGGAGATTTACTGATAGCCGATGCAAACCACTGGTATTTTGAAGTTATTGACTTCAACGGCCTGGAAATCACTCTGCGGAGCGGCGATGTCAATAATCCACCGGGGGTTATTTCGCCGGCAACGACGTATATTTCCGGCCTTTTTGATGCTTATAATGACATAGTAACATTCCAGAGCGGTGAAGATGCCAACACGGCTCTGTTGGGCTTTACCATCATCGACGGCTATGACGGTATCTATTGCTATAACGACTCGGATCCGAACATTAGCAACTGTATAATTACCGGCAACAGTGGGGACGGTATCTATTGCTATTACGACTCGGACCCGAACATTAGCAACTGTATGATTACCGGCAACAGTGGGGGCGGTATCTATTGCTATTACAACTCAGACCCAAACATTAGCAGCTGTACGATTACCGCGAACACGACGTGGGGGGAAGGCGGCGGCATTTATTGCGGCTACGGCTCAGACCCAAACATTACCAACTGTACGATTACCGCGAACACAGCGTCGGGCGGCGGCGGCGGCATTTATTGCACCAGCGGCTCAGATCCCAATATTACAAACTGTGCAATTACCGGCAACTCTGCGGGAAATGGGGCAGGCGGCGGTATATATTGTGTTGACAGCTCGCCTGAAATTTCCGACTGTAACATTAGCGGCAACACTGCGGAATGGGCAGGCGGCGGAATCTACCTTGAGAACGCCTCGCCGACTATTACAAACTGTCAGATAACCGACAGCAATTCGCACTGGGACGGCGGCGGCATCTATTGTGGCTCCGGCTCAGATGCCAACATTACAAACAGTACCATCAGCAGCAACTTCGCCTATTACGACGGCGGTGGAATCTATTGTGCAGACAGCTCCCCTCTGATTAAGAACTGCCTGATAATCGACAATACCGTCGATAGCTGGGACGGCGGCGGTATATTCTGCTCAGATGGCTCGCCGACAATCACTAATTGTACTATCGCAGGCAACTCCGCAAATAACTATGACGGATTGGGCGGCGCTCTATACTCCTTAGGCCCGTCCAGACCTGTAATTACTAATTGTATATTCAGCAATAATGAGGATATCGCGATTTATGAATCCGACCTGAACTCCGATGCAAATGTAGCATACTGTTTGTTTTATAACAACCCCGATGGTGATTACTATGACTTCTATATAGGTGCGCCTTACGATTTTAATAGTGTTGTTGACCCCAACGGTAATTTCAACCAGGACCCGATGTTCGTGCGTGGCCGACTGGGTAATTACTATTTGAGCCAGTTTGAAGCGGGGCAGATTTTAGACTCCAATGGCCGGGTTGTCGACCCAAACGTCAACCCCGAGGACGCTACCAGCCCTGCCGTGGATGCCGGCAGCGCCGACGCTAACTCGCTCGGCATGCACCTCTATTCGACGCGTACAGATAACGTAGCTGACTCGGGAACCGTTGATATTGGCTATCATTATGACGACCCATTGCCGGTCGTTCAGTTCTACCTGTATGCCTATGCAATTAATGGTTCCATCAGCCCTCAGAGCGGCCTTTATACTCAATACACTCAAGTACCCTTAAAAGCAGCTCCCAACCCCGGCTATCAGTTAAAATCCTGGAGCGGAACCGATGACGACACCTCCAGGGAACTGAATAACATCGTAACAATGGATTCGTATAAATACGTTGTCGTTGAATTCCAAGCTATTATGGTTGAATTGCGTGCTCGGGTGGTCGGCGGTAATGGAACTGTCACGCCACGCGGCGGCAGATATCGACGGGGCACGGTGGTCACGCTGACCGCTACTCCGGCTAATCCTTCATTTCGCGCTATATGGACCGGCACGGACGATGACACCTTAACATTGTTTACCAATACAGTAACTATGATTGAGCCGTTCATTGTAGACCCTCAAGGCAGAGAGTTTAAGGAAGTCGAAGTCAGGTTTTATGCGCCGCGAACTCTCAACGTTCCCGGTGACTACACAAATCTCCAGCATGCTATCGATGATGCGATGGATGGGGATATAATCGTAATCGCTCCAGCGGACCAGCCATATCTGACTGTTGATGGTTTTTACATTTACGGCAGAGCTATTACCATAACCAGTGCCAACCCTGACGACCCCTGCTGTATTGCTTCGACAGTTATCGAAATGCAATCACCAGGCCCTGACGGCACTGTCGGACCCGCTTTCTACTTTTATTATGTAGGTCGTGATACAGTTCTGAACGGTCTTACCATCAGGGGATTTAATATGTATGGTGGTAATGGACGAGGTGGCGACTCTGGCGCTGACCCTCCCTATTGGGATGGTGTGCCGGGTGGGAGCGTCTATGGTGCTGCAATACGTTGCTGGTCTGATGCATCTCCGACTATTAAGAACTGCATAATCACCGATTGCAGTGCCAGGGGCGGTAACGGCGGCAATGGTGCTGGCGGTAACGATGACCATCCGGACGGTGGGCATGGCGGCTGGCCCGGCAGAGGCTATGGCGGCGGAATGGGCTGCCTGGACGACAGCAACCCGCTCGTTATAAATTGCACTTTTGACAACTGCCGGGCTTACGGGGGCAACGGCGGCAACGGCGGCAATGGTAATGGTGACCCCTGGGGGCCTGGCGGACGAGGCGGTGGTTGGTATTATTCCTATCCGCCGTACACGCCCTACGAATGGGCTCATTTCGACTTTTACACTGCATACAGTGGCCACGGCGGCGCAGTATATTGCGACCAGAGCAGTTCTGCAACATTTATAGATTGCACTTTTACTAATAATCGTACCGAAGGTGGTACCTGCGGGATTAGTGGCATAACTCCACCAGGGTATAGAGCCGAGCCGACCATACACTGGAAGATTGACAACTTCGGCGGTGCCGTATACCTCGGCGGTTATCCATACTATTACTATTACTACTACCCTTTCTACCCCTACGACTACAACGAACCTATGAATGAGTCGAAATTTATGAACTGCACGTTTGCTAATAATACAGCCGACCCTACCACTACGCCGGATAGTGAGGACCAGTTTGTCAGTTATGGCGGTGCGGTGGCCTTCGAAGCGAATTCGGTACCAAGCTTCGATAACTGCGCATTCAACGACAACATGGCCTCCATCGGTGGCGCAATGTACTGGGAATGGGCAGAACCGTTGATTGACGACTGCAACTTCGTGGCAAATACAGGATTACACGGAGGTGGTGTATATTTCGTCGGCGGCTCGAGCAAAATTTATCGGAGCAACTTCCGCGAAAATCACGCTACCGTGGTGGTTGCTGAAGGTGGCGGAATATATTGCTTTGATGCCAATGCGATGATTGTTGACTGCAATATAAGCAATAATGACGCAAGCGGCTCCGGAGGCGGGATCTATTTCGGCGGCAGCGAGAAGCTGTTGGTCAAGAACTGCCTGATAACCGAAAACTCCGCCGGCAGGGACGGCGGAGGTATTTCGGCCAATTGGAACTCGGAGTCCAACATTATCAACTGTACGATTGTGGGCAATACAGTTACAGGAGTTGGATTTGATACCGGCTACGGCGGCGGCGTGTGCTGTTCCTACGAAAATTATGCGCTTATCACTAACAGTATAATCTGGGGCAATTACGCTATTAACGGCGGGGATCTCGCCATCACCACCGGCTTTGAGCAGGACCCAAGGCCTGCTTATGTGAAAGTCGCCTACAGCGACATTGAGGGCGGTGAGCCGGAAGTCTTCGTCGATATCGGCTGTACCCTGGAATGGGATATTGACCCCGGCGACCCCAATTACCCCACCAACATCGATGCAGACCCGCTGTTTACAGATGGTTACCATCTCAGTCAAATTGAGGCCGGAGATGTAATCGACAGCCCATGTGTGGATGTGGGAAGTGACTCGGCCATAGCTTTAGGACTGTACGGGTATACTACGCGAACGGATGACGTGCCTGATAGAGGCATTGTGGATATGGGTTATCACTACGGAATGCCAATAAGAATGGTCTCGTGCGACTTTGATTTTGATGGGGACGTGGACCTGGCGGACCTTGGGATACTTTCGTCCTATTGGCTGGAAGACCGTTGTGACTTGCTGGGTTGGTGCGAAGGAGCTGATTTGGATTCAGACAGGGATGTTGATTTTCGCGATTATGCGATTTATGCCCAGGCTTATGCGCCGCCAGTTGACTTAACGCCGCCGACGCCGAATCCGAGTGAATGGGAGACACTGCCCTACGAATACTACAATCCGGATGATGGGAAGTACTACAACAGGATGGTAGCTGTGACGGCCAGTGACCTCAACGGTGTGGAATATTATTTCGACTGCTGGGAAGACGCCTATGACAGCGGATGGCAGGATAGCCCGATATACAATGTGCATGTTACCGTACCAATTCAGCAGTACTCCTACAGAGTTAAGACGCGTGACAAGTCGCCTAACCAAAACGAGACCGACTATTCCGTATGGAGATACCCACCATTATAATCCGTACATTTACATGTGCGGTAAAATTCCGCATACGTAAGTATGCGGCCCGCCAAATTGCTGGTCGACTAAGTCGACATTCCGCCACAGGCGGACCTGTGGCTCGCCGAGGCGGAACGACTCTTGCCTGCACCTGTGGCAGAGCCAAAATGGGAACCCTGCAGATGATCAACCAGCTCCTGCTATGCGTAGCGCTTCGCAGAGCATAGCCAGATGTCCGTCGATGCGGTTCGTCATACTGCTCGACAGTATGCCGGAGATGGTGCACTTCCGCTTACAGCAGGCAGGTCGCTTTTCCCCACACTTATGTGTGGGGTTTAGGAGGACATTATGAGAAAGTTATTGTTAATCTCAATAATGACGCTAATTGCAGGATGCTCGATACTCGATTCGGGAATCGAAATTCGAGAATCGAGAATCGAGTTCGATCATGAAGACTGGCCCATTCTAAAACGCTATGACCACAGCCACCTTGGCCGCATTGCCCTTCCTTTGGGCGGCATCGGCACCGGAACTGTTTCTCTCGGTGGGCGCGGCGACTTGCGCGACTGGGAGATTATGAACCGCGCCGCCAAGGGGTTTGTGCCGATGAGGGGGCGGACAGGTCCTTTCTTTGCGCTTTATACCAGAACAGCCGACGGGCAGATGGTAAATCGGGCGATTGAGGGGCCGATTGAGCCGTCGGATTACGAAGGCAGCCACGGCAGCACGGTGCCCAACCACGGCCTGCCGCGGTTCCACAGGTGCTCTTTCGCCGCCGCCTACCCGCTCGGACAGGTAATACTTTCCGACCCTGACGTGCCGCTCGATGTCCGCATCAAGGCGTTCAACCCGCTCATCCCCGGCGACGCCGAGGTCAGCGGCATACCCGTTGCTGTCCTGCGGTACGTGCTTGTCAATAAGACCGGCAAGCCGGTAACCGCCTCGGTCTGCGGCAGTATGCCCAACTTCATCGGCATAGACGGTTCGGGTAAGAGGAAGGATTGGAAAGGCGACCTCGTAGCCGTCGGTGGCAGAGCTAATCGTAACCAGTTCCGCAAAGGCCAAAATGTTCAGGGTATCTTTATGGATTCTAAAGGCGTGGCTCCGAGGGCCGAGCAGTGGGGCACGATAGCGCTGACCACCGCTGCCGAAGCTGATGTTACCTACCGCACGGCCTGGGCCAGGGAAGGCTGGGGCAGCTCGGCACTGGATTTCTGGGACGACTTCAGCGACGATGGCAAACTCCAGGAGCGCAAAGCCACCGGAGAGGATACGCCGATGGCATCGCTTGCCGTTGAGCTAACGCTGCCGCCGCGCGCAACAAAAGAGGTAACGTTCCTGATTACCTGGCACTTCCCCAACCGCTATACCTGGACGCCGAAAAACCGAGATGAAGACCGAATCGGCAACTATTACACCACGCAATATCCTGACGCCTGGGGCGTGGCCGAGAAAGTGGCGCCCCAGCTTGCAAAGCTCGAAGAAGCGACAGTCGGCTTTGTGCGGACTTTCTGCGAAAGTACGCTGCCTGATGTAGTGAAGGAGGCGGCTCTTTTCAATATCAGCACGCTGCGCACCCAGACCTGCTTCCGCACAGCGGACGGACGATTCTATGGCTGGGAAGGCTGCAGCAACAGGAGGGGCTGCTGCCACGGCTCGTGCACCCACGTATGGAACTACGAGCAGGCTACGGCCTTTCTCTTCGGCAAGCTGGCCAGGTCAATGCGCGAAGTCGAGTTCGCCCACGCTACCGACGATAAGGGGCTGATGAGCTTTCGTGTCAATCTGCCGCTTGAGCGTGCGCAGGAGTTCGGTAAAGCCGCCGCCGACGGGCAGATGGGATGTATTATGAAGATGTACCGCGACTGGCAGCTCTCCGGCGATGATGAGATGCTAAAGGCCCTCTGGCCGAATGTGAAAAGGGCGGTGGAGTTCTGCTGGATTAAGGGCGGCTGGGACGCCGACCGCGACGGCGTGATGGAAGGATGTCAGCACAACACGATGGACGTGGAGTACTATGGCCCCAATCCACAGATGGGCGTCTGGTATCTCGGGGCGCTGCGGGCCGCCGAGGAAATGGCACGTTACCTCGGCGAGGACGATTTTGCCGCCACCTGTCGGAATCTTTTCGAGCGGGGCAAAAGCTGGATAGACGGGAATCTTTTCAACGGCGAGTATTACGAGCACCATATCCGGCCGCCGAAGGACGCCTCGCAGATAGCGCCGAGTCTGCGTGTGGGGATGGGCGCAAAGGACCTGACCAGCCCCGATTACCAGCTCGGCTCCGGCTGTCTTGTTGACCAGCTTGTCGGCCAGTATATGGCCCACGTCTGCGACCTCGGCTACCTGCTCGAGCCGGCTAATGTTCGCAAGACCCTGAGCAGCATTATGAAATACAACCAAAGGTCCGGCCTGTACGGCCATTTCAACTGTATGCGCAGCTTCGCTTTGGGCGATGAGTCTGCGCTGTTGATGGCCAGCTATCCGAGTGACCGGCCGGAGAAACCCTTCCCGTACTTCACCGAGGTTATGACGGGCTTCGAGTACGCCGCTGCCGTCGGTATGCTCTACGAGGGGCAGCTTGACAACGGCCTTCAGTGCATCCGGAATATCCGCGACCGCTACGATGGGCGCAAGCGCAGCCCCTTCGATGAGGCCGAATGCGGCCACCACTACGCCCGCGCAATGGCCAGTTGGGCGGCCGTGCCGGCGCTGACCGGCTTTAGTTATTCCGGCGTCGAGAAATCAATGACCTTTGCTGCTCAGGACGGCTCGTTCTTCTGGTCGAATGGTTATGCGTGGGGCAATTGTTCTCTCAAGCGCCGAAACAAAAGTGTTCGAGTTGAATTATCGGTTTTGCATGGCGAATTGGCCTTGTCGAAATTTATTCTGCGTAGGTTTGGCTGCAATCAATTTGACCGGCCCCTGCAAATCAAGGCCGGAGAAAAAGCTAAATTTCACGTTAGCCCCGTTAGAAATCTTCGCTTTTCATCCTATAGTCTTAGCCCATTGTGAATTTCTAACGGGGTTAGCCGTTAGTCTTACGGGACTCTGTGTTCTCTGTGGCTTTTTTCTTTTCCTATCCACTATACGCTATATAAGGTTGCTATTATCATGATTCCGTTAAAAAGTGAGTGGATAAAGATAGGCCGAAGCAAAGAGCCGCTCTTTTCATACGCATAACCCAAACACATTGAAAGCGCAAATAAGGCCGGCCAATGCGTCAACGGATGCAGCAATGCAAAAAGGGCTGAAATTAAAATAATTGCCGTCCATGCGTTTTTCACTGCCCCGCGCAGCATTGATTGAAACAGTCCGCGAAAGAGCATCTCTTCAAATACGGGCACTATCACAACGGCAAGAACAATAATCAATATTCTAAGCGGCAGTTGCGGATGTGCTGTTATTAGTTTGAGCTCTTCGTGCTGCTGCATCTGAAAATCCTGCTCCCACATAAGTTTGCCGAGCGATGTCGTTAGTATAATCATCGCCATCACAATCGGCCAGACAGCGAACAGATTCACCGCGCCGGCGAAAAAATCTTTGACGATTGTTTTTGCGTTCAGGCCGAATCCCTTTAATCGCCGCGCAAAACTAACTCTGGCAAAAAAAATAATTACCGCCATTGTTACTATTGCGCCAATACAGAGAACAAGGTTGTCAACAAAAGCGCTTTGCCAGCCCGGCAAATCAGGCAGGGCTTTTCTTGTGATTAATATTGCAAGCGAAGCAGCCCCAAACCACATAGAAAATGGGATAAAGGGCAGATAAAAAGGCATATTATTTCGGCGAGGCACCGAATCGGCCAGGGCCTTTCTGCCCAGAGACGTTTTAAGCAGCCAGCCGCCGAATAATATCACCCCCCCCAGCAAGATTACATCTGTTACGGTTATGAAGCCGGCGAATTCCATTGACTATTTACTATTGAATATTTACTATTTTTCAATTGTCAATTGTCTGTTGTCGATTGTCAATGGAAAATAGATTATGGACATATTTCGCATTGAAGGACCCGTTCGGCTTTCCGGCTCCGTTACAGTAAACGGCTCAAAAAATGCCTCTCTGCCGATAATGGCCGCTGCTATTTTAGCCGGCGGCAAATCGGTTCTTAAAGCTGTGCCTCATCTTTCCGATATTTCCGTCTTTCGCAAATTGCTTGGCCAGTTGGGCTGCAAGGTAACCAAAAACCGCAAAGGCGACTTGTGCATAGATTCGACGGTAATTGATAATCCGGTGGGCGATTATGAAATTGTCCGCAAAATGCGGGCCAGTATTTGCATACTCGGCCCGCTGCTTGCCCGCTGCGGCAGGGCGGAAGTTTCGATGCCCGGCGGATGTGCAATTGGCGACAGGCCGATTAACATTCACCTTAGGGGCCTCCGGGAGCTTGGCGCACAAATCCATCTTAAAAGCGGCTATATCATCGCCGAAGCACCGAATGGCTTGACCGGCAAAGATATTTTTATGGGTGGGCCGTTTGGCTCGACCGTGCTCGGAACCGCAAATGTGCTAATGGCTGCAACGCTGGCAAAAGGCCGGACTGTTATCGAATCGGCTGCCTGTGAGCCGGAAATAGCCGACTTGGCAAACTGTCTTAATAAAATGGGCGCAAAGATAAGCGGCATCGGCTCGCCCCGGCTGATTATTGAAGGAGTCAGACAGTTGCGGCCGGCAGAATTCGAGGTAATTCCGGATAGAATCGAGGCCGGAACCTTTATGGTCGCCGCCGCTATAACGGCAGGCGAGCTGCGGCTGCAAAACTGTCGGCTCGATGATATGATGGCCGTCGTTGACAGGTTAAGAAACGTCGGCGTAACGGTCGATGCCGACGGCGACGGCTGTGTCGTTGCCCGCAGCGGTTCCATAAGGCCGGCTGATATTACCACCCAGCCATATCCGGGCTTCCCAACCGATTTGCAGGCCCAGTTTATGGCACTTTTTTCGCTTGCCGAGGGCAATAGCGTCATAATCGAAAAGATATTTCCCGACAGATTTATGCACGTTGCCGAATTAAATCGAATGGCGGCGAATTTGCGCAAGGAAGGGCCGACCGTCATAGTAGCAGGAGTGAAGAAGCTAATAGCCGCTCCGGTGATGGCTTCAGACCTGCGGGCATCGGCGGCATTGGTCCTGGCTGGATTGGCTGCTGACGGAACTACAGTGGTCAACAGGGTTTATCACATCGACCGGGGCTATGAAAGAATCGAAGAAAGACTCAATCCGGCCGGTGCAAAAATCACCCGAGAAAGCATTTAACCCGGATTTCACAGATTTATTTAGATGCGGATACTCGCCTGCGCGGGCACAAGTATACACTGTTTTTGACTGAGGAACGGCTAATTTGATCTGGCGGGTAAGAATGGAGGGTAAAAAAAATTGTAAAATTTGGAAAAAAACTTGCAAAATCAATTGCTTTTGTGTTAGAATTGTACTTAGTAAAGGTAGGTTCAAGAAATTATCATAATATTTTTGTTTGTCATCATAATTCGTGTCTCTTTCATACCGAACCTGCCTTGGAAAGTTATAGGTTTGCTTTAACAGGCGCAAAACAGACTCAATTTGCATAAATCGGGCATAGGTGTGGTGCCTGTGCCATCATAACATATTTATCGTTCCCTGCTTGCGCAGGGACAAGTTTGGAAAGGAGCGGTAAAATGGAAATCCGCCGGCAAGACTCGAATTTAACTCTCAGGGGAGAGGCTTCTGCAATATCCTGTCCTGTCGGTTTGCATCCAGTTACAGCCGTAATGCTTTCGTTAATTGCCTTGAATCGGAGTTCCTGCGCAACAGGTGCGCTATGAAATATTAACAATTTTTTTAGGAGATGAAAAAATGATTAACAAATTCAACAGTCTCATAAGTATGGCAGGAGTGGCGGTCTCACTGTTACTCATTTTACTGTGTCCAAGTATGTCCTGGGGCGATTGGTCTGTCTTGTTCTTTGACGATTTCGATGACGGGAACTACGATGGGTGGAGCGTCACAGATTGGAAAGGTGAACCTAGACCGGCTCCGGATGTCGTAGTTTCTCCCGAGGGGTATTCGCTTCGGGGTGTTGGCAGCGGCTATACCACACCCCCACCCGTTGATACGTGGATTTCTCATCCAGTGTCGATCAGCGACGTGACCGAGCTGAAGATTGAAATGCGTGCCAAGTCAGGGCCGCAGTGGCCTAACCGGGCAGTCGTGTACCTGGTCAGCGGCAGTGATTATTACTCTGTTGACGATTACGGTGAAGCAGGTGAAAACGAAACTGCGGATTTGGATTGCTATGTCAACGGTTTAAGGGACTTCCTCCGTTACCCAATTGGCAGTCGCGCTTTTGAATGGCACACTTTTGCATGGACTCGTGATGCTAATGGCTGGTGGTCGTTAAGCATAGACAGCAATGTTGAGTGGGAGGATTTTTGCCAGGACAACCGATTGACTTCTTTCGATAGGATATCGCTCCATCTCTTGCGGAATCAATCTGAGATTGAGTGGGTACGAATCAGCACCTCTGAACCTCTAACACATGACGAATGCGAGAACGCTATTGCTGTCGAAGCGGATGAACCATACAACGGGTCAACCACAAGAGCTACAGGTACAGATACGAGCAGCTGTTCGTATAATGATACGAATGATGTGTGGCATTCTTTCACACCAAGGTTTAATTATGAATATACAATCAGTCTTTGCGGAAGTACGTTCGACACTACGTTAGCTGTGTTTGATGACTGTAATGGGACAGAGTTAGCCTGTAATGATGATACTAAACCAGGGATATGTTCTCCTACATTACCTACATTACAGTCTCAACTTACGATGCCTTTAGTGAAAGATTTGACTTATTTTATCCGCATAGCCGGATACGATGGGGAAACAGGAGATTATACGCTGACTGTTACCGGGCCGGTATGCACTGAACGTCCAGCAATGGATTTTAACGATGATTGCAAAGTTGACTTTCGGGATTTTGCCATCTTTTCCCAAAGCTGGCTTGACTGCAACCTTGATCCACCAGAACTTTGTTGGCAATAACGCGAACGGATCCAAATCCGCGGTGAAAAGGATTAACCGCAGAGACCGCGGAGAGCGCAGAGGAAGGAAAAAATAAACGAAAAAAAAATAGATTACCGCGCATTCCGTCCAATCCGTCCAGGGGCCGGACTTTCAGCGCTACGCGGAATGACCCCATTAGAGACTGGAGAAAAGGCCTCTAACGGGGCAGGCAGGCGGGGACAGGCAACACTCTAAACAATGAGGCAGGCAGGCCTGGGGGGCTTCTAATGATAGTCTTGACAAGGCGGGATAGATAAAGTAGAACAGGCGGCGGTTTCTCTTTAGTTTGGCTCAATAGAGTCGGAGGGACAAGTTGAACGGGAAATGTTACAATAAGGGGTTGATATAATGAAGGATAAATATAAAAATTCGGGAACGGTGGGGGCAGGCGTGGTTCTGCTGATAATTGTTGCACTGATAGTTTTATCAATCGTTAGATACTTCTGGGTCGATGCAGCAAATGGCCATTATGATACTTTGATATCGGCCTACATACGAGAAATGAAGGATTATGAAGCTGAGGACCAGGGCAGACTAAAGAAGCAATTGCTGGAAGGTGGTATCTTTATCAAGATGCACAGATGGGACAGGGAAAGTTTCATTAAGGACGAGGAACTATATAATGAAATAGTAAAAGCGTATAACAAACAAGAAAGGAGAAGGGAAGAAAGAGAGGGAGGTCTTATAGATGCGTTGATAAATCTGTGAAAAGAATGTTAAGTTTGCCGTTTGAAAGGTGGTAAATTTGTCAACTACTTAAAAGGAGGAATTTAGCGATGCGTAAAACCTGTCTTGTTTTGATGATTGTATTGTCACTGTCTTGTGAAAAAGTTTTCTCCCAGAAGGTCCCGACAGGCAATCCGAAGGATTTTAAGGTAAAGACGTGTCTGCATTCTGTCAGCTATGCCGGCGTTTGGCGTGGACAGGCGAGATTGAGTGTCGATGAGTTTTTGCTCAAGGCAAAGCAACTCGGATTCGATGGCGTAATGTTGGTGGCTAAACGGCCTCACGTATCGCCTCTGGATTACGATGCGGCTGCACGAAAGGCGCTGCGGCGCAAAATTGAGCGGCTCGGGCTTGAATTGGTGTGTCTGGCCGGATATACGGATTTTACGGCGGGTGTTGATAAACCCGGTGTCCCTAACGTGGAAATTCAGGCCTGTTATGTCGGGGAATTGGCCAGATTGGCGCGTGATTTAGGGACCGATATGGTGCGCATATTCACAGGTTACGAACGCCCCGGGGTGCCCTTTGACAAACAATATGCGATGGTGGTTGAAGGATTAAGGCTTGCCGGTCAAAAGGCGGCAAAGTATGGTGTTACCCTTGCCGTGCAGAATCATCACGACATTGGAGTTGGCCACGATACTATGTACTGGCTTCTCAAAGAAGTCAATCTGCCGAATGTTAAGGCGGCTTTTGATGCGTGGGCCCCGGCCTTACAAGGTTTGAAGGCAGATGAAATGAGGGCTGCCGTCTTGAAGATGAAGCCCTTTATCGTTCACACCACTGCGGCGGATTATGTGCGTTTGCCTCGATATCGCTATGAGCACAATCTGACCAATTTTCTACAGCGTGACACTTTGATTCGGGCGGTCCCGATGGGAGAGGGCTTCGTTGATTACGAAACTTTTTTCGAGAGCTTGAAGAAAATCGGGTATCAGGGATATATTGCTTACGAGATGTGTGAGGTGCTGGACGGCGGAGGAGATGTCGAGAATCTGGATAAAACGGCAAAAAAATTCCTCGAATACGTAAAGAAGTTTTAAAAGAAAAAGAAACGACGAGTTCTTGAGGCTGGTTCGCTTGGCTGGAGTCAAATCCTCATAGTGCTGCTTTGATGAGCTCTACGGTATTGTAAAGCAGGGTGGTTATCGGCATTGGTCCGACGCTGGCAGGGACAAGGCAAAACCATATTACTACTTTTTGCGGGGTTTACGAATTGAGAGGACTTGTCGTGGGTAATCAATAGTAAGAACAAATTTACTCAGAAAATTCCCTACCCCAAGAAGAAAGGCGTCGCAACCCTGGACGAAATCAATAGGCATGTCGGCTATTGTGTACAGTACTTTATTTCCAGGCATTCCATTCGCTCGCATTTCTAAAATATCTACCCGCGATGTGTGCGGATAAGCATACGCAGTGCCGCTGGCTGTTTTTATTGGTTTACGAGCCACAGCTTTGAGATTATGACCAAGTTCAAGGGCGCTTTTGGCGGGAAATACGCAGTCGTCAGCGCCTGTATCCACAATCGCCAGTGCAATAATCGCTAACTTCGTGGCCGGATTAGTTACCCTAATCCACAACATAGGCTGGCTAATACCAAGTACAACAGGGAAAGGATAATTTGTGATTGGCATTTGTCTTAGTAGATATAGGCTACACCTTGCTTAGGTACGAAGACAATAGCGGGAACGGCTACTCCCTTTTCCCGCGCGTTCTGGATTACTGCACCGGGGTCTCGCCCAGATGCTATAATCCTCTTGCCCTCAGAAGGGTTGAAAGCTACATACTTGCCCTGGTACTTTTGGTCTGTGACAAGTACTCGGCCCTCTTTAGGGGTTCGTTTAGCCAAAAGACATTTCCTCCTTCGCTTGGGACATCCCTGCGTGATATTCTTGAAATAACAGACAAGAGTTCTCTCTTGGAACTCTTTTAACCATCCAAACTACTTTACTCTATAAATTATATCGACTATATGCAATCAAAACTCCCGACATTTTTCAAGGTTATTTCATAAGTGATGGATTGAAAAGCACTCACGCTCTCCAGGGGCGCTTTCTGTTCATTTTTCCCGATAAAATATTTTTTGTAATGATTACATCCTCCCTGACCTGGAAATCAAACATTCCTGCACAAATAAAATCGGCGCCGTTTTCATAGGCGAATTTGAAGCCATCTCTGGGATGGATAGCCCCTGCAGCCAAAACCTTAAAGGCAATCCAGGGCTTTTCCACTTTTTTCATAAACTCAATAGTTTTTTCCGGGGTAGTGGACCACACATTATCCTTAATTCTTTGTGGGGTAAAGGACCAATAATTACTGCTGTGTAAAGTTTTCATATAAAAATCGGGTTTCAATCCTGCTTTTTCGCATGCGATAGGCACTTCTATATTATGTCCACCGATACCTGCGATTGCTCCGTTTTTCTTAATGAAATCGACGGCCTTTGCGATAATGTCAACACGACCATCTTTGATGAGACTATCTCCGGCACCACCCTGTATATAAGCTCCGATAGCTCCGTTGTCTATGGCCATTTTTATATCGGTCTTAAAGTGTTGGATGTCGGTTTTTTTGGGTTTGACCTGTGCAATCCACTGCATCTCGCCGCCTCTTTCATTCCAATATTTTTTGAGAAGTCCGATGCAGTGCTTATCAAGCCGTAATATAGCAGTGTTTATTCCGGTTTCTTCACATATCTCGAAAGTTTCCATAACTTTCTCGTCGGTAAAATAGTTTCTCAGCAGGGAAGATACGTAAACCAGGTCTCTGCTGTGTGCAAAGCTGCTGATTAGATTGCCGCCGCAAATCAATCTGCTAATATTGACATTACCAATCCTGCCCATCGGCAGACCTTTAATGGGACCCTTCGGCGGCGGAGGAATTGGTTTTTTTGTTGCTCTTTCTAATAAGACTTTCTCTTCACAACTTAAACCTAATGCAGCGGTTGTAGATGTGATAATGGATTTTTTTAAGAACTTGCGGCGGTTTAGATTTTCTGCCATGATTCACCTCTCTTTTACTTACTTAAATCTGCCGGCTTGAGCACAAATACCATTATATACAAGTTTTTCTTCTTTGTCCAGCTTGTGATTACTGAAGTTCAGGAAAATGGAGCTGTTCAGGATGTGTTTTCACATCCGGAGAGCGGAAGGTTAAGGGAATTGCAAACATGCTGTTAGCAGAAGTCGCACTTTTCTAATCATAATCCTTTGATTAAATTTCTCTTATGAAATCTATTTGATAAAGATATGAATATTACGCTAAATATAGATAACGCTGTAAAATCAATAATTGGGGAGATATGGCATTCACCTTTAAAGCTGAAATTGAATATGTCGACCAAATAAGTAATAGGTGAAAAGTAAGCCAACACTCTCGCACTTCCTTGCAGATTCTCTAAGGCTATAAAAATACCGCTTATAAAAATCAGTGGGAAACGGATAAGACTGGAAAACATCATAATATGGGATGGAGAACGCACTGATGGAGATGCCAATAAAACACCTAAGGAAGAAAAACAGAAAGAAGCCAATAATATACCGAAGAACAAAAACAAAATGTTTATATTGTAATCAAAAAATATCAGCCCAACTATTAATACAACCATATTTATGATAATCCCAAAGATCATTCCCGCTGCAATATCTCCCAAAATTATTGTATTGATACTAACCGGAAAAGAGAGCAATCTTTCATAAGTTCCTGCTTGTTTTTCCCAGGGAGTAATCAGGGGACCAACTGACGAGGCTGTAAAAAATAGGGACATTGCTAAAAGCCCGGGAAAGAAAGAATGTAAATTTACCTCCCTTCCCAAATAAAAGGACAGAAACATAAATAGAGGGAACAAAAGGCCAAATATTAAAACCGGAGCTTTAGTGTAATAAATTCTAATGTTCTTTTCTGTCGTAACCATCACTCCGCGAAAAAACTGTCCATTTATATCTCTAATCGTCATAACTTTTACTCTCCGTAAACTTCACAAATGCATCTTCCAGACTTGCTCTGCATATCTCCATAGAAACTATTGTCAGATCCTTATCCTCAGCGAACTTCGCCAAATACTTCACAAGTTTGTCAGGATTGTTTGTGTATAGCTTCCATTTATCTCCCAATCTTTCTACCCTATTCACTATATTGCCTTTTCCGATCAAACTATCATCAATACATTTATCAAAAGAAATCTCAACTGATTGGGTGGTTTCAAATGTCCTTCTCAACCTTTCAGGTCTGTCAATAACAACTATCTTACCTTTGTTGATAATTGCTACTCTTGCACATAGCTGGTTTGCCTCTTCAATATTATGAGTGGTTAAAAAGATAGTAGTTCCTTTCTGATTCATCTGATTGATGATGTCTCTAATCAATCGTTGACTCTGGACATCTAATCCTGACATTGGTTCATCCAGGAACAGGACCTCAGGATTATGGGCAATAGCGCTTGCAATATTGACCCTCTGTTTCATACCTTTTGAAAAGGTTCTGACAGGATCATCTTTTCTATCGTATAGTTCAAATTGCTCTAAAAGACTGTTTGCTCTTTTCTTAAGTTCTTTCATAGGAAGTCCGTAGAATCTGCCTGCCAGGATGATGTTCTGTTGCGCGTTTAAGTCTACATAAACATTCCCCATTTCTGGGATAACTCCCATTTTCATTTTCGCTTTGATTGGATTTCTCTTTACATTAACTCCATCTATAAAAGCATCTCCCGAATCTGGGGCAAGCAGACCCGTTAACATTCTGATTGTGGTTGTCTTTCCAGCACCATTCGGTCCGAGAAAGCCAAATATCTCCCCCTCATTAACACTAAAAGTAATCTGATTGACAGCGGTAACATTACCAAACCTCTTTGTTAAAGCATTCGCTTCAATGACGTTATTGTTTTCTTTCTTCATCTAATGCGAGTCCATTAATTCGATTTCGGCTAATGTCTCACGTGTTTGAGCAGTGCAAAGCATTGGAGGGGAAACATAGCTGCAAACGCACTGTTAGGTGACGTAACATTTTTTTGCATCGCCGATATTCATTCATTTAGCACTTGCAAAGAATATGTGAGCTATCAATCCGGCAATAGGCGGAAAGAAAAATGTACAAACCACGCGAATGAGGGTAACTTTCCAGCCCAAAATTCCCACCTCCATCGGCAAACGGGCAACCGACCATAACGACCACGCTGCGAGGAACGCAACCATAGTTCCTATACCGGCACCGGAACGCAGCAGTCCGGCGGCGATAGGTAAACTGACGTAAGGCCCTCCGGGGACGAGAGCACCGGCCACTGTGCCGATGAATATTCCTCGTATGCCGGATTCGGCGCCTACCCATTTCGATATTAGTTCGCCGGGCAGAAGGACCTGAACCATACCGGCCACGATGAAGGAAAAGATTAGTAACGGCAGAATTACAACCGTCATATTCAGGGCGGATTTAATACCGCTGATGTGCTGGCCTTGTCCTTTGTAGTATCCTATGAAAAGAAAAATGATTGCAAGTGCCCCCATTATTATTGTTGGAATCAACATTGCTAAATTACTCCTTTTTTTATCCATATTTTTTCTCTTATGTTATGTTGCCTGAGATATAGTGACTGCATTATTTGGGATGTTTCGGATTGTAGTCAAGGAATTTATTTGTTATCTCTGACCAAACAGCCCTGGGCGGTGTCTGAGAAATTGATTAATCGTAGATTTTCTAAATCAACATCTCTTATCGCAGTTTGTCTTTTGCTAAAGCAGCCAAATGAATCAGTATCTTATATCAAGCCGGTTTACGCAAGCTTATGCTTGTCTGTATCCCGCTCTCGCCAGCGGCAGACCCAAGGCAATGCCAACTGCAAAGCCCGTGGGAGCCAAAAAGATAAGTTCCCACTGCAGGGGTCGATTAAGGCTGATCGCGCAGGCAAGATAAGTGATTACCAAAGGAAGTACGCCAATAAGCAGGCCTATCGTGATAGCCAGCGGCGGTCTTCGCCACCGCCAGGACGCGACACCAAGCACGCCGAGCAGAAAGGACACCAATTGCTCTGCAATCAAATCACTGGCGGGATTGTCTATACCCAGTTGCACACGCGCACTATACAGGAAGATATTTTGTTTGTGCTCAGTACCGTCGACAAAAAGCCTCAATTTTCCATTCGCATATGTCACTGTAAGGTGCTGCAGCCTCGAACCAGTGAACACATCGGGCCAGCGGGGGGCTAACTTACCAGTACCATTTGGTCCGGTCCCGGGTGTTCGGAGGCGAAAAACCAGGTCCGCTCCTTCCTGAGCAAGGGTAAAGTTACGCTCAAGAGGATTTATTGACATTGTAACGATTCGTGCCGGTCCTTCTTGCTCAAGGTCGGCCGGCTCGCAAATCACCTCGACGGATATCTCGTTCGACTGTTTGGCTGCAAGGGCTACCACGCGCGCTGGCCCCAGGGTCCGGGCGAGACCAGACTTCAGAAACCGAAGCCCTCGGTCAGCTACGCGCAGCGGATCACCAGGTCCTACAACATATAAGTTCAGCGGTTTCTCCACGTCGGCACGGTCAGATAAAGCGGCCCCGCTCGAGTCGCCAAACGTATAAAGGGCAACAGCTCCTATCTGTCTTCGAAGTATTAGACCCTTCCGGCCATTTGGCCAAGCCTGTGCTAGTTGACTCACCTGCTCCGTTGTGAGGCAAGCCGGATAAATCGCTAGCCCGCTAACGTCACCACGCCAGGGTCGGTTACCTGTCAACTCGTTCCCTAAGGCCAGAGGGAAGGTATCATCCCAGTTTTCGAAGGTCGTCCGGATGTGCGTCCTGATAGTGAACCACGTGAAGCCCACAGCCAAGCCAGCAAACAGCAGGCCCGGGCCTATTTTTGCAACATGACGAAGGACTCTCCGTACTACTTCCCGCTGCCAGGCAAACGCTGCCGATACTGCACCAACTGATGACACCACCACGTTCACGGACAGATCGGTTATGTTCGCATGACGGCCAGGCGCAGCTGCCTGAATTAACTCCAATCCCAGCCAGCCAATAGCAAGGCCGGGGAGACAATAGCGGCCCACGCTTGCAAGCTTAACTTCACGTATTGATAACGCTGCCAGCACCCCAATAAGGAACGCTGCGGCGATGTGCTCAGGCGTTTGTGAATCAAGCTTAAGGTCAAGGCCGGCCTCGAGATTGGCCAGGTACTGTGCAGTAGTTTCCACAAAAGTCAGTGGCAAGACAGTTAAGAAACCAACCACAATCAGCGTTACGAAAAGCAGACACCGCCAGATGCCAATATCCGGGACTAATTCTTCACTGACATTTCCCATATTAAATGCTTGGCTGCACAACCTTACCTGCAAGGCAGGTATTTGTAGAGCTGCTATTGGCCAGAAATTGGAAATCGAATGGGCCGGGTTGGATTCGAACCAACGTAGGCTTACGCCAACGGGTTTACAGCCCGTTCCCTTTAGCCACTCGGGCACCGACCCATTTCGTATTGCGTATATCGTATTGCGTATCGCGTTCTATGCTAAGAACATTTTACTTTGTGCCAGACGGGGTTGCAAGAAGAACTCCTTAGACTTCGAGTCTGTTATAATAAAAATCTGGCTGGCAGGTCAATCCAACTTCATTGGGAAGTAGTTTCCGGCATTATTGAAGCAGATGTCCTCGACCATTTTTCCGAGCAGGACCATATCGTCCGGCAAGAGTCCTGCTTCGACGTCGCTGCCGAGGATATTGCAGAGTATTCGGCGAAAATATTCGTGTCTTGGATACGAGAGGAAGCTTCGCGAATCTGTAAGCATGCCAACGAAACGGCTCAGCAGGCCCATATTAGAAAGCACGGCCAGTTGCTTTTCCATTCCGTCCTTCTGGTCGAGGAACCACCATGCCGAGCCGTACTGCAATTTGCCGGGTGCAGAGCCATCCTGAAAGTTGCCGACCATAGTGGCTATAAGCTCGTTGTCCCTCGGATTAAGGTTGTACAGAATGGTTTTGGGCAGCTCGTTGTTCTTATCGAGGGCGTCGAGAAATTTGGCCAAAGGTCTCGCTGTCTCGAAATCGCCGATTGAATCGAAGCCGGTATCGGGGCCGACGGTTTTTAGCATTCGCGTGCTGGTATTTCTAAGGGCGCCGAGGTGAAGCTGCATTACCCATCCCGATTCATAGTCCATCAGAGCGAATTCAATCATCATCGCTGATTTGAATTTGAGACACTCTAACGCATCCAGTTTTTTGCCGGACCTTATCTTATTAAAGATATTTTTGATTTCGGTTTCGGTGTAGTCTTCGGCGTAAGCGGTTTCGAGACCGTGGTCGGAGAGGCGGCAGCCGTTTTTGTGGAAATAGTAGTGACGCTCGCGGAGCGCTTCGATATATAAGGCGAAGTTATTTATTTCAATGTCGCAAGCTCCTTCGAGTTTATCGACCCAGGCGTTCAGGGCTGGGAGGTCTTCGACGGCCATAGCCTTGTCCGGCCGAAAAGCCGTGTGAACTTTTATTTTAAAGCCGTCTTCGCGGATTCTTCTGTGATGTTCCAATGAATCGAGCGGGCCTTCAGTGGTGCAGACAAGTTTGACGTTCATTTTGCGCATTATGTTGCGGCAGCTGAACTGGGGCGTTCTTAACATTTCGCTGCAGGTTTCGTAGATTTCTTTTGCTGTGTCCGGATTTAGCAGTTTGTCGCCGATGCCGAAATAGCGCGCCAGTTCCAGGTGGGTCCAGTGATAAAGAGGATTGCGCAAAGTATAGGGAACGGTTTCGGCCCATTTTTCGAACTTTTCATAATCGCCTGCGTCGCCGGTGATATATTTTTCCGGTATGCCGTTGGCCCGCATTGCGCGCCATTTGTAATGGTCGCCGTAAAGCCAGGCTTGCGTGATGTTATCAAATTGGTGGTCGGCGGCAATTTGGTCGGCGGGCAGATGACAGTGATAGTCATAGATGGGCATTTTCTCGGCGTGTTCGTGGTAAAGAGTCCTTGCAGTTTTTGTTTGCAGAAGAAAATCTTCCGATAGAAATTCAGCGGCCATTATTTCGTACCTCGTGTTTTGTGTTTCAATCGTTCAATAATCGATTATCAACAGTCATATTTTCACCCCGCCCCTCCGAGGGGCGGGGTTCAGCCGTTCGGTAAGAAGTATGCCTTCCTTGTCAAGCAGTGTAAGTTGAAGCTGCGGTGGTTCCGCCTCGGCCGGTCCAGTTGGTGTGGAAGAATTCACCTCGCGGCTTGTCAACTCGTTCGTAGGTGTGTGCTCCGAAGTAATCACGTTGGGCCTGTAATAGATTAGCCGGGAGGCGACCGCAGCGATAGCCGTCGTAGTAGGCCAGCGCAGAGCTCATAGCGGGCATCGGAATACCCATCTGGATCGCCGTAGTAACGACGCGGCGCCAGGCGGGCTGTGCCTTCTCGACTGCATCTTTGAAGAACGGGTCAAGCAGCAGGTTGACCAAATCCGGGTTTTTGTCGAATGCTTCCTTTATTTTGCCGAGGAAGACCGAGCGGATGATGCAGCCGCCGCGCCATATCAGCGCGATTCCGCCGTTGTTCAGGTTCCATTTATATTCTTTTGCGGCGGCGCGCATAAGCTGATAGCCCTGGGCGTAGCTGCCGATTTTCGAGGCGTACAGGGCCTGGCGCAGGTCATCGATGAAAGCTTTCTTGTCACCCGTAAATTTGGGCTTCGGGCCGGTAAGAACTTTGGATGCTGCAACGCGTTCTTCTTTTAGTGCCGAGAGGCAGCGTGCGAAAACTGCCTCGCCGATGAGCGTCAAGGGTTGGCCCAGGTTCAGGGCCTCAATGGCGGTCCATTTGCCGGTACCCTTCTGCCCGGCGGTGTCGAGGATAAGGTCGATAACCTCGTTGCCATCTTCATCCTTATAGCCGATTATGTCCCGTGTAATCTCGATAAGGTACGAATCGAGCTCGCCTTTGTTCCACTCGGTGAAAACCTCGTGTATCTGCTGGTTGGTCATTCCGAGTCCTGCCTTCATCATCTGGTAGCTCTCGCATATCATCTGCATATCGCCGTACTCGATACCGTTGTGGACCATCTTGACGAAGTGTCCGGCGCCGTTTTCTCCGACCCAATCGCAGCAGGGGTCGCCGTCGTCGGTGCGGGCTGCGATTTTCTGGAAGATGGGCTTTACGCTTTCCCACGCCTTCGGTGAACCGCCGGGCATAATCGCCGGCCCTCGAAGTGCGCCTTCTTCGCCGCCCGATACCCCTGTGCCGATATAGAGCAGCCCTTTTTCTTCGATTTGTTTGCATCGTCTAATCGTATCGGGGAAATGACTGTTACCGCCGTCGATGATAATATCGCCCTTGTCCATAAAGGGCAGAATCTGCTCGATAACCATATCGACCGGCTTACCGGCCTTGACCATAATCATCACTTTCCGAGGCGGGGCTATGGAGTCGATAAAGTCTTTTACCTCGTATGCGGGGATGATATTTTTGCCTTTTGCCCTGCCTTCGGCGAACTTTCTGGTTTTCTCCGTCGTGCGGTTAAAGGCCGCCACGGTAAAGCCCTTGCTTTCCATATTGAGGATGAGGTTTTCACCCATTACCGCCAGGCCCCAGAGCCCAATGTCTGCTTTTGCCATTTAATGTTACTCCCTTTTTTAAATTGACTGTTTATTGTTGTCTCTTTGGTTTTGTTAGAAAACGCTTACAAACAAGAATTGCAGTAAGAGCCATAGCTAATATTACAATTGCATAAAGATATTTTAAAATCACTTTATGATTGGTGGTTTCTTTTAATTCATTGAACGATTCTTCGTAACGATATCTGGCATTTAGGGACTTATCAAAAACGTCTGTTCCATCTCGAAAAGTTATGGCAAAATGTTCCTCTGGAAATTGCGGGTTATATTCAATTCCCTTAATAAGATAACTTTGTTTTATGTTGTGTGGAGGGGAATACACCGTGATTTGCTTCAATGACGCATCTTCATGCTCATAATAAAGCCGCTTAGTAATTTCTTCTTTTCCATCTGGAAGCACAGTGGTCACAATATACTCTGCTGGAAGATGGCTCTCGCCCTCCAGCTTATAAGTCCCTTTAATATTCAATCCTGTTTCGGAATCTTTCCAAGACAAATCAACAAGCTCATCTTTGACTGATATGGTAACATCATTTTTGTTACCATTATAGTATGTGAAAGGGTGAAAAAACCGTGAAGGGAACATTGAATCTGTATTCTTTGTGGCTGGCTCAATTGTTGCATCACCAGGCACGTTGAAGGGGTCAAAGTGCCAGTTTGAATATGTTTCACCATTGGAGATTTTTCGATATGTGATTTCTCCTCTTCTTTCATGTTTATAAACTAAATCGAGCCGCTTAAAACGGCCACTTGAAGAAAAAACAGATTCTACAGTTGGTGAAATACTTACATATTCCTTTTCGGACTTACTATAGTTGTTTAGAGCGTACTTTATCATGCAACTTGTGAACTTTTTCTCATGTGTCACGATTTTTTTCACTATCTCATCCCTATTTTCACCATAGCTTTTGGAAAATAAACACAGAAATATTGCACACCCTAAGATAAGTAAATATTTTTCGTATTTCATTAGTATGAACTCCCAAAATTTACAACGTTTTTTGCCCTGACTATTAATTCGGAATAGTCGGTATATATCCGCTGGACAATCTGTGCAGTATTTCGCCTGCGTTGTGGACGAGCAGGATGCCTTTTTCTTCTTTATTTTCATAATTAGCTATATCAATCTGGTCCGGATTCATATAACCCAGATTTCTTACGACTATTTTTCTGCCTTGTTTTGTTTCTGCTGAATATGCAATCCAGAGCTGGCCCTGCGGATTATAGCTCGCCGAACAGAATCTTGGATTGTCTTCCAATTCTACTATTGTCGGTGTTGACCAATGATTATTCGTATCCAAATCTGCTCTTTTAAGTACCCACCGGCTCCCGTCTTCTGTTTCACTCCAGAGCAAAGTCAGTTGGCCCGCTGGACTGCTGGCAAAACAGGGGCTACAAACGTTGACAATTGGATTATTTAAAGATTGGATTTTATTGGTCGGGTTATTACGCCCGATATTAGGATTGCCAATACAAAGTCTCTTTCGCTGGTTCCAATCCAGGCTATCCCAAGCAGCCCAGATTTGCTGATTATGAGAGGCAATCACGGCGGGCGTTACATCAATATTTTTGCCACTAACCGATGATATTTTGCCTAAACCCATTTTATAATTAACGGTTCGTATAAAAATTGTTGGCGCCTGTGCCTGATTTGAATAGCCCTTGTTGGGAGGGTGAAAATCCCAGCTCCAGGCTACAATAACACCATTGCCATAGGCCGAAATAACAGGCTCCGAATGGTCCTCGTGTTGAGGGACGTCTGTCGGGCTAATCTGCAGCTCTTGTGACCATTTGCCGTTTTCAAATCTGCGAAGATAGACCTCTTTGTCCCGAGAATATCTTCCCATTTTGTGCCATTTGTAATAGGTTACCCACATACGTCCTTTTTCATCGCAGGTCATACGGGAATGCATTGCGTCATCATCGGAGCCAGTCAGCTTCACAGGGATTCCAATTTTTGAGGGTTTTGTAAATGACAAAATAAATATGTTATATCTGTAGCCGCCGGCGTTACTTGTCCAGCAGACCCAGATGTGTCCCTGTTTATCAACCAAAACTGTGCCATCGTATTCATCGGCAGCCGTTGCAGCAATAGGCATGTCCTCTGACCATTTAGACCCGTCAAAAATGCGAAGAAACACGTCGCTCGTGCCATTTCGGTTCGTTGTGAATACGACATATACCTTGCCATCTTGTCCGCAAGCGACTGACGGGAAGCGATCGTAAATACGCCGAGTCTCTATTTCTCCTGTCCGCTGCAATGTAGATGACATATACACAATGCCGTCTCGTATTATAGTTTTACTTGACATAGTGCCCGAAAGCATCTTGTTCAGAATACTCCTTAGCTGAAGCCACTCTCTATCATGCGGACTATTTACTTTGTAAACAATCTTTCCTTCACGGTCAGCCAGCATCAGAAACGTCCAGCCGTCATCGTTATAACGCTTGTCAAATGACCGATTTGTATCGAGCAACTGAACAAATCCAAGGCGATAATGCTTTTGGAAATCCAGTGCAGCCAGCTCATTGTCGCCCGCTACTGTTCGGATTGTCTGCAAGCCCTTGGGGGCGTATTCAGCCGCGATTCTTCTTAGAGGCTCTGCATCCTGCTGACAACCGCCACACCAGCATGAACCTGACATAACGAGCACCGGAACATTTGCATAGTCCTGTGAATCCACTATGCGTCCGTATATATCCGGCAGGTGAAAACCGAGCCTGTCACTTGAGTAAGGCTTCTGAGATATGGAAGAGGTCTGATTGTCTTTAGGTTGTGTGCGTTTCGTCGAAGTGCGTAACTCGGAAGTCTTATACGTTTGCCAGTTCTTCCATTTCTCTTTATCGTCCCCCAAATACACTCCTGTGATTTCAGCAAGTGAGACTCTTGCATAAATCCGCGTGTCCTTGTTTGCATTATCCAAAAGGCTGATTAAAACGGGTATTGAGCTTTTGTCGCCGATTTGGCCCAGCGATCTCGTGCAGACCCATCGAATGCGACCGCCGCCTCTTCCAGCGGCAGTTACTTTTTCCAATAGTTTGACAGCCTTCTTCGCTTTAACGATACCAAGATATGCCGCAGCCTCAGCGACCTTTTCGTAATCATTACCTCGTAATTCTTTGATCCATTGGTTTACCAACCGCCTCTTTTCAGCTTCAGAGGCCGGTTCATACTCACTCGGAAGCTGGAATAAACTGGCAAAGAAGCTTTCCTGCCCGGCTAAAGCCGATCTGGTTTGCGGGTCAAGCAATTCGGCGCAGTCCCATATTTTTGTTGACTCGGTGCTTTCTGCTTTGGCTAAATTTGCTGCGAACACCAAGGCAAATCCAACCACAACCGAAATTACACTTTTGAAACTACATCTGCTTTTCATAAGCACCTTTTCCGAATTACTATTCATCCGGGATAGTTGGTATATGTCCGCTGGACAATCTGTGCAGTATTTCGCCTGCGTTGTGGACGAGCAGGATGCCTTTTTCTTCTTTATTTTCATAATTAGCTATATCAATCTGGTCCGGATTCATATAACCCAGATTTACCCTTCGACATCGTTCCCTGCTGATGCCGGTGGCGAGGACGACGTTGGCCCTGGGCTTTTCGGCGCCGTTGATGTATGTGCCGATGCCTTTAACATGTGTAGAGTGCGCTATCGCTGCCCGCGGGATACCGGCAAATTTGTCCATTCGCTTAAGGAAATAATCGCGCGTGTGATAGCCGATTTTATCGATAATTTTGCCGTGTGTATAGGAAATCTCAGTGATATGCGGAGCATAGATAATCAGCGTCCCGCCGTCGGCGAGTATCGGTTCAAGCTTATACATCACCTTGCCGGCCGTCCAGATGTCATCGTACATCTTCGGTGTTATGCCGAGAATTGTTTTGTATGGTTTGTCTTTATAGATGATATGGACGTCCCTGGACAAGTCGGCCGCTTTTTCCCAGGCCTCTGTGCAATCGCCGATGAATATTCCCTTGAGCATATTTTCCACAGCCACTATGGCAAATAATTTCCGTGGCATTTTTATAAATGAAGCTGCTTTTTCAACCACCTGCCGCGGCGGCGTCCACTTGTTGCCGTTTATCACCGGGTTTGTGACCACGGCACTGAGCCAATGGAAGAAGTTTATGATTTCGCCGCCTGCGATTCCGGGAAAGATATACTTATTTCCTCCGGAAAAGCCAACGACTTCGTGTGGGAAGACAGGGCCTAAAATGAAAATTTCATCATAATCAAAAATCAGTTTATTGATTGTGATATCGACTTCTTCTCGAAACAGGCCACCGCTTATCCGGTGGATTTCGTCGGCTGAGATTTTCCCAATAGAAGTGAACGTTTCAGGCTTTTCCCATTCGTGGTTAAAGAGTTTTACCGATGCGTATTTGTTTTTTCGCTCGTCTGGTGTCATAGCCAGCCGTGTACAGATTTGCTCCTGCGTCATAGGTTGATGGGTCCCGAGCGCAACTAAACAATCGATGGCCTTTGCCTTTTGCTCCAGACAACCATAAATGATTTTGAATATGTCACCTACCGGCCCGGAACGGGTATTATCGGGAATTAGCATCAGGACCCGCTTGCCGGCATAGTCGTTTTGCGCAAAGAACTCGGCAATTGCTTCCCGGGTCTGGTCGTTTCCAATGTAACCATCCTTGTTTTGCCGTTCAATTACCATTTCTAATTTGTTGCTCGTAATCCGTGGTTCGATTCACTATTCACGGTTCTTACTTTTTCCACGGGGGTGTTTCGGGCAGGTATTTATCAAATTCGGCGATTACTTTTTCCTCATAGATGCCGGCGTATTGGCCGTTGATGAATTTATCAAATGCCTCATCGCGGAATCTCTTCCAGCTCTGGGCCTCATCACCGGGATTAATCGGATAAAACAGGGCATCGTTGGCCCTGGCAGCTTTCATATCACCCAGCGCATCGCCGACCATTAAGATGTGGTTCTTTTCATACCTGCCCTTTGTGGCATAATTTAGATGCTCAGCTTTTTTGCCCATTTCCTGGCCGGCTATGACCTCGGCGTATTTGGCGATGTCGTGTTCTTCCCACTCTCTCGAAAGTGCCTCGCAGGGCGTAGCCGAGACAACGATAACGTCTGCCAATGGTGTGATTTTTTCCAGGCTCTCCCGCACAAACGGAAACGGCGGCATTCCTTTAACAATGTCTTTTATGGCCGCATTGACCCTTTCACTCCACGCCAGCGCATTTTCCAGTTCACGTCTGGCGTCCGGATTTGAGGTTTCGCCAATGGCGCGTTTAAGTCCGTCATTGCTGAGTAAGCTGTTGGGGTCATCGACCCAGGCAAAATAGTGCGGAAATTGTGGGACCTGGAAATTTCTGGCCTTGACCATTGGATGGGATGGCAGCAGCTCTGCTATGATACGCTTGGTTGTCTTATGCCGGTTAAAGCCGCGCGTTTTGGAAAACAAGTCTGCAAATTCCTTGCATTCACGTGCCGCCTGGGCTACCGGCTGCAGGCCGAAATAGCCAATCAGCCAGGGACAAAAACATTCGCGCTGTTTGATTCCCATCGTATCGAAGGCGCAGCCGTCCGAATCAATGTCGACGAAGTAACTTTTTTTGGGTTTAAAATCCTTTAGTGGTTTTGCAGGGTCAACATCAGTCATTTTGTTCTCCTAATCAATTATCAATAGTCAATAATCATTAATCAATTTTTCAGACTCCGCTGAAAGCGGAGAAGCCGCCGTCAACGGGGACGACAACTCCGGTAACGAATTTCGCTGCGTCGCTTAGCAGCCACATAACCGTTCCAACGAGCTCTTTCGGCTCACCGAATCTTCCCATTGGCGTATGGTCGATAATCGTCTTGCCGCGGGCGGTCAGCTCGCCGGTTTTCTCATCGGTCAGGAGGAACCGGTTTTGTTCGGTCAGAAAAAACCCCGGCGCAATCGCATTGACGCGAATGTCTTTGGAATAGTTTTGACATAAGTGCACCGCCAGCCATTGAGTGAAATTGCTCACGGCGGCTTTCGCCGCTGAGTAGGCAGCTATTTTCGTCAAGGGACGAAAGGCATTCATACTCGAAACATTTAATATCACGCCTTGACCTTTTTCAGCCATATCCCTTGCAAAGACCTGGGTCGGCAAAAACGTACCCAAAAAATTCAGGTCGAATACGAACCGAATTGCATCGGCCGGTAAATCGAAAAATTTCATATCAGGCGTTGTCGTAGCTTCTTTTTTATTGCCGCCGGCGCCGTTAATCAGTATGTCGACTCCGCCGAGCTCGGCTATGGTTTTCTCTTTAGCCGCCTCCAGGCTTTTTTTATCCAGCACATCACATTTAATCGCAACGGCAGTTCCGTTATTTGATTTGATTTCGTCGGCGACCTTGCTTGCAGCCGTTTCCATTATGTCCAGAACGGCGATTTTTGCGCCGGCACCGGCAAGTGCCCTGGCCATTGTGCCGCAAAGAACACCACCGGCGCCGGTAATGGCGATAACTTTGCCCGTAATGTCAAACAGCTCTTTCATTTTTTTATCCTTCTTAATCAAAGGTACTTTGGCAATTTCTTTTCCAGTGGTTTGCGTTCGAATCTCATAAACATGGGCAGGCCATCCTCGCCTCTACGGTGATGGGTGCCTCGCCCTGGACCAGAGGCCGGACGTATTTGCAGTGTGTTCGTGATATAAAAGCCTCGCAGTTTCCGTTTGCAGCAGAAAATCTTTCGTCAGGAATTTTTTTATTTTACTTCCTTTTGTTTTTGTGCCGTTTTAAGCCGTATATGTTGATGATGCGGTGGTTCCGCCGCGGCCGGTCCAGTTCGTATGGAAAAATTCGCCACGCGCTTTGTCCACACGCTCGTAGGTATGGGCGCCGAAGTAATCTCGCTGGGCCTGCAGCAGATTTGCAGGCAGCCGCTCATGGCGATAGCCATCGTAAAAAGCCAAAGCAGAACTCATAGCAGGGGTCGGGATACCGAGCTTGACTGCTGTGTTAACCACTCGCCGCCAGGAAGCTTGGCCTTTTGCCACGGCACGCTTGAAGAACGGGTCAAGCAGCAGATTTTCCAGATCAGGGTTTTTGTCGAAGGCTCCTTTTATTTTGTTAAGAAAGGCTGAGCGGATGATGCAGCCACCTCGCCAGATCGATGCGATGCCGCCGTAATTCAAGTTCCAATTATGTTCTTTGGCGGCGGCACGCAACAGTTGATAACCCTGGGCATAGCTGACAATCTTTGACGCGTACAATGCGGCTCTGAGGTCTTCGATGGATTTGCTCCTGTCGCCTCTGAACTTGGCCCTTGGTCCTTTGAGGATTTTGGATGCGGCGAGGCGCTCTTTTTTTAAGGCGGAGAGGCAGCGAGCAAAAACGGCCTCGCCGATGAGCGTCAGGGGCTGGCCCAGATTCAGGGCCTCAATGCCGGTCCACTTGCCGGTCCCCTTCTGGCCGGCGGTATCAAGGATAAGGTCGATAACCTCGTTGCCGTCTTCGTCCTTGTAACCGAGAATGTCCCGGGTTATCTCAATGAGATATGAGTTGAGCTCACCCTTGTTCCACTTAGCAAAGACCTCGTGCATTTCCTGGTTGGTCATGCCGAGACCTTCCTTCATCATCTGGTACGTCTCGCATATCATCTGCATGTCGCCGTACTCGATGCCGTTGTGTGTCATCTTGACGAAGTGGCCGGCGCCGTTTTCACCCATCCATTCACAGCAAGACTGACCATCGGGAGCCTTAGCTGCAATACTCTGAAAGATGGGTTTTATATGCTGCCAGGCTGCAGGTGAGCCGCCAGGCATAATCGAAGGGCCTCGCAGTGCTCCTTCTTCGCCGCCGGATACGCCGGTACCGATGTAGAGTTTGCCTTTGCTTTCGACATACTCGGTACGGCGGATGGTATCTGGGAAATGGCTGTTGCCGCCATCAATAATGATGTCACCGTCTTCGAGATGGGGCAGGAGCTGCTCGATAAAGTCATCGACCGGCTTGCCGGCCTTTACCATCAGCATAATCTTGCGCGGCTTGTTTAGGTTTTCGGCCAGCTCTTCGATTGATTTGCAGCCGATGATGTTTTTGCCTTTGGCACGACCATTGATGAAATTATCAACTTTGGAAACGGTGCGGTTATAACAGGCGACCGTAAAGCCTTTGCTTTCCATATTAAGGATGAGGTTTTCGCCCATAACCGCCAGGCCGATCAGACCAATATCAGCTTTTGACATTGTATTTGTCTCCTTATTATCTATTGTTTTTGTTTGCTCTTTCTTACGATACTTAGTACAGTAACTATTTGGTCCAGGGTGGGTCTTCAGGCAGATACTGATTAAATTCTTCAATGAGCATTTCCTGGTACTGACCGGCGTAAGCGCCTTCGATAAACTTATCGAACGCTTCTTCGTAGAACCTTTTCCAGGATTCTTCTTCATGGCCCGGGTTGATTGGATAGAAAAACGCGTTGTTTTCTTTAGCGGCTCTCATATCCGTTCCAGGGCCATCGCCAATCATTAGAACATGACCTTGCTCGTATTTGCCTTTTGTAGCATAACCAAGCATGACCGGTTTGGTTCCCATCTCCTGGCCACCGATGATTTCGACGTACCTGGCAATATCATGTTCCTCCCATTCCCGCTCTAGTGCCTCATACGGTGTAGTGGAGACAACCATAACATCAGCGTGTTCCTGCGCCTTTGCGAGGCTTTCTCTTACATACGTCATTGGTGTAACACCTTTGACAATATCTGCAATGGTTGCGTTGACGGCTTTACTCCATTCGAGAGTGTGCTTAAGTACCGGGTCATTGGTTTCAGCAACCTTTTTTTCCAGAGCGGGATTACCAAGCTTGGGTTCTTCTTTTACCCAGTCACGAAGGGCCTGAACCTCCGGCATTTTAATGCCTCTTTTTTTGACCTCTTCTCTTTCAGCCAGAAGGTCAAAAACCCTCAGCAGACATGGAAAACGGTTTTTACCCCGCCATTTGCTGTAAAGATTGACGAATTCGGCTGTCTGGCGAACATATTTGCTTACGCCTTGCAGGTTCCAGTACTTGATGATGTTCGGGATGAAGCACTCCTTGTGCTTGATCTCCATTGAGTCAAACGCGCTGCCGTCCGAATCAACAGCAACAAAGAATTGGTGTTTCGGCTTAAAATCCTTTAAGGATTTCGCTGCATCATAATCTTCCATCTTGCTCTCCGCACGCTAAAAAATATATCGCTAAGTAGAGTCTCCTTTGCTTAGTCCGGCCTAATTGCATTGATACAAAACCGTTAATATATATTCAGGCTATACGACCGTCAAGAATTTTTGGAGATAAATATCATATATCATAATATCATAAATTCAGCAAAGTCAGGTGCTGTGGGCAGTGTTTTGCCCTCGGTGCGGAATTGCATGAAAATCAAGAGCAAAAGCAGCAGCCGATTCGGGCATATATATAAGATGCGGTGCATCTTCGTCACTGCGGTGTGCAAGGCCCGTTGTTGCGGCTGCTGCTGCGGGTGTTTGCGTAAGCTGCTCGATGGCATCGGGCTTTTCTGCCGAGATATCGAACAAATCTTCGCTTAATACGCCCAATATGCCGTTGGTCGCCCCTATTACCCGGCCAATTTTGCCCGATTTGAGCGATTCCTGGATAACGCCGCAGGCGCTTGAATTGATTACTGCGGTCGGCCCGCCGGACTGGGCCACAATAGCATTGGGTTTCGAATTCATCACAATTACTCCATTACAAGTTTTTACTATCTTGATTAAATCGCCTTACTTCGGCAGAATATACACCACGCCGGTTGTGATTTCAACAGTTTTTAGTTTTGGGTTCACAGTATGCAAGCTCAGGACTCTTTGAGGAGTAGAATATGGCAAACTATATGATAGCACGGTTCGACGAAATTGATGTTACAAAGTGCCCCTGCGGCTTCTCCCGGCGGGCCTTTGTCAGCCCGGACAACCCCACAGCCACGATGCACATAGTTGACATCAAGCAGGATGCGAGGGTGCATTATCACAAAAAGCTCACAGAGATTTACCTTATTCTTGAGGGCGAAGGAAATATGGAGCTTGATGGTGAAAGCGTACAGGTAAAACCCTTTACCGCCATCTTTATAAAGCCCGGCTGCCGACATCGTGCCGTGGGAAAAATGCGAATCGTCAATGTCTCAATCCCCGCCTTCGACCCCGAAGACGAATGGTTCGATTGAAAAAATACCGCAGCGGTAGGGTGCGATGAAATCGCACCGATTTTGTGAGAATATGGAAATAGTGCGAAATTTCGCACCCTACGAATCCGACTGAGCAGAGGTAATAGAATAATGAAAGAGATACCGCTAAGCAACGGCCTGAACGCGAAGGTCGATGACGAGGATTACGAATGGTTGTCCGGCTATAGCTGGTATGCCTACTACGATCCGCAGCGAGGTAAAACGTATGCAGCCCACGATACGCCGAGCGGAAGACGGGTGTTTATGCACGATGTCATTATGGGCCTTGATACATTGGAAGACGAGTCGTTGAATTAGGCATTAAGAAGCAGAACACAGAATAAAGAATACGAAATCGTAATGTTTAGCCCGCTGGTTTAACCGGCGGGTTTTTGTTTAAACACCAGCATCAAGATTTAGATTGCCGCGGCCCTTTGGGCCTCGCAATGACAAGAATCGAGCAACGAATCACTAATACCAATACAACTTATTAGGCGCGCTTGATATAATGACGATTCATCATATAAAGTCCATTTACCCCTACCTCCCAGTCGCGACTCTTTTGGGGTAAATCGCAGGAATTAACTTGAATTGATATTCTATACATCAAAACACCCAAATGCTCGTAGTCATTTGACTACGGGTCATTTTCCAACCTGTCGATGGACAGAGCATGAAGAAGCTTGTAGTCATTTGACTATCCACCTGAAAACTTGGGACTCTTTTGGGGTATATCGCAGGAATTAACTTGAATTGGTATTATACGCATCAAAAGCCCCAAAAGCTCGTGGTCATTTGACTATGGGTCATTTCACAACCTGTCGATGGACAGAGCATGAAAAAGCTCGTAGTCATTTGACTATCCGCAGCCGTCATCACACTTGGTAAATCTGTGCAATCTGTGATTAATATATAAAAATTTACTTGACATATAACTTTTAATATTGTATAATACATATCTAACTAATAGGCTAAAATAGGCTAAAATGGTCAATAACCAATTACCAATTACCAATAACCAATAATAAAGGAGGTGTTCCTCATGGCAACCGAAGCACAAATCCTCGCAAACCGCCTAAACTCCCAAAAATCGACCGGCCCACACACCTGCGAAGGCAAGGCCATCGTCTCACAAAACCCCGTCAAACACGGCCTTTTGGCCCGTCAGGCCGTAATCAACTCAGAAAGCCAGGCTGATTTTGACCTTTACCGCGACCGGATACTAAGCGAGCTGGCCCCCGCCACCCCTATGGAATCTATGTTCGCAGAACGCATTGTCAGTCTTTCCTGGCGGCTCAAACGGGCCGGCCGCATCCAGAACCAGACCATCGACGCCCTGAACGCAGATAATACCCCCAGCCCATTAGCCAAACTCACCCAATCCCTGTTTTTCAAAAAAAACGACCCATCGCAGGCCGCTCCGTCCACCTCGGCTCCCGACCTAACTCTTGGCCGTATGGCCATAAAGGACTTCTCAAATGCAAGGGTTCTCGACCGCCTCTTGATGTACGAACGCCGGATAGAGCACAGTCTCTACAAAACGCTCCTCGAGCTACAAAGACTCCACCTCATCAGAAAGCTGGATACGGGATGTGAAATGCCATTGAACCAATATCGAAGATCCGGCGCCTTTTGACGGAGTTAACCAATCCGGACTCAACCCATACAACCGGAGTTTATCCTCGAGAAGCTGCTCCTTGACCTCGAAACAGAGGACCCACAAATTCCTCGCTCTACTCTCTCCTATCGTCGCTCTACATCTGTCGAGAACCCTCTACAAATCGACCCTTTTATGCAAAACAAAGCCAATTTACTGGATGCTCAAATGAACGTAAAGTCTTTTCATGCAGTGGATTATGAAAATAATTCCAATTGGACACTTGGTGAAAACAAACCCAATCAAAGCCAATTTCAAACAGGGCGCCTGCTTATTGACCCGATGTTGCCTCTTTACCCCGTTAGAAAGCCTGCTCTTTGGGCGGGTATGATATTCTTTACAAATTTAATAACGCAGCGGGGATTTAATACCCCACCTGAGTTTTCTAACGGGGTTTACAAACCAGGCAATGTTCAGTATTATAACCGGCATATACGCCGATGTAGCTCAATGGTAGAGCACAGCTTTCGTAAAGCTGGGGTTGTGGGTTCGAATCCCTCCATCGGCTGTGTACGATTATTAAGTCCCAGTTGCAATTGGTTGCAGAATATTTAAGAGGAGAAATCCGATGAAGTGTTTAAATTGTGATAGCGAAATGATGAACAATTTGGTTCAAATCAAAAACGACCAGATTTCCTATGATGTATGTGAACCTTGTGGAAGTCTCTGGCTGGATGCCGGCGAGCTGGATAAAATGGCATTTCAGGTAAATGGAAGCATTGAATATAGTTCCAGAGACAAGCTGAAAGGCGTTTCCGAGCCAATCAAAAACTGTCCAAGATGTGATGCTACTACTTTAGACAAAGTATCGTTTATTGGCAGCGATATAGTCTTAGGCCGTTGTAGAAATTGTGGGGGTTTTTGGCTCGACGGAGGTGAGCTTGATTTAATCAATCGGGAACTGGAACAAATAATGCCTGTTAAAGGCAAAGGCTTCTCTGAATTCGTAAATAATGTTCATTTACCTTATTGGTATAAACGAGTACGAAGAAAAAGC
>JAUWBI010000084.1 GCA_030601745.1 Phycisphaerae bacterium
ATTTCTGTTAAAATACCTGAATGTTTTGCCTGCCCCTTAGGGGCCGGCAGGTAAACGCCAGACGCCAGTAGGCGAAAGATATAGCGGAGAACCGCACGTTTTCGTATCAGCAGATACACGCCAAAAATCATTGTTCGTAAATAGTCTTGGAGCGAAACGGAAACCCTTAGGGGAATTACCGATCATGAGCATCGAGAATCCAACTTTAGTTCACTTTAGGCACTTTAGCTCACTCTTAACTAACGAGTATCAAGAATCCAGTTATTTACGTGCCTATAAGGCACCTGGCAACTGGCAACTGTCGTCTGTCAACTGTCCTCGGTCCTCTACATCTGTCGAGAACGCTCTACAAATCAGCTCTTTTTATGCAAAACAAAGCCAATTTCCGGAAAGCCCAAATGAACTTAACCTCTTTAATAACCGTGGATTATGAAAATAAATCCAATTGGACACTTGGTGAAAACAAACCCAATCAAACCCAATTCCCCAGCGCGATACGCAATACGAGATACGAGATACAAACCCAATCAAACCCAATTTCAAAGGCAAAAAATGCTGCTGCGGCAAGAGCCACGGTTACGGTCCCACACGACCAGCGTTAGGAGACAGAAGACAGAAAGGGGACCGGAGTATCAGGGTATCAGGGCATCAGGATTTTGAATCCGCCCCGTCTGAAGCCGGGCCGGACCTGGACGGCATTGAACAAAGAATTTCGAATTATGAAGGACAGGAGGGCTCAATTGACTATTGATTATTTGGGATAGAGGCTGGCGCATCGTCCCGCTTTATCAGGGCTATTTTAGCTCGACGGACCAGTAAGCATGGTCGAGGAACTGCTTCCAAGTGCGGTAACGTTGATGGCCTAAGTGAATATGAACGAGCGGATTGTGCTTTGGCTTGACGGGCTTCTGGATAAGGGTCATTGCGGCCTGGCGGGGGGTTCGGCCGCCTTTTTTCACGTTGCATTTTGCGCAGGCACAAACTATATTTTCCCAAACTGATTTGCCTCCCATACTCTTAGGGATAATGTGGTCGAGTGACAGCTCGCTGGTTCGCTGTCGTTTGCCGCAATACTGACAGCTATTTTTATCTCGAGCAAAGATGTTTCGTCGATTAAATTTCACCTCGTTTCGAGGCAAACGGTCATAAAATAACAGCCGAATAATCCGCGGCACCGCAATATAAAAATTGACCGTGGAGACCCAATCGTGTCCGTCCGGCTCGAAATTACGCCTGAATTGGCTCACCTCACACCAGCTCTGGAAGTTATAGTTGGAATATCCGCCCTGCTCAAAAGAGACGACCTCGGCAAGGTCGCGAAACAGCAAAGAAAATGCCCGTTTGGCTCCCACTATGCGGATAGCCATATAATGCTTGTTCAGGACAAGCACATTACAGTCCAGCCCGGATTTGAACTCGTCAGCAATCATATATCGTATCTCGACAGTGCAACAATGAGCCGTCTAATCATCCAACGCTTTCACTGTCCAAGCGAGGCCTCACGCATACAGACCAAATACTGCTCTTCTATTGCTGCTTTTTTAGCATTAAGTCAGGGTACCGGATTTGTGGGTTCGTGCCTCACTTTGCAAAAAATCGCAAAGTTGGAACCCTCCCAAAGCCCACACATCGACTTTGTGGTCCCTGCAAAAAATCGCACCTGTGCCCCCCTGCTTTCTTGCGAAAGCAAGAAAGGGGATGCAGGCAAAATAGGAACCTAAGGCAATCAGGGAATGATAAAAACAAGATTTGTTTATAACCTCCCCTCTGGCCCAAAATAAGAAAGTAACTTTACGCTTCTTCTTTGCTTTCCGCGGGTGATTTATGAACTACATTCTCGGCCCTTAGCCCCTTTTCGCCCTCGACGATGTCGAAAGTAACCGCATCGCCTTCAGCAAGAGTTCTGTATCCTTCACCTGAAATACTGGCGTAGTGGACAAAGATATCGCGGCCATCCTCGGTAGCGATAAATCCATATCCCTTCCTTGGGTTGAACCACTTAACTTTTCCCTCTGACATAAAACGCTCCTTTTGAACAACTTTGCTCAAACAAACTATTCTTTCCCCACCCCGCAATCTGCCATAGCCGACAGTTCACAACTGGAACTCTGCCGGCTTCTGTTGTGGACTGCAGTTTCTTATTCGAGATGGGGCCCCAACAATTATTTCGCTTCAGCCGATTCTGCAGCAGGGACACAAAGATTCTCTCTCATTAGTCGGCCCATTTTAAACTTAACCGTTCTCTTCGCAGGGACCTCAACGCGTTCAAGAGTTTTGGGATTCTGCGCAATTCTCGCGACTCTTGTCCTGGTCTCGAAGACGCCGAAGTCGCGGAATTCCAAACGATTATTCTTACACAATTCCGCCGTTATCTCGTCAAGAAACGCCTGAATTATACGCTTGACCGAGACTCTTTTTGCCTGGGTACGTTCTGCAATCCGGTCGATAAGTTCTTTCTTTGTAACTGTTGACATAGGCTACCTCATTTCAAGAAGGAATCCGGCAAACTGCCGGAGAAACTGGATTCTGTTTAGCGAAAGTGCGCTGCTGTCCGAGCTCCAATTTTGCGAGTGTCCCATTTCGCCCAAAGCCGCAAAATGGAAACCCGACTTTTTGCAAAAATGTGGGGCCTCTAACAAATTAACCTCTTTTATCCAACAACTCATCACACACCTCTGCAACGCTACGAATCGATGAGTAACCGTCTTTGGAGCCGGTTCTGCGTAATTTATAAAATCTGGTTCTCTAATTTATCGCAAAACCAAGCGGCAAAATGGAAACTCTAAAATACCGCAAATTACTATACAGCAAAGACTTCTATGTCGCAAGCAATTTTCAAATAAAATTTTTCAGCTTCTAAAAAAAATTTTTCCTGCGTCAAGAGCAAACAAAAACCTGAGCCTCCTTGTGCCGCCGCGGCTATTTCAGGCCCCCGCGAAACACATAAACTCATCAACAAACCCGTGGGAAACAAAGCAGGAAGAGCCAGCGCTCTAAGCAAGACAATTAGACATAAGTTCTTTGTTCACAGGATGTTACATAAAAACCGCCCTTGTTTAATCCTGTCGCTGCGTTCAAAAGCTTCACTCTTTATATCATATTAAAAAGTTCGGCTCCCGCGGAGAACCCAAAAGGCCCGCCTTTGCGCTTTTTGTGAGGTTTTAAGAGTGCCGATTTGTGGTTTTTGGCAGGCGGCTGCGGAGCCGACGATTATTTGTAAAATAACTTCGAGAACAAATAGTTTGTTGACCGGCAGAGGACTTGTCGGCATAATTGGTGGCTCTATATTTGGTCGGCCGATTTATGGTGAGTGCGTAAAGTATGACCCAAAATACTCTCGCAGTGTAAATAGTCGGTTGTAATGTCCCGGTTAAACTGTTTTGAAATAACGAACACAAAGCTTACCTTGCAGCAGGATTGGCATTTATGTCTCTAAGTAAGACCGAAAAAACCAGCTCCAGGAAAGACGCTCGAAAAAATAGAGCGGCTGAAATTGCAAATACCTTTGAATGGTTGATAACCGCTTTTGTGTTGGCCTTTGTCTTTAGGGCATTCGTAATGGAAGCATTCCGCATACCTACCGGCAGTATGGCCGACACGCTCAAAGGAGCACATTTTCGCCTGTGCTGCCAGCAATGCGGATATAAATACGACCACGGGTTTAGCTCCCCATTGCGCCAAGATCAAGATACCGTCCCTCGCGGGCCGCGAACCCCCCCTGTTTCTCGCTGTCCGAATTGCGGCTATTACCTGCCGAGTCGCAGAGCAATGCCGGTAGCAAACGGGGACCGGATATTGGTCCTAAAGTGCATCTATCAATTCTTCGAGCCAAAACAATGGGATGTAATAGTTTTCAAAAATCCATCCGAGCCATCAATAAATTTCATCAAACGATTAGTGGGCCTGCCGGGTGACACAGTGGAAATAATCGATGGTGACATCTACATCGACGGACAAATCAGCCGAAAACCGCCTAAAGTCCAAAACGAGCTGTGGATGCCGGTCTATAATAACGACTACCAGCCTGTTCGACCACGAGAAAGGTCGTTTGGAGAAAACAACCATATCTGGCAGCAGCCATTCAGAAACGTGACCGATTCAAAATGGATACTCAATGACAAAGATAACCCAAGCCTATTTCGCCTGGACAGCGGCGCCGACCAAATCCATTCATTGATTTATGACACCTCAATCGGCAATAATTTCAGGGCCACGTACGCTTATGGCGATGTTAAAAAATACAGGCAACAGCCGTATTGCAGTGACCTGATGGTGCGTTTCTACGCCCGGTCAAGCAACCAGCAGGGACGTATCGGAGTAGAGTTGAGCAAATATCAAACCCGCTACAAAGCGTGGGTCGATTTGACAGGCGAAATGGTCATTGAAAAGGTTGACAAGGATGGGAAAGAGACAGAATTAAATCGTAAGTCAATTGAATCGCCGGCTATAAACAAAGCCGCTCTGGTTAAATTTGCCAATGTTGACCATCAATTGATTTTTCAGTTCGGCAGCGAAAAATTAATTTACAATTTTAGTGGCCCGAACGACGTCGGCCAGAGAATAACAGATATCGAGCCGCAGGTTAGAATTTTCGGCTCCGGCAAACTGACACTGTCCCACATTGCCATCTTCAGGGACATTCACTACACTGCAAAAAGGTCTCCCAACAGTCGCGAACAGGGCAGAGCAACACAGGGCAATGCTTTCAAGCTTGAAGATGATGAGTTTTTCGTACTGGGTGACAATAGTCCCAACAGTGAGGACGGCAGATGGTGGAGAGCAAAGGGCAAGGGAAATAACGGCCGGTTCTACCGGCAGGGTGTTGTTCCCCGTGACTATCTTGTAGGCAAGGCGCTGTTTGTCTATTGGCCCAGCGGTTTCAGGCCGTTTAGCAAATCTCGATTTGCCGTTATCCCTAACGTCGGCCGGATGCGGTTTATCTACGGCGGCTCAAGCACCACGGATTAACCACAGAGAACGCTCCCCGCTTCCGCGGGGACAGGCGAGAGCGCAGAGAAAAAATGAGATATAATATTAAAGAAACCCAGCGGGCTCTGCGGTGAAAAAACCAATTCAGAATGTGGAGGTGAATCAAGATGAGGTCGTTAGTTACGAGCCTATTGGTTGGTATGGTGTTGATTCTCAGCGGCTGCGCTGGTTCAGCAGATAGCGGCGTCAGCGTAAAAGAATTGCGCTGTGAGTACCGCATCAATCCTCAGGGAATTGATGTGGTCGAGCCGCGGCTGAGCTGGATTCTGGAATCCAGTCAGCGTGGCCAGCCCAGCCCCTCGGAGGGGCGGGGCCAGATGCAAATCGCCTACCAGGTTTTGGTGGCCGGCAGTGAGGAAAAGCTCAAGAAGAACCAGGGTGGCCTCTGGGATACAGGCAAGGTCAACTCAGACGAATCGATACACGTGGTTTATGCCGGCAAGAATCTCAAGTCGCGTATGCGCTGCTGGTGGAAGGTGCGTGTGTGGGACAAGGATGGCAGAGTGTCGGCGTGGAGCAAGCCGGCGTTCTGGACGATGGGTCTGCTGGAACGGTTGGACTGGAAGGCCGGTTGGATTGGTCTTGATAAAGTGCCCAGGCAAAAAGACTCCGAACTTCATCTGCCGCCGCCGCCGTATTTGCGCAAGGCCTTTTCGATCGGCAGACCTATCACCGGCTCCACTGTCCGTGTTATTAAGCGTGCGGTGGTTTACGCCTCGGCTCTGGGGCTTTATGAACTGCATATCAACGGCAAACGTGTAGGCGAGGACTACTTCACGCCGGGCTGGACCGATTATACCAAACGGGTGTACTATCAGAGTTATGACGTTACGAATCTGCTTGCGAGAGGCGGCAACGTTATCGGGGCCATACTTGCTGACGGCTGGTACGCCGGCTACCTCGGCTTCGGTAAAAAGCGGGAACACTATGGCAGCGAGCCGCGGCTGTTCGTACAGCTTGAAATCGAATACGCCGACGGCAGCAAGCAAACGGTTGTTACCGACAAATCCTGGAAGGCCGCCTACGGCCCGCATCTTGAGGCGGATTTTCTGATGGGCGAAATCTATGATGCCCGCAAAGAGATGCCCGGCTGGGACAAACCCGGCTTCGACGATTCCGGCTGGGACGCAGTGGCTTTGACCGATAAGGTCGAGGGCAAGGTGCAGTCATATCCGGGGGTGACAGTTCGAAAGATGCAGGAAATCATACCGGTAAAACCGACTGAACCGAAGAAAGACACGTACGTTTTTGATATGGGGCAGAATTTTGCCGGCTGGGTTCGACTGAAAGTCAAGGGAAAGGCGGGGACAAAGGTAGTTCTGCGATTTGCGGAAATACTCAACCCCGACGGGACCATCTATACCAAGAACCTTCGCGAGGCACGCTGCACCGATACGTATATCTTAGCGGGCAAAGGTGAAGAGAGCTGGCAGCCGAGCTTCACCTTTCACGGTTTTCGATACGTGGAGGTAACCGGCTATCCCGGCAAACCGTCACCTGATGCGATTACTGGAATTGTCGTGCATTCAGACACGCCGGCGGTCGGGTCATTCGAGTGCTCCAATCCGATGGTCAATCAGCTCTGGCGCAACATAGTCTGGAGTCAGCGGGGCAACTTTATCGAGGTGCCTACCGATTGTCCGCAGCGTGACGAACGATTGGGCTGGACCGGTGATGCGCAAATCTTCATCCGGACGGCGACGTATAATATGGACGTGGCGGCGTTCTTCACCAAATGGCTGGTCGACCTCGAAGACGCACAGAACGAAGCGGGAGCATTTCCCGATGTCGCTCCGCATAAGGTTGCTATGGGCAGTGGTGTAGCTGCCTGGGGCGATGCCGGCGTTATCTGTCCGTGGGCAATTTACCAGGTCTATGGCGACAGGCGAATCATCGAAAGACACTACGAATCGATGCAAAAGTGGATAGCGTATTTGCAAAAGAACAGTAAGAACCTGCTGCGTCCGGCCAAGGGTTACGGCGACTGGGTCTCTATCGGGTCCAACACGCCCAAAGACGTCATTGCAACGGCATATTTTGCCTACAGCACGCGGCTGTTGTCGAAAATGGCTGCGGCCATCGGCAAAGACGAAGACGCTAAAAAATATGAAACACTTTTTCAGCAAATCAAAGACGCCTTCAATAAGGCCTACATTTCCGACGACGCCCGCATTAAGGGTGAGACGCAGACCTGCTATTTGTTGGGTCTGTACTTTGATTTATTGCCCGATGACAAACGCGAACCCGCCGCTAAACATTTAGTCGAGGACCTCAAGAAAAGAAACTGGCACCTTTCAACGGGGTTTGTCGGGCTGAGCTACTTATTGCCCACGCTCACGCAGATGGGCCATCTCGATATCGCTTATCGCCTGCTCAACAACGAGACTTTTCCCAGCTGGGGCTACAGTATCAAAAACGGCGCAACGACCATCTGGGAGCGCTGGGACGGCTGGACGGAAGAAAAGGGGTTCCAGGACCCGGGTATGAACTCGTTCAACCACTACGCTTTCGGCTCGGTGGGACGGTGGCTCTTTGGAATCGTGGCCGGCATCGACACCGAGGGTAGCGGCTATAAGCGAATAATTATTCGCCCGCGGCCCGGTGGCGGCTTTAGCTATGCGAAGGCAAGCTACAAATCCATTCACGGTAAAATCGTCAGCGACTGGAAAATAGAAGACCGCACGTTTACGCTGAATGTTACGATACCGGCCAACACGACCGCAACGGTATATGTGCCGGCCAGAGACGCCGAGAGTGTTACTGAAAGCGGCAGGCCGGCGGCAAGGTCGAAAGGTGTCCGCTTCCTGCGGATGGAAGCGGACACGGCGGTGTACGAGGTCGGCTCAGGAAACTATCGATTTACATCGAAGCTGCCCTGATTAGATTGATTCTTGGGGAGTGAGATCCTTCGGCTTCGCCTCAGGATGACAGTTATCAGGGCTGTGAGTTGCGATGTAATCGGGGCTTGCGGCTTTTTTTTGCTGACTTTGGCCGCTATTTAATCATTTCTATTTCTTGACTTTTCGCTCAATTGCAGGTAATCTATTTGCGAAAGAATTAGACATGGATCTACACCGTCTTATTAGACACGGATTAACACTGTTTAGAGAGGAAATATGAAGGAAGTCAAGCAAGCCGAAGAACATATCGAGGACATGCCTATCCTCGATGAGCTGAAGATTTCATACCTTAACTATGCGATGAGCGTGATTGTTTCGCGTGCCCTGCCGGACGTCCGCGACGGGCTGAAACCATCGCAGAGACGAATACTGGTTGCGATGAATGATTTGAATCTCGGCCCGCGAAGCAGACACCGCAAGTGTGCCAAAATCGTGGGCGATACCGGCGGCAACTACCACCCGCACGGCGACCAGGCAACATACGGAACGCTGGTGCGTCTGGGCCAGGATTGGAATATGCGTTATCCGCTGATTGACCCTCAGGGTAACTTCGGCAGTATCGACGCGGACCCGCCGGCTGCTATGCGATATACCGAAGCAAGAATGGCTTCGCCGGCTATGGAAATACTCGAAGATATTAACCACGACACTGTCGATTTTGTGCCGAACTATGACGAGACCCGCACCGAGCCGACGGTTTTGCCGTGTAAGTTTCCGAACCTTCTGGTCAACGGCTCTACGGGCATTGCGGTTGGTATGGCGACCAACATCCCGCCTCACAATATTGCCGAGATTTGTGACGCCCTGCTGCTGGTGATTGAAGATGCGAAGTGCGGGTTCAAGGATATTATCAAGCGGCTGCCGGGCCCGGACTTTCCGACAGGGGGAATTATTTGCGGCAAAAAAGGGATTATGGATGCCTACACCACCGGCAGAGGACATTTGACGGTCCGAGGCAAAATAGATATCGAAACAACCAAAAGGGACAAAACAAGAATTGTAATAACTGAAATACCATATATGGTTGTCAAGACCACGATTGTCTCGAAAATCGCGGATTGTGTCCAAAAAGGCCAGATGGCCGAAATCGCCGACATTCGGGACGAATCGGACCGACACGGCTTACGTATTGTCGTGGACCTGAAAAAAGACGCCGACAGCGAAATCGTATTGAACAAGCTGTACCGTTACACGCCTATGCAAAGCACGTTTGCCATTGCCAATATCGCGCTGGTTAATAAGAGACCTGAAACGCTGAACATCAAGCAGATGCTTGGCTGCTTCATTGAGCATCGCAAGACCATCGTCCGCCGGCGAACCAGATTCCTGTTAAAAAGATGCAGAAACAGGGCCCATATTCTTGAGGGCCTTATCTTAGCGGTCAGTGACATCGACGACATCATTAAGCTGATAAAAAAATCTCCCGACGCGCCAACAGCAAAGTTGAACTTGATGAAAAAGCCGCTGCGACTGGCCGAGTCAGCAACATTAAGGGAAATCCTGCCCAAAGCATTTATCAGGAAAAAAAGCAGAACCGACCAATTCCTGACAGGCCCACAAGCCGATGCGATTTTAACAATGCAGCTGCAAAGACTGACGGGCCTGGAGATGAAAAAGCTCGCCCAGGAATACGCCGACCTTACCGAGCAGATAGAGGGCTACGAAGTAATATTAGCCAACGAGGAGGCGCTGCTGGATATCATTCGCGAAGACATTTACGAAATAAAGGAAAAGTACGGTGACAAAAGGCGGACAAAAATTACCAGCAGGGTTGAGCAGCTCGACATCGAGGATTTGATAGCCGAGGAGGAGGTCATCGTTACGGTAAGTCACAGCGGATACGTAAAGCGAATGCCGCTGGATACATATCGCAAGCAGGCCAGGGGCGGCAAAGGCATTATCGGCTCAGATACCAAAGAGGGCGATTTCATAGAACATCTCTTCACCGCCTCCACGCACGATTATCTGCTTATATTTACCAATCGCGGCAAATGCTACTGGCTGAAGGTCTATGACGTCCCGAGCATGTCAAGGCAAAGCAAGGGCAGGAACATTGTGAACCTGCTGAAGCTGGGCGACCAAAAAATGGCATCGATAATCAACGTGCGCGACTTTGATGAGGATGCCGACGAACAGGGCGAACGTCAGCTTGTTATGGCTACAAAGAATGGACTCGTAAAAAAGACCAGACTCTCGGCCTACGGCAACCCCAGACCAAGCGGTGTCATTGCAATCAAGCTCGACCCTAATGATGATTTGATTGGCGTTGCCTTGACAACGGGCCGGGACCATATTGTATTAGGGACGCGGGATGGTATGACGTTACGCTTCGACGAAAAGCAAGCTCGCTCAATGGGCCGGGTCTCACGAGGCGTTAGAGGGATTAAACTGCGTCCCAAAGACAGTGTGGTCGATATGGTAGTCGCCGAGGAAAAAGCGTCGCTGCTTACGGTCTGTGAAAAAGGGTACGGCAAACGAACGAGCCTTGAAAATTACCGGGCGCAGAACCGAGGCGGGGTAGGCCTGATAAATATAAAAACAACCGCCCGAAACGGCAAAGTAGTTGCGCTCAAGGCCGTGCAGAGCAAGGACGACCTGATGATGATAACCGCCAACGGGATAATTATTCGCACCGGTCTGGAAAAAATCCGCTCGATAGGCAGAAATACGCAGGGCGTTCGCTTAATCAAGCTCAAAGCCGGTGACAAACTCGTCGCCGCCGAAAAGATAAGTCCGGAAGATGTAAACGCCTCAAAAGAAAAATCCAGCACTAATCAGAAGCCGAAATCCAAACCGGAACCGAAGCTGAAAGCTAAGCTGGAATCCAAGCCGGAACCTAAGCCGAAAGTTAAGCTGAAACGAAAAACTAAATCGAAACCTAAACCTAAAGCCAGGCCGAAATCCGGTTCAAAACCTAAACGCAAAAAAAAGAAACGAAGATAGACGAGTACAAAGGTCGAGTGAGACGCTGCGGTCAGAACGACGGTGGGGTGGGAACGGTTGGGGTGATATACTCGCGGTGCATCAATGAGGCAGCAGAGACCAGCTTAGACGAAGGGGGCCCCTGAAGCGCTTTGACTGCGGTAGAGATGTCTGGACTGCTCTTTAGTTTCAGTAATGCTTTGAATATGTCAAATGTCGTTACTAAGCCCTGCACTTTGCCCCGCTGACCCATCACAGGCAAACATCGCACGCTAAACCGGCGCATATTTTGCATTATAGCCGGAAGCGGCGTCTCGGGGCTTATAGTGAGAACCGGCCTGGTCATTACCCATTTAATCTTGATTTGAAGCGTAGCGTCATCCGACGGTCGGCGCCATCTCGCAAATACAGGCCGCAGATAAGGGCTGATTGCACCCGTCAGGTCGTACCTTGATACAATGCCTTCCGACACTCCATTCCGGCCTACCATCATATAGCCGACATCGTGCTGCTGCATCCTTGTAAGAGCCTGCTGTACGCTATCATCCGAAGTGCCCCAGACAACATCTTTTTGCATAATATCTTTTGCGCATATCGCTGAAAGTGCGCCGACACTACTAACGGCCGGGCTTTCCACTGCTGCCCGCAAGTGCTCTTCTTTTGCAGCACTTTCAATTGCATCGCTGACTTTCTCAGCAAGGTGAGCCTTTGCCTTCTTTTCAGCTTTGGCCTTGGCTTTTTCCTGAGCTTCTGCTCTTGCTCTGGCTCTTGCTTCGGCTTTTGCTCTGGTTTTCGCTTCAGCCCTGGCAATTTTTTCAGCCCTTATCTTTGCCTTCTTTTCGGCTCTGGCCTTTGCTCTCGCTTCGACTTCAGCTCTGGCCTTTTCTTCAGCTTTTGCTCTGGCCTCTGCTTCAGTCCTTGCCTTTTCCTCTGCTTTTGCTCTGGCCTCTGCTTCGACCCTTACCTTCTCTTCTGCTCTTGCTTTTGCCTCGGCTTCGACTCTGGCCTTTTCTTCAGCCTTTGCTTTTACCTCAGCTTCGACCCTCGCTTTTTCTTCAGCTTTTACTCTGGCCTCGGCTTCAGCCCTTGCCTTTTCTTCAGCTTCTGCTTTTGCCTCGGCTTCCGTCCTTACTTTTTCTTCAGCTATCGCTCTTGCCTCGGCTTTGACCCTTGCCTTTTCTTCAGCTTTGGCTTTTAACTCGGCTTCGACTCTTACCTTTTCTTCAGCCTTTGCCTTGGCTTCAACTTCGACCCTCGCCTTTTTTTCAGCTATCGCTCTTGCCTCGGCTTCGACCCTTACCTTCTCCTCAGCTTTAGCTTTTAACTCGGCTTCGACTCTTGCCTTTTCTTCAGCCTTTGCTCTGGCCTCGGCTTCAGTTCTGGCCTTTTCTTCAGCCTTTGCTTTTTCCCCAACTTCGACCCTCGCCTTTTTTTCAGCTTTGGCTTTTAACTCGGCTTCGACTCTTACCTTTTCTTCAGCCTTTGCTCTGGCCTCTGCTTCGGCCCTTGCTTTTTCTTCAGCCTTTGCCTTGGCTTCAACTTCGACCCTCGCCTTTTTTTCAGCTTTCGCTTTTAACTCGGCCTCGGTCCTTGCCCTTTCCTCAGCTTTTGCTTTCGCTTCAGCTTCAGCTCTTGCCTTTTCTTCAGCTTTTGCTTTTAACTCGGCCTCAGTCCTTGCTTTTTCCTCAGCTATCGTTCTTGCCTCGGCTTCCGTCCTTGCTTTTTCCTCAGCTTTCGCTTTTAACTCAGCTTGAGCCCTTGCTTTTTCCTCAGCTATCGTTCTTGCCTCGGCTTCGACCCTTACCTTTTCCTCAGCTTTTGCTTTTAACTCGGCTTCAATCCTTGCCCTTTCCTCAGCTTTTGCTTTCGCTTCAGCTTCAGCTCTTACCTTTTCTTCAGCCTTTGCTTTTGCCTCGGCTCTGGCTCTTACCTTTTCTTCAGCTACTGCTCTGGCCTCGGCTTCCGTCCTTGTTTTTTCTTCAGCTACTGCTATTGCCTCGGCTTCAGTCCTTGCCTTTGCTTCAGCTCTTGCTTTTGCCTCGGCTTCGACCCTTACCTTCTCCTCAGCTTTTGCTCTGGCCTCGGCTTCAATCCTTGCCCTTTCCTCAGCTTTTGCTTTCGCTTCAGCTTCAGCTCTTACCTTTTCTTCAGCCTTTGCTTTTGCCTCGGCTTCAGTCCTTCCTTTTTCTTCAGCCTTTGCTTTTGCCTCGGCTTCAACCCTTGCCTTTTCTTCAGCTACTGCTTTTAACTCGGCTTCAAGCCTCGCTTTTTTTTCAGCTTTGGCTTTCGCCTTTGCCTTTTTTTCAGCTTTTGCTCTGGCTTTTGCCTCGGCTTTTGCTCTTATCTTTTTTTCGGCTTCAACTCTGGCTTTTGCTCTGGCTTCGGCCCTGACTCCTTTTTTACCCATACAGGAAGGGTCTAACGGCCAATGTTTCTGTCCGCATTTTTCACATGTCGGCGTAAATTTCTCATCAGGGAACGGGATTGATTTTATAATAATTTTGGAAACCGGCTGCTCTTCACCTTCATCCGTCTCGTTCTTTTTCTTACCAGCACAAAGGCGGAAGGGCCAATGTTTCTGTCCGCACTTCTTACATGTCGGCACAGTTTTCTCAGTGGAAATGCTGTCACGAACAAGCTCAACCGTTTTTGTCGGCGACTTTGTGACCTGTGACTTGATTTCTATTGGAGGTGCTGCCATTTACATTACAAGGTCTGGTTATTTTGTTAGTTTCTTTGAAAGCTATCTGGCACTTTTTCTGTATAACAACGAGAAATCATCGATACATTCATTTTTAATACTACCCGTCCTTTTCATTTTCGACAGATTCTTTCAATACTTTAAGGTTTTTCCATATAGTCAGGCCTCTTCCGGAGTCAGGGTTGTTTGTCCGGTGCCTGGTAGAGCCACAGCAAATTGTGTATTCACTGTTTTAGACGGGATTTGACAAACAGCGGCAGGGCGCGTTATGTTACAGGCCTGATGAGTAACCCTAATGCAAATAAAGCCCCCAGGCCGATTTATGTAATCGCCGGCAAAGAGGATTCTCTGCTCAACGCCCGGTGCCAGGAGCTTCTTGAGAAGCTATTAGAGCCGTCGGAAAGAGCAACCGGACTCTTTAACGCCGAGGCCGCTGTAGTCTCGGTCTCCGAGGTGCTGGATGAACTGCGGACCGCCCCGTTCTTAACTGAAAGAAGAGTTGTTGTTGTAAAAGGGGCAGATGATTTCGTCTCTGAAAACCGCCAGTTGCTCGAAAAGTATTTCGATAAGCCCTGCCCCACCGGCATACTCGTATTGACGGTAACCAACTGGGACGCCCGGACCAAACTGGCCAAGAAACTATCCGAGGTCGGCACACTAATCAGCGTAACACAACCCAAACCCTGGCAACTGCCGGGCCGTCTCATCGAATACGCCAGTGACGCACACGGCAAAAATCTAACCAAAGATGCAGCTGAACTTCTAATCGAGCTAACCGGCGATACCCTGCCCCGACTGTACAGCGAAATCGACAAGTTGGCCATATTTGCCGGGACCGAAAAAGTCATACACGTTCGACATATAGAATCACTGATTGGCCATAATCGGATATTCGGCGCTTTTTCGGTGATTGATGCCTGTTTAGCCGGCAACGTCGCGCGGACTGTCGACCGGCTGAGAAATATGTTCGCAGACGACAGAACAGCACAGTTCTCCGTCGTCGGTGCTTTTGCGTTTCATTTCCGCAGGATGTTCAACGCCAAAGTTTTGCTTGAAAAGGGCGTTCGGTCTGACGAGATTGCGAACCGGCTGCGAATCTGGAGCAATAAAGACAGTTTTTTTGCACAACTGCGAAAAATGACTTTGAAACAAATCGGCGACAATTTACAGCAATTAGCTGCGACCGATTATGCGATAAAAACCGGCCGAACAAAAGCCGAAGTAGCGGTAGAACAATTAGTACTCAAACTCACCACCGGCTGCGATACCCGTTGAAGCTCAGCGTTCAACGTGCGGACAACTTAGTAGGTACATTCCATATATTACCATTTGCTTTGTCATCGCGAGGAACTATTCGTTATCTATCTGAACTTTCTCTTTCTTGTACTGCTCCAATTCTGCAGCTTCTATTTCGTCGGCGTAGTAACCAAACGACTCACGCCGGCCGTTAATCGTCAAACGCAGCAGCATTTTTACCTTTGAAATTGGGTTTGTTTGGGTTTGCTTTCCCGGAGTCTGAAAGCGTGGTTCATTTTCATAATCCTTTGTTAAAACAGAACTTACGTTCATTTGAGCATCCAGCAAATTGGCTTTGAATTGGCTTTGTTTTTTCGGACTGCGAAATCATCTTTTTTTCTGTAATCCTTTGTTATAAGTGAGTTTATATTCATTTGGGCTTTTCGGAAATTGGCTTTGATTGGGTTTGAATTGGGTTTGTTTTTACCAAGTGTCCAATTGGCAATATTTTCATAAGCCATTTGTGAAAAGATACTTACGTTCATTTGACTTTTTTGGAAATTGGGTTTGTTTTGCATAAAAGGGTCGATTTGTAAAGAATCCTCTACAAGTGTAGAGGGCAAGTTAGTTAAGAGTGGGCTAAAGTGCCTAAAGTGAGCTAAAGTTGGATTCTCGATTCTCATGAGTGGTAAATTGGGTAATTTGTTATTTAGATCCTTCGACATGGTTCGACAGGCTCACCACATGTCGCTCAGGACTTGCGCTTCGCTCCAGTTCAC
>JAUWBI010000006.1 GCA_030601745.1 Phycisphaerae bacterium
GAATTTATTGAGCCACAAAAAGGCACAAAAGACACAAAGAAAAGTTAGACGCAGATTAACGCAGATTGACACTGATTTGTTTTTAGCCGGCTTGGTGTTCTTGGCAAGGGCAGTTCTCAAAGTGAGCTTTTGCGACTGCGACTTGCCTTCGTCCACAAGGCCATCGAAATGGCCTTTTTCAGAAGCTGGCTAAGAACGGTTCTTGTTAGACACGGATTGACGCGGATTTGTTTTTAGCCGGCTTGGTGTTCCGTCTAAAGCCGGATCTGCGACCTCGATTTCGACTTCGGCAACGAGTCCGGGACAAACTCCGTCGAGGGTTCTCACCCACAATCGCAAATCGTCAATTGTAAATCGAAAATCGAAAATTGCTACCTATAGGTAGTCGAACAATGAGCATCATTCCAAAAATTTGCTATCTCCATTTGACAAAATCTGGTAAATGATTCATAATACATCTTACTATCGGTAAGTGCATATATGGAGTGATAAAAGTATGAAATTCAAGTGTGAAATTTGTAATTCTGAAGAATTTATTACCAAGCCTAACCAATATGATGTTTATAAATTGGTCGACGGCAAGCTTGTTTTTCAAAATTCTGAATTAGTGAACGAAAAAGTTACACTGTTTTGCAGAGAATGTTCAGAAAAGATGGAATTTGAGGAGAAAGAATTGGCTATTTAAAATTTTGCGCTACCTACAAAGTACCTGGGTTTTTAAGGATGGCTATTATGCCTGTCGTTGTGGAAAAACTAATTGCTGCCAAACCATTCCTCAAATGGGCAGGTGGCAAGGGCCAGCTCCTTGCAGAGATCGACCGTCGTTTACCTGCAGGTCTGAAAACTGGAGAAGTCGACACGTATGTCGAGCCGTTCGTGGGTGGCGGGGCTGTTTTCTTTCATATCGCGCAAAATTATGACAAGATCAAACGCTTTTACCTTTTGGATATAAATGAAGATTTAGTCAACTGCTACAAAGCCGTCAAGAAAGATGTTGGGCTTCTCGTTCGTGAACTACTGTCGCTGCAGGACAAATTCTTGGCTATACAAAGACCAAAACGAAAGGACTTCTATCTGAACATACGAAAGAGGTTTAACACTGAGAAGGTTGCCCACTTCAACACTAAAACTGCTGCAAAATTAATATTCCTAAACAAAACATGTTTTAACGGTTTGTATCGTGTCAACAGAAAAGGTGAGTTCAACGTACCTTTTGGTGATTATAAAAGCCCCAGAATTTGCGCTGCCAAAAACTTACAAATTGTCTCCGAGATCTTACAAATAGCTAAAATTATTTGTGCCGACTTTACACATAGTGAAACATATATTGATAACCACACTTTCGTATACCTTGATCCGCCTTACCGACCCCTAAGTCCAACTGCAAGTTTTACGTCTTACTCGAAAGAAGATTTTAATCCCGAAGATCAAATTCGCCTTGCCCGATTTTGCAGGCAGATACACAGCAAAGGCGCAAAGTTCCTTTTAAGTAATTCAGACCCCAAAAACGAAAACCCGACAGATCGCTTTTTTCAGGATCACTACAAGGAATTCACAATTGATACGGTTAAAGCGGCCAGACTTATAAATTGTAAAGCTTCTGGCAGGGGACAAATTAACGAACTCTTAATAACAAATTATTAGTAGAAACCAAAGCACCCAAATGGAAAGAGAAGAAGCGGTCAAAAAAATTCAAGAGCTCATTGGCAAGGATTTACGCAAACTTGCGCGTGCTTATGGGATTACTGTATTCCGCGAGGGCAGAAAGAATAAAGGTTGGGCCGGCCATGTAATAGAGAGATTTTTAGGACTCCCCCTCAGTTCTGCTCAAGCTCCTAATTTTGGCTCTTGGGAACTGAAAATGTGTTCGTTGAAATATTTAAAGAATGGCTCCCTAACTGTAAAAGAAACAATGGCTATAACAATGATTGATCCTTATAACGTCGCAAACACGGAATTCGAAAACAGCCACCTGTTAACTAAATTGAGGAAGGCTGTAATTGTTGCTCGAATATGGATTAGCCAACAAGAAGAATCTTCCATTTTGCACTCTGTAGTTACTTATGATCTTGGTAATTCAGAGGTCTACAATCAAGTACGGGACGATTACAACGTCGCAAGAAACGCAATAATAAGCGGCGGTTTAGACGGTTTAAAAAGTGAAATGGGCAAATACATTCAACCAAGAACAAAAGGGCCCGGTCATAAGCCAAAGAAAACAAGAGCCTTCTATGCAAGAACTGGCTTCCTGAAAAAGTTTGTATTTCCGGAGCTTTACACTTAACTTCGATGCCTGAAACAAATCATAAAGTACCTTACGAGTATTCTCCTGAATATACCTCTGTTTGGTCTTTTCCAGAGCGTGGCAATTGGGCCACACATAATCCGAAGTACCGGGGGAATTTTGCGCCGCAAATAGCCCGCAATATTATTGAGATGTATACAGCCAAGGGTGATTCTATTCTTGACCCGATGGTCGGAGCCGGCACAACGCTTATCGAAGCAAAACTTTTAGCACGAAATGCGCTGGGGATGGATGTAAATCCGGAAGCTGTTGAACTTACGAAGCAAGGACTGCGCTTCAAGCATCATCCAACAAGTGAGCAGAAAGTAAAGGTTGGTGATGCGCGCGATTTATCATTCCTGAAAGATGATTCTTTTGACCTGGTTCTAACCCATCCGCCATATATGAACATCATAAAATATTCGAATGGTAAGATACCAGACGACCTCTCAAATATCAGTAATTTGCCGAAGTTTTGCGATGAAATCGAAATAATCGCCGAAGAATTATTCCGTGTGCTCAAGCCGGACAAATACTGTGCGATACTTATTGGCGATACGCGCAAGGGAAAGCACTATGTTCCGCTTGCTTTTCATGTTATGCAGCGTTTTCTAAAAGTCGGCTTTGTCTTAAAAGAGGACATTATCAAAGTTCAGCACCACTGTTCTTCCACCAAACGCTGGGAATCGAAAGCTATACGAGATAAGTTTTATTTAATAATGCACGAGCACTTATTTGTCTTTCGCAAGCCGAAACAAGATGAGAATCTCTCCCGAATCAAATACAGCACGGCTCTTTAACTCAGGTTAAATCTGACTTGTTGACTTCCTTATCCCGCCTTCATTTTCTGTCGGCCATTTTCTATACAGCGGAGTTTAGGGTATCCGGTACAATTCCGCGCATTTCGTTATAAATGGCCAGAAACTTTCCATAAGCTACACCGTTTCCGTTAGGCTCGGACAATTCCGGCAGCACCGAAACCTCATCCAACGCCTCAACAAGCTCATCTACCGCCGCAGAAAAGGCAGCTTCCAAATCATCAAGATACCCTTGAATATCAGGCGCTGGCGCGGCTTCCGGCTCAGGTGCTGGTGCTGGTGCTGGCTCAGGTTCCGGCTCAGCAGCTACCGCAACAGCCACTGCACCCTCTCCCTCGCCTCCAATCTCTCCCTCCCCTCCAATAGCTCCATCTGCCCCAACCCCTTCCACCACCGCTTCTTCTTCTCCGGCGCCGCCATCAGCGGGCTCAGCTTCGCCCACCGGTGTCTCTTCTGCCGGCGGATACAATTCCCAAAGCGAATCGACAAATGTACTAAACGCCGCCCACAAATCGTCGGCAAGCTCATCAGTCGATGGCGCCGAAGCACTAAGGAATATCTCCTTCGCTTCGTTCACCTCATTAGCGAATGTCTCTTGAAGCTCCGCCACTCCATCTAACTCTGCTACCGTTGGTCCCGGCTCCTCTCCTTCTCCTTCCACAGCAGCAGCCGATGCAACCGTACTCTCAGCATCTCCCGTCCCGCCAAACAATCCTAATATCTGCCCCATCTGTTCCTCAGCCACAGCCTGCCGCTCCGCTGCCTCTATCGCCTCCAGTTCCTCGTTGAAGTTAATACGAAGCCGGACATCCGACACGCCATTGTAATGTCCGTCCATCAAATGGCGGATAACGCCTTTGGTGTCCTCGCCGTTTTCTAATTCCTGCTCGCTTACCTGAGCAGTAGTTACCGAAGGTTCAGGCACTTCACTGCTATCCTGCGGCCCGCCGGCAGCTTCCGGTTCCTGGACTGTCCGATGCGGATTTTGCAAACCATATGCATTCCCAGGGATTACTGCGTCAACTTGCATAGTCTACCCCTTAAACAATTGCCAAAAAATATTTCTCTATATTCCTTATCGGACGGCGAATCTGAAACTTTAATGGAAAAAACTATTTTGTGCCATTAACGGATGTGTGCCTGCTTCAGGATTCAAGCTATATAACGCCTGTATTTGACGCATTAGGGCTTGAAATTCTGTCACTTGTTCTGTAGAATGAGCACTCGACTAATTCCCCACACTTATGTGTGGGGTAAGGCAGCGATGAATCCAGCCCCTCGACCCGCCCCTCAGAGGGGCGGGATAAAAGGAATGCAATGTTAACAGAAAGAAGAACGCTTTTGTCCGTCTCAGCCGGACTAATCTGCAGCTTGTTCTGCGGCGTAGTCGTCATCTCCACTGTTTCTGCGGAGGACCAGCCGCAGTGGGGCCAGAGATATTCACGGAATATGGTGTCGGGCGAGACTGGCCTCCCAGACACCTTCGATCCAGCGACCGGGAAGAACATCAAGTGGGTGGTTCCACTGGGTACGCAGACCTACTCCACCCCCGTGGTGGCCGGCGGCAAGGTGCTGATTGGGACAAACAACGACAGGCCGCGCGACCCGCGGCACAAGGGAGACCGCGGAGTGCTGTTGTGCTTAGACGAGAAGGATGGGAGCCTTTGCTGGCAGCTCATCGTTCCCAAGCTTGCAAACCCTCTCTATGTGGATTGGCCCAGAGTAGGTATTTGTTCGCCGGCTACTGTTGAAGGCGACCGGGTCTATATCGTGAGCAATCGCGGGGAAGTAATGTGCCTCGACCTCAACGGCCAGGCCGACGGCAACGATGGGCCATACAAAGACGAAGGCCGGCATATGACGCCGCGCAGTGATAAGCCGCTGGAGGTGACCAAGACGGACGCGGACATCATCTGGCTTTTCGACATGCCTGCCGAGGTGGGAATTCACCAACATGACTCGGCACACAGCTCTATCCTCCTCCATAAGGAGTTTCTATACGTCAATACGAGCAATGGGCTTGACAACAAGCACCAACGTATTCCCGCTCCTGATGCCCCGAGTCTGATAGTACTCGACAAGACAACGGGACGACTCGCAGCTAAAGAGGATGAGAAGATTGGTCCTCGGACATTCCATAGCACGTGGTCATCGCCTGCGCTGGGCGAAGTCAACCCCGTTAGAGACCCAACGGAAAAAGTCTCTAAGGGGGTCAACGGTCGGGCGCAGGTATTCTTCTGCGGCGGCGACGGTGTCTGCTACGCCTTTGAGGCGTTACAGCCCACTCCAGCGGCGGGAGCAGCGAAAAAACTAAAAAATGTCTGGCGTTTCGATTGCGACGCTACGGCGCCAAAAGAAAACGTGCACCAATATATTGGAAACCACCGCGAGAGCCCAAGTAATATCAAGAGTATGCCGGTGTTTCACAGCAATCGTGTATATGTAACGGTCGGCGGTGACATCTGGTGGGGCAAGCGCCAGGCCTGGCTGAAGTGCATCGATGCAACCAGGACCGGTGATATCACTGACGATGGTGAGGTGTGGTCGTATCCGCTGGAGCGCCACTGCTGCTCTACGCCGTCCATTTACAACGGCCTGGTTTTTGTTGGGGATTGCGGGCGACTGATACACTGTGTAGATGCCGAGACCGGCAAGCCTTACTGGACCCATAAGACCAAGGGAGAGATTTGGGCATCGACGCTTGTGGCTGACGGAAAGGTCTATGTCGGCACGCGGCGGCGGGACTTCTGGGTACTGGCTGCGAGCAGGAATAAGAGGGTCATCAGCTCAATTGAGCTGGACAGCCCCATGCACAGCACACCCGTTGCTGCTAACGGCGTACTTTATGTTACCACAATGAAGAAGCTTTACGCGGTGAAAAAGTCCGCGGAATAGATTGTGCTAATCGTGCGTATGTCAAAAAAGGCCGTGCACTTTTCTTCGAACTGATTCCACCGAGTTTGTTGCCACAGCCAACTCCAGCCAGGTTTTTCCATGGCCAACGAATTGGCGCTTATGGCTGCTCCGTTCCCGGCCTGACCAGGTTCACGTCATTCATTTACATGGGACCTGACTATCAACGCCGCTTATGACAATATTGACTCAGCTGGTCAGCCCTCAGAAAAGAATTCAGCCTCGCTATAGCGGATTTCGAGTACAGGGTACCGCTAACACCCCGCTTAGCACGGCCTTTTTTATCGGGTAGCCATCAGGGCAACCACAAAGGGCTGCCCCTACAAGGAGTATCCAAATTTTAAAGAACAACTTCCTTATGGCCATTGTAAAAGAACAATATGGTATGTCAACTCTCTTCCATAGTAAAAAATGCCGTAGAAAAAAGGGTGGAACCTATTAGCACCTTTTGAATTCAGCTAAACTTTCTAATCCGCCAGTCCAAAACCTGTACTGCAGGTCTTTTAATTTAGGGAAGTGTTTCGCGCCACCCTACCCAAGGCGAGCAGAGAAAGCTGCGGTTCGCGCAAAATGACTGGCATTTTAAAGGTAAAGTTAGTACTCTTACACAGTAGAAGTTCACCTGTGCCTGCGCAACTACAGGTGCAGGCAGCCGGAGCCGGCTAAGACGGCTCGATGGTTCTTGTTGTGGAATGCAGGTAACAGCCGTGCAGAAAATACTATTCATAATCTTTCTCTTATTGGCAAGCCGTTCCTCCTTTGCTGTCGTATCTCCCAAGTGGTGGGGTGACAACCGAGCCATATATGCCTCATTCGACCTTTCGGGCGCGGGCGGGCCTCTGATGAAGTTTCCCAGCGATGATATCAAGAAAAAGCTGGGGACATTCCGCAATCTGCCGGTGCTTCTGCAGGAGGCCCGGAGGTTGGGCTGTAACTGCGTTTATCTGATAAGTTACTGGCAGCCGAACTATGCCGGGAATAAAGGGGACTACGAAATACGAACCGACCTCGGCGGGCCGGACGCTTTCAAGGACGGAGTCGCAAAAATTCATAAACAGGGCGGCAAGATTATACTGTATCTGGAACCGTTTATTATCACCAGGACAAGCAAAGCGGGACGGAACCACGGCAGAGACTGGTGTATGAAGGATGCCAAAGGCAATCCTCAAACCTATTACGGCAGGAGCCGATTCTTTCTTATGTGGCCCGGCGAAGGGTCCGGATGGACAGATTATATATGTGGTGTAGCGGAAAAAATGGTGCGCCTTTATGGAGTAGATGGTTTTCATCTCGACTCGTACGGCTGTCAATGGGACCTTAAGGACAGCGACCCCAGGCACGCCGGCTCTTTTAACAAAGGCGCGATAAGGTTGGTCCGAAAGATGAGGGCACGGATTCAAAGGATAAAACCGGATGCGATAATTATCTTAGAGTGCTGTGAGCGCACCAAGCTTCTGGATGTTTGTGACGGCGGCCAAATTGAATCCGGAGCCTGGCTGTATTCGCCGGTAAAGGTTCTGAATGAAAAGCCGTGGGTGGCGCAGCGCAAGTACAAGGCGTTTACTTCTCACTACTCGATGGAAGAGATGGATAAGATTTTTGAGATGGGCTATAACTTTTCGTTGTCGCCGTGGTGGTTTGAAACCAATACATCGGAAAAAGACTTTCGAAAGATGCACGAACATATAAAGAAACCGGATGAATGGCTAAGGCGAATGCGCATTCTGTGGAACTGGGACAACCTGTTGTATATTAACAAGGTACCCAGGCCCGGCAATATTGACCTGTTCCAATTGCGACGTGACCTGGAGATGCGGCAGTACGTAAAGCCGAAACCGGAGTACTTAGAGACAGATGCTTATTGGGAGGCAGTAAATGCCTACGAACCTCTGGTAAGAAAGCTCTTGAAAAGCAGCAGCCCCGTAAAGACACAGCAACAATATCTGCGCGAGAAACTCGAACGCTTGAAGCAGTCAATATTGTCGAAACCAACGGCGAAATCGCCGTAAAAGGCCATTAGCGGATTAAGAGAACTACGCCTAATTTTCTTGCAATACCGGCCTGTTGGATGTAGAATAAGCGGAAATTTGCTGGTAGTCAGGGCGATTAGCTCAGTTGGTAGAGCAGCTGACTCTTAATCAGCAGGTCACAGGTTCGAGCCCTGTATCGCTCATTAAAAACGCGGATTTCTCCTGGTATCCCTGAATTTTGAAATTTTTTCAATAATTTGAGCCCCTGAAGAAAGTAATGAATGAAAAAATGATAACTATTTTCGGGACAGGCAAAGCAGAACCCGGCGATTCGACTTATACGCTGGCTTACGAAACGGGCAAACTGCTGGCTCAGGCCGGCTTCACCATCGCCAACGGCGGATATGGCGGGACAATGTTAGCTGCAGCCAAAGGAGCGGCCGAGGCTGGCGGTGAAATTATTGGTGTCACCTGCTCGGCTTTCAAAGGAAAGCCCAATGAATATATCAGCCGTGAAATTGTTGCCGATTCGCTCGACGAACGACTTGATACGTTGATAAAACTGGGGCAGGGATATGTCGTGCTGCCCGGCGGAACGGGAACGCTGCTGGAATTAGCAAAGGTCTGGGAATTAAAAAACAAAGGATTTCTCGAAGCAGATAAACCGATTATACTTGTAGGCGGATTCTGGAAGCCGCTGGTCGATTTGATTGCAGCCGACGACCCCGACAGCAGCCGATATATAAAGCAGGCGGATGGGCCAGGACAGGTTGTAGAATTGATTCGGCCACAAGCGGATATTCGATATTGATTATTGATATGGGCAAGAGAGTCGCAATTTTGATTTTGGCGTTTTTTATAAGCACTGTCCCGATAGCATCGGGATTTGGCGCAGGTCCGGTTAGAAGTAAGTCGCCAAAGGTCCGCCCGAGGCGGACCGTGGCCCCGGTGCGGACTTCTAACGGGACAGTAACGGCCCGCAAAACTCCGCTGCGGGAGGGCTTTGTCCTGACCGGCGTTGACGGCAAATTGACCAGTACCGACAGCAATGACATACGGTTCCAGGACAGCAACGAGGGTTCCCAAAGCCAATATATCGGCTTTGGGCTTCCCAATAGATGGTTCTTTGAATTTGACTCAGACATAAGCGATGATAAAGCCGTTGTCAAAGCCGGGACAGGCCTGGAACTGCTGCCGTCGTCGACACTGGAAAAGATGACCGCTGATGTGGAAAAGCATTCCGCCGCAACCTACAGACTCTGGGGCAGAGTGACCAAATACAAGGGCAGGAATTTTATATTCCCCATTTATTTTTTGCCGCTCAGCAAAACAAAGAGGCCCCCGCCGTCAACATTACAAGAATCGCGGGAAAAGACCGGGCCAACTCTCAATGACCCGAACGATGCGTTAACCATACCGAAAGAGATATTAGAGAAGCTCAAAACAAGGAAAATCCTCCGCCCGGAGCAGTTGAAAAAGCCGTTGGAATTGAAGCAGGATTCTATCTTAGCTGACAGGACCGGCTTTGTAGTCAGGCAAGGCGAGGGCCGACTTGTATTTGTCTTTGATGCTCTCGGCCGGAACGTCCAGCAGATTACACTTCGGCTGCTGCCCTGCCAAGCCCTGGAGTCGGCCGAGCAAGAGCAATCTACCGAGGCGGATGCCTTGCGATTCAAAATAGCAGGGATTCTAACGAAATATAAAGGCAATCACTATCTGCTATTAGAGCGGACAACAAGAGTTTACAGTCACGGCAACTTCGGCAGATAAAACGGAAAAAGTAAAAAATTAACCGCAGAGAACGCAAAGAGCGCAGAGAAAGAAAAGAATTAGCCACAGAGGACACAGAGAAAGAAGAGAATAGAAGGAAAAGAATATGGATTCCTGCTTTCGCAGGAATGACAATACCAAAAACCCAGCGGCCTCAGCGAACGATACAGTAAAAAGATAAGGCAAAAAGTGTGAGCGACGAATTTGACCAAATTCTTATTTTCTCATCCCAGCCGGATTTTGTGGACAGATTAACAAAAATACGCGCAGGAGTATTTGAAGCCACGCACTTCAATTATGGTAGCGATGAGGACGAGCAATTAGATGCCATTCTTGATGAGGTCAGTCGAAGAGGGGATGCAGCAATCGCGGAATTTACAGAGAGGTTTGACGGGGTTAAATTGTCCCCTGAACAATTTCGTGTTTCTAAGGAAGATTTAGCGAAAGCTCACAATGAAATTGACCCTCAACTTTTGAAATCAATTCGTCAGGCGATTGGAAATGTAAAGAAGTATCAGACTGAAATCTTCATCGGGAACAAAAATACTCATCCCGGAATAAAATATACGCCCATAAAAAGGGTTGGGATATGTGTGCCAGGAGCGTCAGCTCCATTGCCTTCCACAGTAATAATGACAGCCGTTCCAGCGCAGGTCGCCGGTGTGAGGGAAATTGTAGTGGTTTCGCCGCCAAAGTATGATGGCGATATCCATCCGGCAACTTTAGGTGTTTGCTACGAATTGGGAATCTATGAAGTCTATCGAATTGGCGGCGCTCAGGCCGTGATGGCTTTAGCAAAGGGAACTGAAAGAATTAAACCTAACGTTGATAAGATTGTAGGGCCAGGCAATCAGTGGGTACAGATGGCTAAGAAAAAAGTGTTAGGGCTGGTCGGTATTGACTCTATAGCTGGACCGAGCGAAGTTCTCATAATTGCAAATGATAAGGCAAATCCTGCCTGGGTAGCTGCTGATATGTTAAGTCAAACAGAGCACGACCCAGGAAGTGCAGTTTTGTTTACTGATTCGCAGAAGTTTGCCGAGAACGTCCTTGATGAGCTTAAAAAACAGGTAAAACAACTACAAAGAGCAGGACGAACACTCGAATGCTTGAAGAAATACGGCGGCATTGTTATGTTTGACAATATGGGGGATGTAACTGACTGGGCAAATCTTTTAGCGGCTGAGCATTTAGAAATCCAGTGCGGTGATGAAAGTAGAAAAATTGCAGATAAAATCGAAAATGCCGGTGCAATATTTATTGGCGAATACTCACCTGTCGCAGTTGGTGATTACTGGGCCGGGCCAAGTCATACTTTACCAACAGGCAGAGGAGCAAGGTTCTCCAGTGCACTTACCAGCAACGACTTTGTCAAATCCATAAGTATTATCGAATACGATAAAAAGAAATTAGCTGAAAGTGCCGACGATATTATCCGCTTAGCCGAGGCCGAAGGGCTCGACGCCCACGCAAAAAGCGTAAGAATCCGACAGCAGCAGTGAACCTGCAATTACGTGCTACAATCCCCAGTCAAGCTTGTCCTTATGCCACCAGTAAAACCTGCCCAATAGATGAGCTGCCACCATTGCAAGATAAATAAATGCTATTTTTTGATAAATAAATGCTGCGCCTAAGAGATAATCCAAAAGCATGCAAATATAAAATGGGGTCTGCCGCAAAGCGTGGGTTTTTGGCAAATTAGATATGATTGGGGCAACCAGTCCGCCAAGGGCACAAAAGACTAAAATCAGTCCGCAGTACGGGAAAAATGTTCTGAATATCGAGCGAATAATTACTATCGGATTCAGTGCATCGACCGAATCAAACAAGACTACTGTTAACAACACCATCGGAAGAAAGAAGAATCCGTATGCCGACAACAACCAAAACAATAAATCGGTTCGTTCGGTAATGATATAATATATAGCTGCCGGACAAAAGCAAACAGCGACACTGCCTAACATAAGAAACAATTGAGAAAGAAGATCGCCTCTATCAGGCGCATTATAAGTTGAAATATCCGGCGCGCGCCAGCCGCCTTTGGAACTATGAAAAACACAATGCCCAATGTAATAAAAGACGTAGCCAACAAGCAGCATATAAAGCACCAGAGCCACTATGCCGAAATAAATAAAGACGAGTTTCTTAATTAACAGCGGCACAAGCAGAAAAATTACGAGGTGAATTATACCCGATACGCTCGTTGGATAGAGCAATATGTCGATGAGCCACGGCAGTTTGCGTTTGACCACCAACTGAGGTTCTTCAATTATTTTCACTTCCAGCTATCTCTCCAACTTATCAGTCAAAAACAAGTATTAAACTTCCCAGTAGAGTTTTTCCTGATACCGCCAATAGAATCGGCCTAATAGATGCCCCGCCACAAGTAACAGCCAAATGTAAACTATGATAATAATAAGGTTATAAACTAAAAGTGGCCCCAACAAAGTCGATCCTGTACGTACAGCCGCCAAAGCCGACCCCATGAGAACTATAACAAGTAAAACAGCAAGGCCATAAAACAGTATGACAAGTCCACAGTATTGGAAAAAGGTGCTGATTATCGAGCGTATGAGCAATATTGGGTTCAACCCTCTGACCGACTCGAACATAACAGCGGCCAATATTCCCATCGGGAAAAAGAAAACCCCATAGGTCAGCAATGACCAGAAAATTACGCCGTTTATTTCATTATTGGAAAAATAGCTATAGCCGCGATAAAAGGTTACCGGCCCAAAGAAAAAGGCATAACAAACAAACAGTCTAAGAAATTGCCAGAACATATCGCCCAGACCTGGGGCGTTCCCTAATGTCTCAGGTGCTCGCAATCCACCGGCGGCACTATCACGTATGCATTCAGCAAAATACCAATATATATATAAACGAATGGGAATTTTTATAAAAAAGCCTGGGATCGATATGAAAAAACCAAATGGGCCAAGTAAGTCTGCTGCAATATCAATTAGTAATGGTATTAAGATTATAATCGCAAGAGTTATCAGGCCTGGTACACTGACGGGATAGAGGAATATATCGATAATCCACGGCAGCTTGCGTTCGCCAGTTTGTTCGGTTTCGTCTACTGGTATTTTCCCCTCAAGCCTTTGCAGCGCTTCAATGCTCTTATCGGATACGTCATCCTCTCTACGTGGTTCAATTGGGGTTTTCTTTGTTTCTACCGGTTTTTTTTCTGATGGGACTTCCACATAACAGCCACATTTAGAACATTCTATGAGTTTTCCTCTTGAGCTTTCCGGTACTTCTATGTCTTCGTCACACGTTGAACATTTGAAACTCACCCTACCTGTGCGCTCTGCTTCTCCTGGAACAACAATTATACTTTTACATTTTGGGCATTTTCCTTTTTTGCCGGCGTGTATTTTGGGGACGCTGATTTTCTGGCCGCAGTTTTTGCAGTGGAACCTAATTACAGACTCTGGCTCCTTCACCTTCAAGCCTTCCTTCCAGAGCTTTGAAGTCAGAACAAGTGATTATCGATTTGCTAATTTTTCCTTTATCAGTTGTGCAGCTTTTGCGAGGGCATCGTCGATTTTTTCCGGATTTTTTCCGCCGGCCTGTGCCATTTGCGGTCGCCCGCCCCCGCCGCCGTCAATTAGCGGCGCAATCGCCTTAACCAGCACGCCTGCCTTCAGGCCCCTCTTGACTAAATCATTGGTCATACCTGCCAACAGTGTTACCTTGTCGTTATCAGCAAAGCCCAGGACGACAGCAGCAGATTTTGCTTTCTTCTTGAGCATATCGATGGTCTCCCGGGCCTGTTCGACCGAAGTTGCCGACAATCGGCCAATGATTACCGATGTTTGGCCGATTTTCTCGCATTTTTCCAGAAGCCGTTTTGCTTCGGCCATAATGTCACTGCCGGCTTGTCGGGCGGCTGACTTGAGCTCCTTGGCCAGCTTTTTATTGTCCTTTATTAGCTGTTCAACTCTGTCGGCCAGCTTTTCAGCGGGAACCTTTAGCGTCTCCGAAAGCTCATCAATAATCTCGCTTCGCTGTTCGAGAAAGCCAGCCAGCCCGGAACCGGTCAACGCGGTAATCCTGCGGACGCCGGCTGAGATGCTTTCTTCTTTGATTATCTTAAAGCCGCCGATAGAGCCGATTCTATCGACGTGAGTGCCGCCGCAAAACTCCCGGCTAAAGGCCTCACCGAGCCGGTCCTTGCCCTCGGCACCAATAGCCACCACCCGAACCTCGTTTCCATACTTTTCACCAAATAGTGCCATTGCACCGAGTTTCTGGGCCTGGTCTTTTGGCATTACCACACAGGTTACCGGCAGGTCGGCAGCAATTTTTTCCCGCACTTTATGCTCAATTTTTTTTAGCTGCCTGGCGCTCGGCGCCTTTGGATAGGTAAAGTCAAATCTCAAATAGTCCGGCCCAACGAGACTGCCCTGCTGTGCCACCGATTTGCCGAGCACCTCCTGCAGCGCCCACTGGAGCAGGTGAGTGGCGGTATGATTTTTCTTTGTCGCGTCTCTATCTTTGCTGACTATTGCTTTTACCTTGTCGCTGACACTAAATACACCTTCAGCAACTCGGCCTCGGTGAATAACGCAGTTGGCTATCTTTGCAGTATTCTCGACAACAAAACGGCCATTGTCTGATTCTAAACGTCCGCAATCGCCGACCTGGCCGCCTGCCTCGGCATAAAAACAAGTCTTGTCAAGAATAAGGCCAACCTCGACGCCAGCTTCAATTCGACCCTCGTTTTTGAAACCCTCGTTGTCGACCCAGCCGACTATCTGACCGTCGCACTGGTCGCTGCGATATTTATGGAGGTCTTCGGTTTTCGGCAAAACGGTAACGCTAACCTTATCCGATATTGATATGGAATCCTTAACAAATGCTGCTCTTGCCCGCTTTCTCTGCTCTTCCATCAGTTTGTCAAATTTAGCCGTATCGACTTTGAGGTTGCGCTCTTTGGCCATAAGCTCGGTCAAATCAAGCGGAAAGCCATAGGTGTCGTAAAGCTGGAAGGCGTCTTCGCCACTGATGGTCCTTTCGCCGGCTCCCGCCCGCTCGGCAGCGGTGTTGAAGATTTCAATACCTCTATCGAGTGTTCTGCCAAAGCTTGCCTCTTCCGATTCAATCACCATAGCCACATAATCTGACCGCGCTTTTATCTCAACGAACGCATCGCCCAAACAATCAACAACTATCGGCACAAGTTTATACATAAACGGCTCGTGCATTCCCAGCTCCCTTCCGAACCTCGAAGCCCGGCGAAGCAGCCGGCGAATTACATAGCCCCTGCCTTCATTAGAGGGCGTTGCGCCATCGGTCATCGCAAAAGTGAGCGAGCGAATATGGTCGGATATAACCCTGAAGGCATTATCGATTCTGTTGTTCAGCTCGGACGTATATTTGTGGCCGGTTATGTCACTTAAGCAATCGGTTATCGGTATGAATAAATCGGTATCGTAGTTGCTCTTTTTTTTCTGCAGCACCGCAGCTATTCTTTCCAGGCCGGCACCGGTGTCGACGTATTTGGCACCTAAGTCAACAAGCCGGCCGTCCTCGGTGCGGTTATATTGTATAAAGACAAGATTCCACAGTTCGATAAACCGGCTGCACCCGCTGTTGACGGCGCACTTATGACCTTTTGTCTCCTTCATATCACACATCTCCGCGCCGAGGTCGATGTGTATTTCGCTGCAAGGCCCGCAGGGACCGATATCGCCCATCTCCCAGAAATTATCTTTTTTTCCACCAAAGAGTACCCTCTCGTCTGGAATGCCTGTTACTTTTGGCCAAAGCGATTTGGCATCGCTGTCAGGTGGGGAGCTATCTTCTGCATCACCTTGAAAAACCGTTGCCCACAAGCGGTCCGGGTCGATGCCCCAAACCTCGGTAAGAAGCTCCCAGGCCCATTCGATTGCTTCTGCCTTGAAGTAATCGTCGAACGACCAATTGCCTAACATTTCAAAAAAGGTGTGGTGATACGTGTCTTTGCCCACTTCTTCAAGGTCGTTGTGTTTTCCGCTTACCCGCAGGCATTTTTGACTGTTGACCACCCGGCGGTATTCCGGCGGGGTCAGCCCCACAAAGATATCCTTGAACTGATTCATTCCCGCATTGGCAAAAAGTAAGGTCTCGTCGCCGATGGGCACTATGGGCGAGCTGGGGACAAATTCGTGGCCTTTATTCCTGAAAAAATCTATAAAGCCGCTTCTTATTTGCTTTGCACTCAACATATTAAAATCAAATATCAAAAATCAAATGTCAAAATTACAAATCAAAATTCAAAAATGATACAAAGTGTCATTGCGAGGGAGCGAAGCAACCGAAGCAATCTCAATCATTTGCAAGTCAGAGATTGCCACGCCCTCACGTTGTTCGGGCTCGCAATGACATTTATATTTTACTTTTTACTTTTTGCTCTTTACCTACACCAGGCCTTTGGCAGCGAGGACTTTATTTTTTAGCTCCTCGCACAGGTCCTTGTTTTCAGCAAGATATTTTTTGGCGTTTTCTCTGCCCTGGCCAAGCCGGATATCGCCGTAGTTCAGCCAGGCCCCGCTTTTTTCGACTACTTCACAACCAAGGCCCAAATCGAGCAAATCGCCTTCGTAGCTGATTCCACTGTCGAACATAAGGTCGAATTCCGATTCACGGAAAGGGGGTGCGATTTTGTTCTTTACCACCCTTGCCCTGACCCTGTTACCGATGGCGATGCCACCTTCCTTTATGGTTGCCAGCCGTCTTAAATCGATTCGGACTGTGCTGTAAAATTTCAGTGCCCTTCCGCCTGGGGTCGTTTCGGGGTTGCCGAACATCACGCCGATTTTCATACGGATTTGATTTATGAAAACAAGGGAAGTTTTGCTCTTGTTAATGACGGCGGTAAGCTTTCTCATCGCCTGGCTCATTAATCTTGCCTGCAATGCCATGTGGGTGTCACCCATCTGGCCTTCAATTTCTGCTTTTGGCGTCAGTGCAGCGACGGAATCAATCACAATAGCATCGACGGAATTGGACCTGATTAACATCTCGGTGATTTCAAGCGCCTGTTCGCCTGTGTCGGGCTGGCTAATCAGCAGGCTGCTGACATCGACGCCCAACTTTTTCGCCCAGGTTGGGTCCAGGACGTGTTCGGCATCGATAAATGCGACCACGCCGCCTGCACGCTGGGCGTTTGCAATGATGTGAAGTGCGAGGGTGGTTTTGCCGGACGCTTCCGGCCCGAACACTTCGGTAACTCTGCCGCGCGGGATGCCCACACCGCCGAGGGCGATATCCAGCGATAATGAGCCGGTGGGTATGCCCTCAATTCTGGCGTACCTGTGCTCGTCCATTTGCATTATGGCACCCTGGCCATATTGCTTTTCAATCTGTGCAATCACACGCTGCAGGGCGTTTTCTTTGCCGGTTGTTTGGGGCCTCAAACGCTCTATCTTGCTCTTACTTGTTTGGGACGTTTTTGTCTTTGCCATTTTCACAATCTCCTATTTCGTATCTCGTGCTTCACTTCACATTTCACGCTTCACACATTTTGTAATTTCCTAACACAGTATAAACGGGACCTTTCGGCGTCAACTGGCTCTGATAAACCGAGACCGAATCGGCCGATATAATCCCGAGCTTAAAATCCCTGTAATCTTCACCCACTGCCGCCAGCTTGACACCCGCCCTGGGGTTCCTTACTCTGCAAAGCGTCAGATGGCCGGAAAACTTTCTCTTTTCCTCAGGCCAGCCCGCCAGAGCCAGCTGCTGCTCGAGGTCCTTCTGCAACTGCAGCAGATTGTCTTTTCCTTCGCCTGCGCCAACCCATAAAACTCTGGCACTTCTGCCGCCGAAACAACCGACGGTTTGTATATCCAGCTCGAAGCTCTTGTGTCCGCCGGCAACCTTTTCGACTATATTGCAGACCTCGACGACTTTTTCGTCTTCAATTTCGCCCAGGAACTTCAGTGTCAGGTGTATATTCTCCGGGTTCACCCACTTGACGTCGCCTTTTTTAATATCAACTTTGCTCTGGAGCTTCTGCTGCAAATCGCCTAAGGCCTTCCTGATCTTCTCGTCAATATCTATCGCTATAAACACTCGCATTAGTTCATTAGCCTGCTAAAAATGTGTTAGTTTTCGCAAGGTTTCAAATCTGCCGTCGATATCAGTTTTATCTATCGAGGTCAATCCCTGCAGCGAAAAATCAGCAATCGTAAACGAGGCAGCCACTGTACCGTAGGCAATTGCTGTCTTTAGCGATTCAGAATCGGTCTTGCATACTTGTGCCAGATAGCCCATCAGGCCCCCAGCAAAGCTGTCGCCGGCACCCGTGGGGTCTTTAACTTCAGCGGCTGGAAAGGCCGGCAGAATAAAACTTTCCCCGTCGCTATTGTACGTTATTGAACCCGATTCGCCTTTTTTAATGATAACAACGCTCGGCCCCGTATCCAGAATCTTTTGCGCCGCCTTTATCAGATTATGCTCGTCCGCCAACATCCTTGCTTCATCCTCGTTGATTATCAAGCAGTCGATTTTTTTAAGCAGCTGCTTTAAATCATCAAGCTCATTCTCAATCCAGCAGTTCATCGTATCAGCCGCTGCGAAAACGCCCTTTTCAATTTGTTCGAGCAATTGAAGCTGAAGGGCGGGCGCCGTATTGGCAAGAAAAACGTATTTGCTGTCTTTATATTCATCAGGCACTCTCGGCGGCGCTTCGGCAAGGACGTTTAATTCCAGGCAATCAGTTCTTCTGTCATCCATATTATCGCTGTAAGTGCCTTTCCAGCGGAAGGTTTTGCTGTTTTCTCTAACCTCCAGACCTGTCAAGTCAACGTCCCTGCCGGCAAAAACTTTAGCCAAATCGAACGGACAATCCGAGCCGATAACACCGAGAAGTCGAACCGGCGTAAAGAAACTGGCCGCCATACTAAAATAAACCGAAGAACCGCCGAGGCAGTCCTCACTAACACCGTAAGGCGTTGAGACCGTATCAATAGCTATCGAGCCGGTTACCAATAGTGACATTATACACCTGCCCTATGAGAATCATAATTTTTATCTTCCTTCATAGCAAGCTTGATCTCTCCATAAGTTTGCATTATGCCAATCGGTATATATACGGCAATCAGAACCAGTAAGACAGAGCGATACGGATTCTCTACATTGAAGTAATAAATACAAAGAACCGCCAGTACAATCGTGCCCGCCCACAAAACGATACCACATATCTCCCCAGGCAAGCCATAATTGGCAAATTTAAATCTATGCTTTGGGAACGGATGTAGAATCCGTTTTAATAATAATGCCAACAAGACAAATACCGGGACTGCGAGGATGTTCCGTAATAATATACACACTGCAGTTAAAGCTAAAAAAATTAGGTAATACAGTAAAAGTTTTCTTTTAGCAGTCATCATTACTTTGTCCAAATTTCTTCAACGTGATATCCACTCTGGTCAGGGTATTTTCTTTGCCTAACATCTGAACTGAGTCAAAAATCGGCGTACTGACCGCAGTCCCACAGATAGCGACCCGCAATGGCTGAGCGACTTTGCCCAAGCCGACTTGCTTTTCCTCGGCCAAGCTGCGCAGCATATTCTCAATATTCTCAACGGTAAATTGTTCCATCGCCGCAAGTTTATCACGAACGATTTGAAGAATAGCTAATCCGTTATTTTTGAGCAAAACTTTTTTGACCGCTTTCTCATCGTACTCTATCTTTTCATCGGCCAAAAAGAGAAATCTGCTTTTGCGCTCAATATCAGCTAACGTTCTTGCGCCTGCACAAATTTCTAAAATTTTCTCGAGCATCTTATCGTCCGCGGAAATTACCGGAGATTCGACAGCTTTTAGGTAATCCTTAAAATGGCTAAGAAGTTTTTCGCCGCCGGCCTGACGGATGTGCTCGGTGTTGAAAGCAAGAAGTTTCTTGCGGTCGAACAAGCTGTTGGCCTTTGTCAAACGCGAAAGGTCAAAACAATCGATTAATTCGTCAAGCGGCATAATTTCACGGTCGCCGCCGGGGCTGGCGCCGAGCAGTGCAAGGAAGTTTACCATTGTTTCGGGCAGATAGCCGCTCCTGAAGAAATCAACGACATTGATTTCCGGCAGAGCAACGCCAAGATACGTCGCCATTGCATCAATGCTGGGTATATCAGGGGTGGTCTTTGCCTTGATAAAAGTTTCGACCTCTTCAAGGGTAATGTTGCCGACCTCTGCAAGCTTTTCGAGGTCAATATCCTGTGTTGCCTTGATTATTTTGCGCAGCGCCTCCGGACGCTCGCGTTTGGAAAGTTTGCCGCCGGTTTCGCTGATGGTAACGGACATGTGAGCATACTTCGGAAGCTCGCCAAATCCCAGGGCTTTCCATAATGCCTGCTGGCCGGGCGTATTCATAAGGTGTTCCTGGCCGCGAATGACGTGGGTAACCTTCATCGAATAGTCATCAACCACGCAGGCAAAGTTGTATGTTGGGAATCCATCGCTCTTTTGTATGATAAAATCGCCTATTTCGCCGGGTCCGAATTTTACTTCACCGCGAACAACATCTGTTACAACAATCCCGGTCAGCTGCATTGCAAAACGAACTGCCGCCGGTTTATCCCGGGCCTTTGCCTTTTCGACATCGCTTTCGCCGGGGAAATCTTTGGGCCGGGGATAAATGAAGTTTTTCTTTTGGGCCTCAGCTTCTTTGCGAAGTGCATCGAGCTCTTCAGGCGTGTCGAAACAGTAATACGCCTTTTTCTCATCGATGAGTTGTTTTACGTATTTATCGTAGAGGTCCCTTCGTTGGGACTGCAGATACGGCCCGTTGGGGCCGCCGACTTCAGGGCCTTCATCCCACTGGATTCCGAGCCAGCGCAGGTCGTCCATAACCTGCCGGGTGGCTGTGGGGGTATTGCGTTTAAGGTCCGTATCTTCGATACGGAGTATGAATTTGCCGCCCATCCGCCTGGCAAAAAGCCAGTTAAAAAGAGCCGTCCTGGCTCCGCCGACGTGCAGATAACCTGTCGGTGACGGTGCAAAACGTGTTACGACCATCGTAAACCTCATCAATTCCAGAAAATAAGCGAGAAAGCTGCAGAATAAGCTATATCAGGACTATTGTCAAGAACCAGATGGCAGCCTTAGCAAATTTGCACCTTTGCCTCTGATAGTCAAATCCGATAAATTCTTCTGTCAATTTTGCTCCGGATAACTATAATGTGTTAAAATATCAAAACTGACATTGGAGACTCACTATGAATAGGCAGGCAGTTCTAACACGGCTTAAAGGCAGTATCAAAGAAATCCGGCAACGTTTTTCGGTCAAGGCACTTTCGATTTTTGGCTCGATAGCCCGCGACGAGGCAAGAGATAACAGCGACGTGGACGTGCTGGTGGTATTCGACCAAAAAGCAAATTTTGATGGCTTTATGGAATTGAAGTTCTATCTGGAAGACCTGCTGGGAACAGGAGTTGACCTGGTAACCGACAAGGCGCTTCGCCCACAGGTTCGTCAGGCAATTGAGCAGGAGATGATTAATGTCGCGTGATGAGATAATGTAAATGCAGGAGACCATAATGCATAAGATACGAGTTTATGTAGATACGTCTGTTTTTGGTGGTACTCAGGATGAAGATTTTGTCGAGATAAGCAAACTTTTTTTTGAGCGGGTACACAAAGGAAACTTTGTGGTACTTCTATCCACCGAGACACTTCGCGAACTCGTAAAAGCTCCTGATGCAGTTCAGGCTGTCTGGAAAAACCTTCCGCCCGAATTGGTTGAAGTTTTGAACATTGATGACGAGATGCAAGAACTGGCAAAATCCTACATCGATGCCAATGTGTTGGCACAGGCTTCAGAAGGCGATGCGCTGCACGTGGCGGCAGCAACGGTGGCCGGGGCGGACCTGATTCTAAGCTGGAACTTCAAGCACATCGTCAATTACGACAAAATCAGAGGGTTCAACAGCGTAAATGTCAGTCACGGATACCGTTCTTTGACTATATTGAGTCCATTCGAGGTAACTTATGATGAGCAGGACGAAAACATTTGATTGCGTAAAGATGAAAAATCGCATCCAACGAGAATTAAGACAGGAGTACCAGGCCCGCAAGACGGAGTTTGCTTCATACGCCGATTTTTTAAACGCCACAGCGGATGAATCGGAAGATATACGTCGTTTCCGTGAAAAAGTAGCCAAAGCAAAGACAGCAACGACGGAATAAAGAACATCGGGCGCTGTTGCACCAGGAAATTGAACGGGAGATTATTCGTGTCGCGCGACGAGGGAAAGACATACCCATCATCACCTTGAACGCAATCGAAAGCTCCATTCAAAAACAAACTCGTGAAGTGAACATTATCATCTCACGCAGAGTCCACAAGCTCGTATCACGATGTAAAGCACCAATTTTGTCTTTCCCGGATAACTATAATGTGCTAAACTATGATACAACGACAGGGCAAACGTGAAAGTTGATGCTAATTATGAAGACAAATGACTCTACAACCAGGCTTGATTTTATCCGAGCGATTGTCGCAGAAGACGCCAAGACTAACAAATGGGGTGGTCGAGTGGTTACTCGATTTCCTCCTGAGCCGAACGGCTATCTGCACATCGGACACGCCAAAAGCATCTGCCTTAATTTTGGTATCGCAGCCGAATACGGCGGCCTCTGTAATCTGCGGTTCGATGATACCAATCCTATCAAAGAAGAAGAAGAATACATCGAATCTATCAAGCAAGATGTTCGATGGCTCGGCTTCGATTGGGAAGACCGGCTGTATTACGCCTCAGATTACTTCGAGCAAATGTACCAGTACGCCGTGCAGCTTATCAAAGCCGGCAAGGCATACGTTTGCGACCTGGCGGCCGAGCAAACAAGAGAATATCGCGGTACACTGACTAAGCCGGGAAAGGATAGTCCGTATCGCAACCGTTCGGTCGAGGAAAATCTGAACCTGTTCGAGCGTATGAGGGCAGGTGAATTCCCGGACGGTTCCCGCGTCCTTCGAGCGAAGATTGACATGGCGTCCCCAAACTTGAATTTGCGGGACCCGGTTATGTATCGAATCCTGCGCGCGACCCATCCCCGCACGGGCGATGCGTGGTGCATCTATCCGACGTATGACTGGGCCCACGGGCTTGAAGATTCCATCGAAGGAATCACCCATTCGATTTGTACGCTGGAATTTGAGAATCATCGGCCGTTGTATGACTGGTTCCTGAACGAGTTGGGCGTCTATCATCCCCAGCAGATAGAGTTCGCTCGCCTCAATCTGAGCTACACCGTGATGAGCAAGCGCAAGCTTCAGCAGTTGGTGCAGCAAGGCCATGTCAGCGGATGGGACGACCCACGGATGCCGACCATTTGTGGCTTGCGGCGGCGCGGCTACTCGCCCCAGGCCATCCGAAACTTCTGCAAACGTATCGGGGTCAACAAGTTCAACAGTACCGTTGATATAGCGCTGCTCGAACACTGCGTCCGGGAAGATTTGAACAAGACATCGCCGCGCGTGATGGCCGTGCTCAGGCCGCTCAAGGTAGTCATCGACAACTATCCCGCCGATAAGGTCGAAGAGCTCGAGGCCGTGAACAATCCGGAAGATGCAAGCGCCGGGACGCGGAAGGTCCCCTTCTCGCGAGAGCTGTATATCGAACGGGAGGATTTTATGGAGGAGCCGCCGAGCAAGTTCTACCGCCTGGCGCCCGGCCGGGAGGTTCGCCTGCGATATGCGTATTTCATCACCTGCTGCGACGTGGTCAAGAATGCAACCGGCGAAGTCGTCGAGCTGCACTGCACATACGACCCGGCGACACGAGGCGGTGATGCTCCGGACGGACGCAAGGTCAAGGCAACGCTGCACTGGGTTTCAGCCGCCCATTCGCTCAAAGCCGAAGTCCGACTGTACGACCATCTCTTCACAAAGGAAAATCCGGACGATGCAGGCGAAAGCGAGGATTTCAAATCCAACGTGAGTCCGAACTCGCTGGAAACGCTTGTCTCGTGCCGTATTGAGCCGTCTCTGGCCGGCGCCACGCCGCTAAGTCGATACCAGTTCGAGCGACTGGGCTATTTTTGTGTCGACCCCGATAGCTCTGAGGGAAAGCTCGTATTCAATCGGACGGTAACGCTGCGGGACCCGTGGGCTAAAATCCAGAAAGCGCAGAAGAACAGGTAGGGGGAATCGCGACTTTGCCACCGACAACGTCTTTTATGCTAATCGCCGCCTTCGGGTTTGTCGCTAACGGCTAACCGGCCGGTGCTACCGTAAGCAGTTTATAACAGGCAAGAGCAGCCAACAGGATAAAGGCAGCCCTGACTATGTCGCTGTGCAGTTTATGCATACTCAGGCTGCCCAAAAAGGCACCCACGATGGCGCCGGGAATAACAACGACTGCTATCCTGAGGGATTCCACTGCCGGGTTTCCGTTTTGCAATACGTCGGAAAATGGTGTCCCCTTGATATTGTGCTGCGGCAGCGTAATATTTTTGTAAAACGCTCCTATAAGAGCGATTGAAGCGATGGTCGCGGCGGAATTACTGATAGCCCTTTTCAACGGCATTTTCAAAAAAAACTGCTGAGCGGGAACGCAGACAGAGCCGCCGCCGAGTCCCAACAGCCCTGCTGATATTCCGCTTAGCAGGCCGCAGAGGATAGTCAAAGGCACCGAGCGGCGGGTTTGCGAAATATCAAAGCCGTTCGCTCCGCCGCGAGGCCTGCCGAATCTTAAACAATTGTAAACAACCACATAAACCATAAAGAGCCCAAGGATACGGGCCAAAAGGTAACTGTTGTCGCGGGCAAAAACGGAGCTGTTACTGATTGCAACGCCGATTATAATCCCCAAAGCTGCAGCAGGAATCAGCCATTTAATAACGCCCATCACCAGGACATCAGCCTTTTTATGAACTATTACCGCTGAGGCACCAACGAAGAAGTTGCAAATCATCGCCGAGGCCTGATAGAGATGCTGGTTTTCGCCGAACGCAAATACAAGGGCGGGAATCATAATCACCGAGCCGCCGATGCCAAGCAGGCCGCCGAAAAGACCCATCAAAACACCAATCGTAGCTAAAATAAAATAGTCCATATCAGATAGTTATCAGCCGAATAGCTCAGTGAATTTTTCTTCGATATCAGCGCTTTCGCACAGCACCTGGCCAATCAGAACGGCCCTTACGCCGATGGACTTGAGCTTTTCGACGTCGGCCCGTGTTTTTATTCCGCTTTCGGCAACCAGCTCGTTTTTGTTGTCGATAAGTTCGGCCAATCGGCTGGTCGTATTCAAATCCACCTCCATTGTGGTCAGGTTGCGATTGTTGATTCCGAGAACGCTGTATCCCTTTTTAGGAAAGCCGACCATGCTGCGCACAGTTAGCAGTGTATCGGCCCGGTGGATTTCCAGAAGCACCGTTAACGTCAGCTCCGCTGCCGCTATCATCAAGTCCATTAGCTCGCCGGGCTTTAGCGCTTCTGCTATTAAGAGTATCGCATCGGCACCGGCGGCGCGCGATTCGTACACCTGCCAGAGGTCGATAATAAAATCCTTTCGCAAAACAGGCAAATCCACCGCCTCTTTTATTTGCTTTATATATTCGAGCCGGCCTTGAAAATATTTCTCATCGGTTAGAACGCTGATTGCATCGGCACCACATTTTTTGTAGGTTCGCGCAATGGCCACGGGGTCGAAATCCTCGCGAATAACCCCGGCCGACGGCGAGGCCTTTTTGACCTCGGCGATAACGTTTATGCCCCGGCTGTTGGGCCTGGTGACAGCCTTGTAGAAGTTGCGGCACTTATCCAGCGAACGTATGCGTGCTTCAAGCTCCTCGATGCTTGTTTGCGACCGACGAACCTTTACTTCCGCCCTTTTGTCGGCAATGATTTTATCTAATATATTCGCCAACTAAGCCAACCCTCAATGTCCTTTACTTTCCGCTTTCTCCAGCGAGATACGCTTCACGAGATACGAGATACGCGTTTTTACCCTGCGACCTTAACGTAGGCCATACGAACCTCATTAAGTGTGTTTTCAAGAACTTTTTCTTCCTGTTCGGTCAAGTTGCCTTTGGTCTTCTCTTGAAGTGCCTCGAGCATGTCGATATTGTATTTCGCCATGTCCAAATCCGGCTCTCTTTTTTCCTGTCCTTTTACTTCCAGCACCCCTAAAGCAAATAATGCCTGCGTAACGAGCATACTTACCAGCGCAGCAAAATTACCTTTCGGCAAAGGTCCACGGCGCTTACTTTCTTCCTGGGCCTCTTCTTTCTCAGCTTCTTCCTGTGCAGCCAATATCTCTTTCTCCTTCTGCGCCTGCTGCTTCCAGTCCTCGTCAACTATAATCTTTTTTTCTTCTTTTTTTTCTTCTTCAGCCATAATTGAAAACCCCTGTATGGTTTGTCATTTTGCTTTTTAATTTTTATTTTTTTTCTCTGTGTCGTCTGTGGCTAATTCTTTCTTTTTACTTTTGCCTTTTTACTTTTCTTCGGTACTTTTTCATATTTCTATCGACATCCCGCTTCTGCTGGCGTTCGGCAATTACCTTTCGTTTGTCGTATTGTCTTTTGCCTCTGGCCAGGGCCAGTTCTATTTTTGCCAGGCCCCTGTCGTTAAAATAAATCCGCAAAGGCACGAAGGTAAAGCCCCGCTGCTCGAGCTTGATTTTTATCCTGCGGATTTCGGTCCTGTGCAGCAGCAGTTTTCTCTTTCTGGTCGGCTCATGAAAAGACATGCCAGCCTGTTGGTAGGGGGCAATCTTGGCGCCAACGAGCCAGCACTGCTCGTTTTCGACTCTTGCGTATGAGCCGTCAAGGTCAGCCTGACCGGCCCGCAGCGACTTTACCTCGGTGCCCAGCAGGCTAAGGCCGGCCTCAAACTCCTCGATGAACTCGAAATTCCTATAGGCCTTTTTATTAACCGCCACCGAACCCTGTTTATCCTTACTCTTACGTGATTTTGCCGCCATTTAAGATATAATATCGTGCCGACAGCAATTTTGCAAGAGTGCTGCAGAGTGCATAACAGCACAGTTGAAAAAGATTGAAGACTAAAGACTAAAACTTATGACTTGTGTTTTGTGTGCTTTGTCTTAGTTTTCAGCTTATTATCAGCGCCGGGTTATATACGGCCGGGTGGCCTTCTGCTTTTTCCCGTCATTTTCTTCGTCGAATCGCCGAGGTCTTCGCGGATTTTATCAGCGAGGCCTAAAAGCCGCTCGACCACTTCCGGATGCTGAGCAGAGACATCATGCTGCTCGCCTATGTCTTTCTCCAGGTCGAACAGTGCCAGGCCGATTTTGGCCTGCTCGTATTTGACCGGTTTACCGCCTGTGCCGCCCTTTCGCCCACCCAATGTGCGGTAGCTGTGCGGCAGGTGAAGCTTCCATTTGCCGCTGCGGACCGCCTCCAGCGCCCAGCCGCGGTAGTAGAACAACGCTTCGTGCGGACTTCTGGCGCCGGCCCGACCTGACATAAGCGGCCAGATGTCCTTGCCATCGATGCGCAGGGCGGGCAACTCTGCTCCGGCCAGTTTCGCCAGTGTCGGCAGGATATCCATCGCAGAAGCCGACTCGTCACAGACCGTCCCGGCAGGGATTCTGCCGGGCCAGCGGATGATACACGGCTCCCGCTGGCCGCCATCAAACGTGGTGCCCTTGCCCTCACGAAGCGGCCTGGCCGAGCCGGCATGGTCACCGTAGCTCAGCCACGGCCCGTTATCCGATGTAAACATCACCAGCGTTTGTTCATCAATGCCCAATCGTTTCAGCGTCGAAAGAATCTGACCCGCCGACCAGTCGATTTCCATAATGACGTCGCCGTACAGCCCCTGCTTCGACTTGCCCTTAAACTTATCCGAAACATACAGCGGCACGTGCGGCATCGAGTGCGGCAGATAAAGAAAAAACGACCGGTCTTTGTTCTTTTCGATAAACCTTACGGCCCGTTCCGTATACCACGTGGTCAACTTCGTCTGGTCGGGGTTATATTCGATGATTTTCTCACCCTCAATCAGCGGCAGGTCGGGGAAGCTCTTATTGGTCGGGTGGCGCGGCCACATATCGTTCGAATAAGGCAGGCCGAAGTAATCGTCAAAGCCGTGGCGCTTCGGCAGGAATTCAGGATGATGCCCAAGGTGCCACTTACCATAGCAAGCCGTTGCGTACCCGCGCGACTTGAGCAGCTCAGCGATTGTCTGTTCCTCGCTGCTGATGCCGATTTTTGCCTTCGGGCCAAGCACGTGCGGCAGACTTACACGCTGCGGATAGCAGCCGGTCATCAACGCCGCGCGCGACGGCGTGCACGATGCCGCAGCAACGTAGAAATCCGTGAAGCGTACACCCTCGGCGGCCATACGATCCAGATTCGGCGTTTCAAAACCTTTCGCCCCGAAGCAGCCGACATCGGCGTAGCCCGCATCGTCACAGAATATGATAATAAAGTTCGGTTTGTCCCCGGACGCCTTGCCCGCACAGCCCGGCATCGCCAGCGCCGCCGCCCCAAGGCCTAACGCTTTGATAAATTCCCGCCGGTTCATACCGTTAGTAACCCTGCTTTTGGCAGAATGTTGCCGACTTATAGAATTTCCAACGGGGTTTATTTTAGATTTCATAAAATGACCTCCTCTCCCATTTTTAGATACTTGAACTGACCTGCCGGCTCGCTATTTATCAAGCAGCCATTGATGAATAAATAACGCAACAAGCCGACAAATACTATAGACCAAAGACTAAAGTCTTATGTCTTGTGCTTTTATAAACAAAAGCCAGTCAAAAGCATCACAGCAATCAGCCCGCCTACTATCAGCACCTTGTGACCTATGAGAGCGCAAAAAGCAATAGCACACACGCCAATCTGCGACTTGATGAGAAATCATATACCGGCACGTGGTTAGTTAATTCCCGTTGCCGCCGACTGAATTTTTACTTAATGAACCGGATACTGACCGGATAGCGATAAGCTATACCCTTATTGGCCTTTACGGTAGCCATGATGCAAAAGACTATGTCTGCAATCCCTACCAGTGGCAACAACACAAAGCCTATGCAAGCAAAGCACAGCAACCATGACACAACTATCGCAATAGCCACCGTAATCTGAAAGTTCAGTGCTTCCTTACCTTGATTGTCAATAAACGGGTCCTCTTCTTTCTTCACCAGCCAGATAATCAAAGGAGCAATAAAGCTGGTAAAGATAGCCAAAAGATGGCACAACATCGCCCACATACGGGCATCTTTACTAACTTCTTTGGGTGCCTGGGCCTCTTGAACACCTTCGGGCTGTTCGGCACCGGCGGGTTCTTCCGTGCCTGCGGGCTGTTCAGCGCCGGTTTCGCCGGCTGATTCTTCTGCCGGCTCCGGGGTTTCCTTCTCTTCTGCCATAGTCCAATTCCTTTCGATTAAGTTATATTTGACTCAACAAACAGATTTTGTTTTAACAAAGGGCGATTAAGCCGTCAAGGGTAAAAAATTGACCCCGTTAGAAACTTCTTTTGCTGCCTCATAGTTAATCTATATTATTATTGCGCCGTTTCGGAGCAACAAAGAAAGTGCCGAATTCGACCTGACCCGACACGGGCGCTTGCTCAACTGCAAAAGACGGCAAAACGCCCAGCAAAACGCACATTATCAGCAAGTGCCAGAGGCGCTTGAATTTCGAACCTTCAGTTCTCCTCATTTGTTTCCTCTTTCGGCAGGTTTAGCGGATTAATGCCTTCGAGGTTCCGAGCCAGCCACACTGCCATCTCACCCTTGCCACGGTGCGCCCAGGCGTAGTAGGGAATCGCGACAAAGTCTTGCTCCTTCGTTACCGTATATTTTCCATCTTTGCTGGAATACGAACCGCAGGCTGTGCCGCAAATCACAGTAACACCGTTCAGCATGTCCTTGCGGTATTCAGGCCTAAGCGCTGCGTCATCCGGTAAGACAAGGTTGCTCACCCGTCCGCCGTTGTCCGGCCATTCAGCACAATATACTATTGGGCCGCGCTGCAGCGCCGTTTTCCCCGCATTGTCCTTGACATTTTCGTGGCTCAGCACGCGCCGTATCGGCATAGGTAAAGTCAGTTTGACTACATCGCCTTTTTTCCACTTCCGACGGATACGGGCAAAGCCCTTATCTATATCCAGAGCAATTAACCTGTCGTTGACCTTGAGTGTTACTTTCTTTCGGCTCTTGTTCAAATACCGGTACAAGTCGCTCGGCACGGGTTGATTCTGGGCCCAGCCGGGAATGCGCACGTAAATTGCGAATTCCTTCGACCGTTTCGGCTCCACCGTAATCTTCACGTCTCCATCCCAGGGGTAGCGCGTCTGCTGCCTTAGGCGCACGGTATTGTCATCCATCTTGATTGTAGCGCTTCCGCTGACGAAAAGATTCACATACACAATGTCGCCCCGGTGCGCGTAAGCATATCCGGGAAGCGAGGGCACAAAACGCACGATGTTCGTGGGACAGCAGGCGCAGCCGAACCACGGGCTTCGCTGATGGGCACCGCCACTGGCCAGCGGGTTCGGGTAGAAGAACTTATCACCGCTTATAGAAATGCCCGAAAGGAACCCGTTGTAGATTACCCGTTCCAGAACGTCGATATACTTTGCCTCGCCGTGCAGCAGGAACAGGCGATGGTTCCACATAGCATTGGCAATGGCGGCACAGGTCTCGCAATAGGCCGTCTTGTTGGGCAACTCGTAATCGTTACCGAAGGATTCGCCACCGCGTCGGGCGCCGACACCACCGGTCAGATACAGCTTTTTCGAGACGACGTCCTGCCATATCCGGTCGATTGCCTTGACATAATTGGCATCACCGGTCAGCGCTGTGACATCCGCCATCCCGGAATACAGGTAACCTGCCCGGACGGCGTGGCCGACCGCCTTGCTCTGCTCAATCACCGGCTTGTGGTCCTGGCTGTACGGGCCATAGAGCTTGTGTCCCTCGGCGCACCCGCGCTCATCAAGGAAGAACTTTGCCAGCTTGAGGTACTTCTCGTTGCCGGTTACGCGATACAACTTCACCAGGCCTATCTCTATTTCCTCGTGACCGGGCACATCGCGTTTTCTGTCGGGGCCGAAAACCGAATCAATCTTGTCGGCAAGCCTGATGGCGACATCCAGAATCTTTCTTTTTCCGGTGGCCTGGTAGTAAGCAACCGCACCCTCGAAAAAATGCCCCGCACAGTAAAGTTCATGTTTGCCGCGAATATCACTCCACCGCTTTTCCGGTTGTCGCCGGGGCACAGAATAAAAGGTATAAAGATAACCGTCTTCCCATTGAGCCGCCGCGATTTTATCAATCACTCCGTCAACGTATTTCTCAAGTTCCAGGTCGGGATGGTTTTTCAGGCAATAGGCAGCTCCTTCTATTACCTTGTAAAGGTCCGAATCATTAAAGTAGATGCCTTCAAACTTTCCCTCCATCAGGCCGCCGGCCTTGGCGAAGTTGCTGATACGTCCGGTTTCCTCGCACTTCTTGAAAGCGCAGGGGACAGTTACCTTCCGGTTGGTCTCAATCCACGGCGACCAGAACTCATCCGCAAACGCCACGTTAGTAAAGGGCACAGCCGTCAACTTATCTGCTTCCACCATCTGGCAGCCCGTCAGAAACGTAAAGAAAGTTATGCTCATAAGTGTAAAAGTGCGATTTTTTAGTACTTGAATTTTTCGCATGTTTTGGTCCTCCTATACTTATCGACATTCGATATTCGTTATTCAACATTGGACATTCACTGTGTAGGTTTTCTGTTCTCCCGGCAGAATTTGCCCATTAACGCCATCGCCTTGTTCATTCTTTCAGCCGAGCCGTCCATCTTTGCGTAGGCATCAACCAGCTCTAACAATTCCGGGGCCGGCTCAACAACGCCATAATGATGTGCAACGTTGACAATGGCGGCATCAAGGCCGTACTCCATTGCCTTTGCGACGTATGCCCTGCAGACGCCGATTTTCCGACCCGGCAAATCGCGCACGCAGTTGCTTACCCCAAGCGAGCAATGCACCCCATTCATCTTCGGGTCGCTCTTAATCTTCTTTATTGTCTCAAACGCCCGGTAGGTATAGCCAGGCACACCCGATTCCATCGGCATATCTATCGCTAACGGAAATACGGTCGAATCGAAGAAAATCTGCCTGCTCTTAAAGCCGTATTGTCCAACCGCCGCATCAAAAATCCGCTTTGCGAGAGAATACAGCTCATCAACCGAGTGCGAGCCGCCCGGGCCGGTAGGCGCTTCTTCGCTGACCAAAAGCCCGACGAACGCATAGTCGTAATCCTTCTTTAGCGGCAGCATATTATCCATCGTATAAACCTTGACCGAATTTATAAGTGGCTGTGCCCGGCCACCGGCCGGGAATTTCGAATTTTCCGAATACCACTCCTTCAAGCCGGCTATCAGAATATCATCGTTGCTGCTGTCGATGCAAATCGGCACGCCGTTGCCCCATTTGCGGACCATCCTGACGTATTCGAGCATCATATCAACAGCGACCTGCGGCTCGCTCTCCCCGAAGGCGTCGAGATTGACTGCTATGTAATCAGCACCATCCCTTGCCTGCGATTCAATCAGGGCCTTGATATAATTCAATGGCTCGCTCGGCGCCAAATACGCATCGGGGCCGAGTTCGGCCAACTGCGCCATTTCTTTGCCGGTTTTCGGGATTGAAGCGTGGACTGATTCGCCAATAGAAATCAACGCTTCTTTCATCGTATAGTCCTTGCCAAATAAATAATTCAAAATTGAATATTACTGTATAACTGCCCCCCGCTTTAGCACAACTTAAAAAACAAAAATATTAAATACCTCATCCGGCTGCTATTTTGTTTATAACTTTTATTCACAAGGACTTATACAATCCTGGAGTTTTTTTTTGCATTATATTGCCATTAAGATGTCTGTCAAACTTGCACTCGCAAGCATTTCGGCGCTGTGGATAACCTGTTGATAACTCAACCTCGGCCTCTTATAGCTTCTTTTCGGTGATGCCAGAGATACCAGCCAAAATTAATATAATCTTTTACCGCCATCTCTCCGACCCATCCAGAATCGAAGATTGGGGGGGCGTAAGCTGTTTGAAATAAAGAAGTTATATCTGCCCTTGCAAATCGTGTTCCAAAATTATATCTACCGGCCGACTTGCGGACTAACCGTATGCTCAAATCCCTAAAAAATGTAAGACTTTGTCGAAAAATTACATTGTTAGTGGATAATTCGTAGAAAAGGCGTCTTGTTTGGGTTCCCGCAAGGGACATTCGGCTGAGCTCAGTCGAAGCCCGGGGTCCCTCTAACAGGGTTACCTCGTTCTTACAAGCTTCACCCTGCTTATGGCAAGCGACAAATCGCCGCCAACAATGACAATACGAAAGTCGGCGCCGTTGCACCGATTCATCAAGCGGCACTGCGGCAGCGTGAATTTGGCCGTTTTCCATTTGCCGGTCCCGCCAACCGGAATGTTACCAACCGGGCGGAAAGCACCTTCAAACGGACCCATTTGAGGGTTCGCATTGTCGTATTCCAATCGGAAGGACGAGCATCCTGCGTCCCGGTAAGTAACGGATACCAGGACCGTCCGGCCGAACAGTTCGTAAGCAAATGCATCATCCACATTAAAGTAAAGGTAACGGCTCTTGTCCGAATGCGGGTTCGTGTCGGAAACGACCGCTTCCACATCTCCGAACCTCCTCACCTGCCAGACGCCGTCGCCGCTGCTTGGACGAAGTCGCAGACCTTCAGATTGGCCTGCTCCCCAGGTAACAGAATTGGCATCCGGATACGGGACCCGAACCCTGAGCTGCGTTTTTGTCCGCCACATATCTGCGAAACGACGTGTCAGAACAATATAGGAGCGACCATACTCACGGGAGTCGGCAATATCCGTACCCTCGTGCCATTCGTTCCACGTCTCGACGTGCACCATCCAGGGCCTGTGTTTCGGATTGAGCTGCAGCACCTTCGACCATCGCTCAATATAGGTCTTGCCGTCACGTCGTTCGACCACGAGCGGTCGTCTGCCCGGCACTACACTGTGGTCGTATCCCGGGCCAAGAGCAGCGACCCGCCTGTAAATGAGCGGCCCATTTACTGCGCCGCCCCAGGAATACATTGCGTCGGCTTGACCCAGCCATTCCGGCTGTTTCACCAGGAATAGCTCTGAGCCGAAGTCCTTTTTGAATCTGCCTCTTACGTACTCAAACTGTTTCTGGCCCTGTTTTTTGGCAAAGGCCGCCGCGTACAAAAAAACAATCGGCTTACCGTCAACGCGTGCCCATTTCAAAGGAGGAATCACGCTGAAAAAATCGCGTATCGCCGTATAAAACCAGTCTTTCCCAAAATCGGTTGTCAAATCGACGTGATAGCTGGTCCCATTCTTATTGAACCTATTCCACTTAAGTATTGACGTGTCGTAAAACAGGCCAATTGCAGGGGGCTGATGGCCCTCCTTCTCCAGAATACTATGCGCCTCCACCAAAGGCGGCAGCCCTGCAAAACTCCACCCGTCATACTTTCCCGGCACACCCCAGAACACCGGCAGCAGAAAATCGACCCCGGCTGCAATCATATCTTTTAACTGCTGTTTATGCCAGGAAACCCGCTTGTAGCTGATGTCATTCATATCAGCCGGGTGGGTGGTTAATGCGTCCGTACCGTTACGATTAATAATATGGGTCTTTGTGTCGATATCATACCAGTAGAAATACGTTGTTCCAACAATCGGCTGACCTGATTTGAACGAATCGGCGCTTCTGTGGTCTCTCGCCTGCAACGGGAAAAACTTTCCAGGCGGTTTTTGGGGCAGCTTATCATTCGCCGCAAAGGCCGCTGCGCAGAAAATGAATAATAACGGTATCCATAGACACTTGTCTCTATCTATTACAGTCATGCTTAACCTCATAATCTAATCGCTTTATTGGCGGGCCCGTGCAGCAAGCCGAAGCTTGATGGTGGCCTGGGTGAACAAATAGCGCCAAGTAAAATTTGTTCCGGCGCAGGCCTTGGTTAGCTGGCGGTTTCCGTCAATAGTACTTGCCTGTCACTCAACGGTTTGTCTAAGCGTACGGGTCCATAAGACCCTGTATTTATCACTGCTTTGAGGGCTCCACATATGTTGAGCAGGAATATCTGTCTCAAATATCTCGAAGCAAATCTCGACGACATATTTCTCTCCCGGTTGGGGAATCTTATCGAGGCTTTGATTCAAGTAAGTTGTGCCTATATCGGCTTTGGTACCCCCGGTTAGGCCCATGTATCCTGATAAAATCAGTTCTTCATTTCGGAAAACGCGCATTTCGTGCTTAAAGCCGGTGACCATATTTGCGCCAACTTTTAGCTTAATTGACTCAAGTGAACGAGCGTCAACTGCAATTGAGATTCGGTCATCGGTTCTCTCTATCTGCAAGCCAGTTGGCACCTTAAATCCTTTCGGGTGACGAATTGATGGGTCAGCATTGGCAATGGGTGGAAGTTCAGGAAACCCAACCGGCACAGAGGCCTTGAAGCGTTTGGCATACTTGCCAGTGAGTTCAAGATACCGTTGTTTGTATTCCAATGATGGCTCGATTTCACTTCCCTCGTGCCATTCGTTGAAGCTGGTAACCAGTATCCAGTGCGGGTCGGCCTTGATGGCCTCTTCCCATTGGACGCGATAAAGCTCGGCATCGTAGCGCTGGACGGCAAGGCCGGGTTTACGAATCTTTGTGTCGTCGTAGCCGGGAATCACCGTCAGGGCGCTTATCTTGCCGGCTTGGTCGGCCAGTTGTACCCAGGACCGGTAAGTCCCGGCGGCCCACTTGCGCACATCAGTCGGAGTCTTGCCCCTTAGCGAACCGGCGGTGTTATAAGTATGAACGCCGTCGAAAACCTGGGCAGCACCGTGGCTGAACTGGTCGCCAATTGCCGTAACGCCTTCTTTGTACTTCTCGTTTATAATTTCGATGGCCTTGAGCCAGCTCGTCAAGCCGAGTTGGTTTAGGGCCCGGCCATATACAAATACCACCGGCTTCCCATTGACTTTAAGATGAGCGGGATGCTTGCCGTATTTATTTAAGACCTTGATAATATCGTCAGCCGCCGACTGCGGCGTCTTCGGCCCCGGCACGGTCTCGTAATAAATGCACGCACTCAACCCGTTACGCCGGCAGCTATCGAGAATCTTCTCCATCGCCCGGTCGCAGAAACTATTGTGGCCCCACCAACTGACAATGAACGTATCGATACCGGCCCGTTTGGCCCATCGACAGTGCTGGTCGAGCACCTTCGGGTCGTGCGAGTCGTAGGCACCAAGTGCCGGATAGTTGGTACTCGCTGCAATGTCTTTATTGGCCGCATCGATGCGGCCCCAGTGCACCGTCCTGCCGGCGCCGCCCGGACCGTCAGGCGTGCCATACCAGGGATAATAAAACGTCAGAACCCTCCGGGACACTGTGCTCTGTTCTTCGCCGGCTCGCTCGCCCAGAGCTTCGACGTTTACCGCCGCACTGCTCTGCGAGAAAGTCGCGAAGGTAATAAGAACAACTAACAATATCCATAGGCACTTGCTTTTGTGTGTTGCATTCATACTTAACCTCATAATCTAATTGGGTCCACTAATATTCAACCGCTACCAAAGTTCGCGGCGTTATCCTATTAAATTTTAGCTTCCTATGATCACAAGAAAACTCAACATTCCCTTCCGGTGGCAAAACTAAAGTCTTTCGTGCCTTAACCGGCTTAGAGAATTCCATAGATACATCGATTGGCTCATCGTTGAAATTCTCGACAATCAGGCAATTATCGCCGATTAAGTACAAGGCCACTTTGTTAGGGGCATCAAATCTTATTCCGAACGGCGCAAGTAATTTAGTCCGGATGGGTTCAAGTTCTTTTCGAGTTAACTTAAGCAAATTATGTGGATTTCCGCTGACCTTCAAGATTGTCAAGTTTTCATCATCACGACTAATGTTTTTCAACCGTTTAGCCAGTCCGTCTGTGAGTAGTACCGGCTTTCCGGCATCGAGCATCTTCTTGAGCTTGTCGGCAAACTTTGGGTCTTTGAGCGCGTGTACTGAAAAGAACGCAGCTTTTGCATCAGAGCGAATTTTCGCAGCAGGCACAAGCGGCAGCCCCAACATCCCTACGAAGTCGAACACATATTGCTCACCATTAGCGTCGCTGTTCGGCGGCTTCGGTGCTAAGATACCTTTGATAGCTTTATTTCGCACCAACCCGGCGAGTTTGAACAAACCCGGAATCTCCCTGCGTAATTTCTCGACGTTTGCCGGCCCGGTATTTCGCAAAAGCGAGCCATAACAAAACAGCAGCATCTCCCTGGCATCTGCAAGAACAGTTTGGCGCGCCTGCTCAACGTATGTATTTTCTGTGGTGCCGTAAGGGTCGAACCACCCGCCGCCTGTTTTCGAACCGCCTATTTCGCCGAGCCACCGCATAATGTAGTAAGCTTCGTATTGAACTTTTCGCCCCCAGCGTTTATTATCGTAATCCCGCGTTTCAGTGCCAACCCAGATTTTATCGTAATCGGCTGTTTCACGTAAAACCTCATACCCGCGATTGTGGAAATCGTCATACCATTGAGGATATTTGATTATGATTTTCACGTCCGGATTCACCGCTCTTGCCGGGTCTAAAATCCTTTCGCGGCTCATCCTCATCATAAGCTCACAGCGATAATCAGCCCACGATTTGTCGCCGCGTGCCTTTATACATTCATCACATTTGCAATCGGTGAAAAGAAAATCATCAATCATAATCTCGTCGAATATCGACGCTGTGTATTCAAAAATCTCCTGAAGCTGGTTTTGTGTGTCTTTATTGGTGTAGCAGGAGATTGCTTTCCAACCTGTTGAAATCTTGCCGATACGTGTAGTCGTAACACAACCTGAAACCTCGAACCCCTCTGCCTTAAACCCGGATTTGGCGTGCTCCAGAACTTTTCTTTCAGCGGTATATCGGTCCCTGTAAGTTTCGATGAAAACGTGCGTAACGCCGGTCTTTTTACACCAATCGATAGCTTTATTTATGCCTTCATCAGTGGACAAAAGGTCGCGCACGTTTTGCGCTGTGAACAGCGTAGAAATCTTCAGAAGCCCCTTGTTTTCATTCGCCAGATTCCACAACGACTGAGATTGGCACTTCAGGGCCATTAATAAAACCAATAGCCCGGCTGCAACAGTACATTTCAAACGTCTTGACTTAATCATTTCTATCCATCTGACCTAATGCCATAAAATTATTCTTTGTTGAAGACACTGATTTTTTGCTTTAGCGCTCGACAGGCCGCCGTCGGGTCGGCTGCCTCGGTCACCGCAGCACAAACCGCAATCGCCCCGGCGCCGGCGCTTAAAACCTCTTCGACGTTGTCCAGCGTTATACCGCCAATAGCAACATTACCGATACCGGTATCGGAGAGTTTCTCTGTCCCCTGCCTGACATAGTCCACACCAACCACCTCGGCGCTCGGCTTTATCTTCGTGGCAAAGACAGGTCCCAGGCTCACATAAGTGGGCCGCTCCTTACACGCGGCAAGCAATTGTTCGAGCGAATGCGTACTCTTGCCAATAATTAACGGAGCCAACTGGAGCTTGCGGGCCTGCTCGATTGGCAAATCATTTTGGCCAAGATGCACGCCGTCAGCACCGGCGGCAACCGCAATATCAGCCCGGTCGTTTATTATGCTCAACACGTCGCCGGCCTTACATATCTGCACAAACTCGACAGCCATAGCAAACAGCTTATCGTCGTCGGCGTCCTTTGCCCGCAGTTGAATACAGTCGGCACCACCGGCCGCGCAGCGGTGAGCCAAAGAAATGACATCGGCCGGCAAGCTGCTGCTAATTATTACATACAGTCCGACCCCTTTGAACTTTTCGGCCGGCTCGCTGAAAACAACAATGTCCTTTTCAAGTGTATAAGCGGCGTATCGCAGCTTTTCGATTGTCCCGGCGACGGCCGGATTTACCGTTTGCGTCATCTCGGCCAGCGTCCGCAGCGCCTCGGTCAGCCGTTTGCAGCCGGCGGTAAAACATTCGTTGAGGTTGGCACGCTGAAGCTGCTTATCGACCGTTGTGCCAATACCGACGTCGCCGGGCGTATCTCTGCTTGAGATAAGCCGGCCGGCATCGAGTTTGTCGATAGCCGCTGAAAGCTCGTGGCGAAGCTGTTTTGCACGCTCGGTCAATGGAGCCAAATTCAGCGCGAATCGGCAAAAGTCTTCTATCACGCGAATCGCCTCGCGGGCGCGATTGAAATTGGCATCGATAATTCTATAAACCGCTCGCTCCATAACAGCTCTAATTATACGCCCTCAAACTGCTATTGAGTAGCAAAAATTAAACCAGAACTATCGGGAAAGATAATTTGTAGCGGTCTTTTTGCGCTAAAAGCTAAATATTGCGCAAAGAAAAATGGGGTCGTGCCTCCTCCGGCACGACCCCGCACTATATTATTAACAAAACCAGCTCTGCCGTGTTTTCAGCCCGGCAACACCGATTTTGAAATCCTCTAATAAAGGGCGGAGCCTTCCTCCTCCTTATATCGTGTTTAGGATGTTCCGCCCAATATCGTCGCCTCAAAGGCGAATTAGAACTTTTCCGCAAAAAATATGCCAGCAGCAAAAAATAAAAACAAAAGACCACCTGCAGCTTCACCTAACGGTTTACATCAAAAACAGTTACGCCTGTATATGCCATTTTAGTTCCAGAAACAGCCGGATAGCGCATTTTAACAGCGCGTTGCTTTTTATCAACACCGACTATGCCCAGCCCGCCTATTTTTACATATTTAGTACTCGTAAAGTGTTAGAGGATAGAGGGATTTGCCCAATGTTTACAAAAAACAACATAACTGGGAACAAAATGAACAACAAAAATAGCGAAAACGCTATTTCCTGTATTTTGCCCAGGAAACCCGGTTGCGCCAATCGCAAAGCCAGCGGCCGAAAACCACTTTTTCGCCGGTTCGCACCTGGTCGAGCCGAAAAATGCTGTCTTTCCGCCACCTAACAACCTCGTCTGCAATTTTACGCTCCTGCTCCTCCGGCAACTCCATCCTGGCCAGTTCATCCGGGTCAGTGCTCAAATCATATACAAAGACCCTTTCGTTTGCAGGATTGTACACAAATTTATGACTACCTTTGACAAAACCCGAAGGGCTCTGCCACAGCCACCCGGAGAAATACACCTTGCGGTCAGCCGGTATGTGCCCCAGCGCATTAACGCCGTCAAAGCCGGCGGCCTCCGTATCGAATCCCAACAGAGCCAGCACCGTCGGGGCCAAATCAACAGAGCTGACCGGCTCTGTAACCCTGGTTGCCGGCTCAACCAAAGACGGGGCCCGCAAACAAAAGGGTACGTGCAGGAGCTCTTCAAAAGCTATTCGCTCGTGGCCGTGCAGGCCGTGCTCGCCAAATGCCTCCCCGTGGTCTCCCACAACACAAAAAATGGTTTTGTCAGTAAGATTTAGCTTAGCAAGCTCAGCGTCCAGCGCAGCTAAGAATTTATCCGTGTAAGAAATCGTCTGTCGATAACGCTCCACCGACTCTCTGGCCGGCTCGCCAAACCAATCCGGAACCTCATACGGGTCATGGGTAACCGAGCAAAGAACCGTCAGGAAAAAGGGCTTTTCGTCGGCTTTTATCCATTCGGCAATCGGTTTTAACATTGAAAACTCATCACAGCCAAGGTAGCCGATAAAGGCGTTAGGGTCGCCCAAATCCTCTCTTGCCCAGAATTTGTCGAAGCCGAGATTATAGACCAAACTGGGCCGAGACTCAAAATTACCCTTGGCCGATTGGAAAAAGGCTGTCCGAAAATTCAAGTTCTGTTTTAGAATCGTCGCAATGCCGGCATAGGGCTTTACGACAGGGACCGCCTCGGCAATATCCTGGCAGACCGAAGGGTATCGGCCGGTCAAAAACGCAAACAACACCTTTGTGGTGTGGGTCAGTGTCGAGCGAGCATTTGTAAATTCAACACCCTGCCCGGCCAGACTCGCAAGATATGGCGTAAGGTTAGTTTCTTTGTCTGCCAGTGTTGTGTAATTGTATTGGACACCCTCAAGGATAACTATAACCACATTGTGGTTTATCCGCTGCGGTTCCGGCGACAGCGCAATCTGTATCTGGTCGAAGGAGGGTATCTCTCGTTTGGCGTTGGTGAAATCGGCTCTGGCCAGCCGGCCGGAACCAGGCAAAAGAAAACCTGTTAAAGCCCTTAACTGGCAATTGTAACGCAGCCCTGCGGAAGCTATTTGTTCTGAGCCGCGCCTGGCCACTGGGCCGCGAAGCAGAACAGCAGCAACCACAAAAAGAACAGAAATAATAACTCTGTTTATAAAGCGTTTGCGGTTGTAACCCGGCAGCGGCGGCTTTGCCATAACAAAAAAGAAGAAGGTAAGAGCAACAGCACTGGGACCGAGCAGTATTACGGCTGCGGCCGGCATTTTTACGAGATTAATCCCAATTATTGGAAATGCATTCAGCGGGTGGCGACATAACGGCAAAATGCTCGTGGGTAAGATTTGCATTCCTTTTCTTATTATCAAGCCGGCGTTCATAACCGACCACGTGCACACAACAGCGGCAACAACAGTAGCTGCTCGGATAACCAGCTTCCGAGGCCAGCGAAAACAGACCAATGCCAGGATAACTTCAATTATCAGCAGGAAAGAGATATCGGCAAGAATCCAGTCAAAGTATTCATTGACCACCCCAGTACGCCAGGAATGAAAGAGCTTTACCGCCAGGGTGCAAAACAGCGCAGCGAGCATAATGACACTGTAAGCCCGCCGGGCTAAAAGGCCATACAAACGCCGGCCACATTTTGCAATAAGTCGCAAAATGGCAACCCAGCGCCGAATAGACAAAAGCCCCTTTATTTTAGAGCCGGATTGTGAACCCTCGATACCCATATAATATAGTATAATACTAAAACTCCTCGCAAATGGCAAGCGGATATTTGTCCTGGAGATTATGTTGCCCACCATCCGGCAACGGCAGAACAAGCACATAATTACTCTTGATTTACCAGGCCATTTAGACTAATTGTGTACTGCTATTTCGGCATTATTGAATTAATGGTTAAGAGGTTGTTCCGAATAAAACTACTTTACTTTTCTCTGCTTAGGAGGCAACAGAAATGGAAATGTTAGCATTTCTTGCACTGGTTATACTAATGTCAGCACTTCTTCTGCCGGTTATAATATTTTTCATTGTCATCAAGATAAATAAAAGGCTCAAAGGTATGGAAGAGAAACTGGATTCGACCGGGCCGCAGCAACCCAAACCCCCCGGCCACGCAGCTGAAGCTGAACTGCCCCCACCCAAACCACCACAGACAACTCCGAAACCGCAACCACCCACGCCGCAGGAACCGCCTGCCCAACCAGAGCAGGCCGCCGTTGAAAAAACAGCAGAGGTTGGCGCGGGTCCGCCCTCAGCTGCGACGCCACCGGAATCTGATTCTGCTTCTCGAGACAAGACCGAACAGTCCAGCGAAAAAACTCAAGATACCGATGCCGAGCTTAAACAAAAAACTAAAGCAGCAAGATTGTCTCTTGAACAGCGTATCGGAACCAGGTGGGTCAACATCGTCGGCATTATAACATTTATCGTGGGAATATGCTTCTTCTTAAAATACGCTTACGAACATTGGGTAACGGAACTCGGCAGAGTTATTATAACCACCGTCATAGGTCTTCTGGCAATTAGCGTGGGCGAATTAACCAGGCTGCGCGGCTATGGCATTGTTGCCAAGGGTCTTACTGCCCTAGGTTTTGCCATACTTTACGCCGCGGTATTTTCAGCCTATGGCTTTTACGGGTTAATCGGTTCGACCCCTGCCTTCGCCCTTTCAATAATTATAACTGCGGCGGCGCTGCTCTATGCGGTCGGCCTTGATGAGATAGTGATGGCTTTCCTTGCGCTTTTCGGCGGGTTCTTATCTCCGGTGATCCTGTCAACAAACGAAAACCGCCCATTTGCGCTGTTTGCCTACGTCTCTATTCTGAGCGTCGGCACGATGTTGTGCTCGTTCTTTAGAAAATGGCGCGCGATAAATATCCTTGCCCTTATAGGAACCTTTATCCTTTACACCAGGTGGTTCGAAAAGTTCTATGTACCCGCCGGTCGTGAGCAATTGGCTGCCGCACTTGGTTGGCTGACTGTGTTCTTTATCATATTCCTGATACTGCCGACCCTTTATGAACTGCTTAAAAGGACTATCGCCGAAAGGGAAGCATCATTGCTGACGCTGGCAAATGCAGCGATTGTATTCTACTATCTGTGCAGGATTTTGTATGTCGACCAGAAAGACGCCCTTGCCCTGTGCGTGCTGGCAATGGCTGTTGCACATCTGGTAATGATGCAAGCGATAAGAAAACGCTGCAGAGCCGACCTGCGATTGCAGGTTACCTTTTTGGCAATCGGCTTGTTCTGTATAACAGTTGCGATACCGCTGTACTTTGAAATATATGCAATGGTAATGGCCTGGGCCGCTCAAGCGGTGATACTTGCCCTTATTGGTAACATATATGACAGTAAGTGCACAAGAATCGCTTCTTTTGTCGCCCTGGCGCTAAGCGGTCTGGCCATTCTCATCAAGTTGCCTCTGCACTCGGAACCTTTTGATATCATTCTGAACAAACCATTTGTGTCCTGGCTTTTTGTGGCTGCCGCCCTTTACCTGTTCCATCTTATCTACCGGCGGGCCGGACACCTGGATTCCCTCCAGCGCGAAACGTTTACACAAACCCTCCACACGGGGTTTGTGCTGACATTATTTGCCGCCTCTATAATGGAATGGCACCATCATATAGTCCTGAATCTCGGCGAACACTTCAGCGCTGCATACTATCAGTATTTCTCCGAGGGATTAACTGTCGTTTTGACCGCATCTATGCTGGCCTTTGCCGCGCGGCCATTCAGCCCGGCAGGGCAGATATGCAAAACCTTCGCATTGCTCTTTGCTGGAATCGGTTCGGTATTTGTAATGATTTTCTTCTTCGCTTTCCATCGCGAACCGTTCGTTATCTTCGCCAATCCTACGTTCATCATCGCAGTAATTTTCGTGTCTGCACTTCCGACAGCAGTCTACCTGCTTGAGCGTGAGGAAAAAGAAGCTCGACAAAAGCAGTACCTGGCTTATGCGGCTTCACTAACCGCCATATTTCTCTTGTGGGTTCTACTGACGGGCGAAATCTACCTGTACTGGTATTATCGGGGCCGGGGGCCGGAGCCGGTTGAAAACTGGAAATTCCTGGCTGAAATGTGCGTATCTGTTATGTGGGCACTCTACGCGGCCGGCCTGATGGTAATAGGCTTCTGGCGAAAAGGCGTTACGCTCAGATACATCGCACTGGGCCTTTTCACTCTGGTCCTGCTGAAAGTGTTTATCTGGGATATGAGTACTCTGGAAAGTGTCTACCGGATTGCCGGCTTCATAGTGCTGGGAGCAGCGCTCATAGCTGTTTCCTTCCTGTATCAGTATTGCAAAAAGAAAGGTTTCTTCAAAGCCCAATTATTGGAACTGCTCAAGGACAAAGACCCGGCAAAAAAGAAAAATCTTACGCCGTGAACGCCGCATTTATAAATTCAAACTCTTTAGACATTCTTCCAGGGGCAGCTCCGCATAGCAAATAGCGGTATCGGCGACGCCGTAATAAATCTTAAGTTTATCATCCTCGCAGAGCAGGCCGCAGGTAAACACCACATTTCCAAAAAAACCTTCAATTTCATAATCGGTCTGCGGCTCAAGAATCGGCTTATCCGCCCTTGCGATAACCTTCCACGGCTGTTTCGCATCCAGAAGCACCGCCCCGAGGCAATAGCGATTGTCCCGGTCGGCTCCGTGATAAATCTCCAGCCACCCCCGCTCGATTTTGAACGGTACGGCACTTGCGCCAATTTTTGTTTCGTCCCAACGACCTGCGCGAGGCCCGCACAGAAATCGATGGTTCCCCCAGCAAAGCAAATCGGGCGATTCTGCAATCCAGATGTCACGTCTCTTAAACAGGGGCGAAACCGGCCTGTGCAGAGCATAATATTTGCCGTCAATCCGTTCGGGAAAAAGCACCACATCCTTGTTCTCCGGACAGAAGATAACCCCGTGACGCTCGAAAGACTTAAAATCCTTCGTCGATGCCAGGCAGCTCGTTACTCCAAGAGGCGAAACCCCAACGTAACTGATATAGTATGTTCCGTCAATAAAGCTAATCCGCGGGTCCTCGATGCCGAAGCTTTCATATTCATTTGCCGGGCCGATAGCAACCCTATCTTCAACCTCAAAGTTGATGCCGTCCGTGCTGCGCGCCAGCCGCAAATGAGAAATCGACGTCAAATATCGCTGCGCTGCCGTCTTTACGAATCTCGGGTCTGAAAAATCGTTCTCCGGCTCATCTTTCGAAAACTCTTTCAGGATAATGTCACCCCGGGCGACATCGTAAATGCCGGCTAACACCACGTCCGGATGTGTGCTAATCGGCCGCTCCGCCACTCGAAGCAGGAGGATAATTTCGTCTTCAAAACGGGCAACGCCGGCATTAAAAACGCCGACAACTTCAAAGTCTCCCCTGGATGGCTTAACATCCTTCGGCCCAATTATAGGATTATCCGGCGAACGAAATACTTTCACTTACCGACTCCCTTAATCTCATTCCCACGAAAACAGCTGGGTGGCAGCCTCAAGCGCAGCTTGGGGATGGCTCCGCCGCTAAAAACCATAATGTCATTCCCGCGAAAGCGGGAATCCATTATGTCGTCATTGCGAGCGAAGCGAAGCAATCTCAACTGCCCAATTGTAAATCGTCAATTGAAACTAAGCAATCGAAAATCTCGTCCCACATCTCGCAATTTCTGCAAAAAGTCTTTGATTATCGGGCAAACAATGTTATAATTAGAGGTAAGCCCTTTTCGGCAATCTTTGGCATAGGAGACGATTAAAATGAAAAATCTGCTCTCATTATGCGTTTGTTTGCTATTAGCCGTTCCTTCCCAGGCACGAACAATCACCGTTAATTGGGATGGTTCCGGGGACTATCTAACTATTCAAGCGGCAATCAACGATGCCAACGATGGCGATACGGTTGTAGTAGCAGATGGTATATATACGGGCGAAGGAAATAGAGATATCGATGCCGGCCCCGGTGGGGTAGAGAACATTGTAGTACGAAGCGCGAATGGACCGCAGAACTGTGTCATCGATGGTCAAGGAGCTGACTACGGTTTTGTTATTGATGCGCTCACTTATGAACACAACATACCGATCGCTCTATTGGAGGGATTTACCATAACCAACTGCAAAACGGCAATCTATTTGCATCAACCCGGCGATCTCCCCGACATAAAGAATTGTATCATAACCGGCAACTCAGGCGATTTCTGCGGGGGTATAGCTTGCCTCGAATGGTGCACTATGGAGATTACTGAATGCATAATAAAAGACAACATCGGCTCTGGCATCGTTTGCACTATGACTTCGCGACCGACAATCAGTAATTGTATGATAATAAATAATAATACAACGGCAGAGTTTTACCGAAATGGTGGTGGAATTTTTTGTGTTTGGTTAGCCAATCCAATAATAAAAAACTGTGTTGTATCAGGGAATGAAGCTGACTTGGGGAGCGGATTGTACATAGCTTACGAAAGTGAACCGAAAATATATAACACCATTATCACCGGTAACAAGGCGAGTTCGGGAGGAGGATTATATGTAACCGATGATAGTGATCCTAACATCACCAACTGTACGATAAGCGGTAATACGGCCAATTCCGGCGGCGGTGTTTCCACTGTAGAATCCAGCCTCACAAAAGTGAGGAACAGCATCATATGGGACAATACAGCTGATGAAGGACCGGATATCTATCGTGGTGCTGGTAAGACAAGTCCGCGTTATGGGTATCTCGCAGCTGATTTCAGTGTTTTACAATCGGACTGGGGAGGTACGGGTAACATTATTGCTGACCCATGTTTTGCAAAGCTGGGTTATTGGGCCGATGCTAATGATCCGAATATCCCAGTTGAGCCGAATGACCCGAATGCCATTTTCATTGATGGCGATTATCATTTGCAATCCCAAGCTGGCAGGTGGGACCCAAACAGCGAAAGTTGGGTAACAGATGCCAACACGAGTCCGTGTATTGATACCGGCAATCCCAGTTCAGATTGGACTGCGGAATTATGGCCTCACGGCAAACGGATAAATATGGGCGCTTTCGGCGGCACACCGCAAGCCAGTATGTCTCTATCAATCCTTGGCAATATCGCCGACTTGGACAATGATGACGATGTAGATTACAAGGATTTGATGCGGTTCGCAGACGATTGGCTTTACCAGCAAATTCTGTTATCCGAAGACCTCGACAGAAATGGAATTGTCAATTTCACCGATTTTGCCATTTTTGTTAACAATTGGCTTTGGACAGAATAGTGATTCGGCCTGGTGATTTAGCCAAAAACGTAATTGCTGATATGCTTGACTTTGCCTTGCTTGCCGAGGATTGCTTTACAGGAACAACTTGGCCCGGATGACTCGCTTAAAAGTGCTTGCTGATTTCCAGAGCAGATTTGAATGGCGTTCTTTATCTGATTCGAATTTCCGATTTTTCCTCTAAGGCGATTACGAGATAGTTGTGTTTGCCCAGCCCATCCGATGGGCGGGGTTCGCCGTAAAACTCCTTCCTGGCGGGTTTGAAAGGAGGCGGTTCGGTGGATTCTTGAAAAACCTTGCGCACGCCGACCTCGGCTGGCTCTTTTGCAACGCCCGAAATCAGCACATAGTACGGTTTGCCGCCCCAGCCATCCACTGTTAAAGTAACTCCATCTTTCTTATCTTCGCGGATATCGCTTATTACACAGGGCGCATGAATAAACCAACCACGATTTCGGAGTTTCTTCACGTCATATATTTTGCCTCTTCCATAAAGCTCAGCTAAATGGGCCTGCACCGTCCCCGGATTTATAGCAGGCCCCGCACCTATCTGCTCTCGCAAATCGAAAAGGTCCGGCAGCAATCCCACACGCTTCTTATCTGTCAGCGGCCAGGACATCTGCAGACCGGCGGTCGTGATTCCTCCGGCGACTTTTTCCCACGGACCTTTCGCATCGTATTCGCTCAGCAGGTGCAAAGCCGAGCAGTAAACAAGCCCGCACCATTGCACTGGACGCCCAATCCACAACGGCGCCTCCCAGTTCGTCGCACCCAGCACGGCGATTGTCGCATAGAGACCCACCTCACCGGACGTCGGCGGATAAAGATAGACAAACGGAACACCCGTCCACGCCCAGTAGCGCGCCTGTTCAAGATATTTTTCCTTCCCCGAAATAATATAGCCGAGCGTATAAGCTTTAATCATATGGGCCGATGCCAATATATCCGGCGTGTGCAGTGGTATCTCCCAGGTTTGTGCTCCGCGCGGCACGGTGTCGGCATACAGGGCGGTTTGTTTATCGAGCAGCTTAAGCGCTTTATCGATAAGTTCTTTATCCGCCGACAATGCCGCACCTTCAAGAATCCTGACTATGTCCCGGCCTGAGAGACCGTTAGCATGTTTTGCAAAATGGGTTCTCGAATAGTCCGCTCTGCCCGCCCGGTAGAGTTTTATCCCGTTTTCGTCGAAATTCTTTAGCAGTCTCAGTGCCTCGTTACGCCGCTGCTGCACGAATTCATTAACTCGCCCGAAGACCAAAGGCGCCGTCGGTGGGCGGACGTGTGAAACACCACTTGAGAAAGGTTGTCCCGACGGGATTTTACTAAGTGCCTGACCTTTCGCACCGTTAAGTCTCTCGTGGAGTTTTTCATCTCTGGTATGATTGGCCAGCCAGTCGATGAACATTGGGGCATCCGCCGCCGCGTGCGGCCCGAAACTGTCACCCCAGACCGCATGTCTGAAAAGGCCATCGCGATTTATCTCGGAATCCAGCCAGCCGTGAGCAAGCAGATTCACCGCAGCGTTGAAACCTCCTTCAAACCGCGGCAGAGCAGGCAATCCCCTTATATCCACGTAACGCTTGACCGCAGGGACAACGCTCTTTCCCTTGCCGCCGATTATCAGCGCAGAGACTTTCAGCGGCTTATTCGCTTCGAGCTTGAAAGGAGTATGGGCAAAAAACTCATTCTCAAAGCGAAGCTCTCCCACAGCAGGCGCCGACAGTGCCATTAAATGGGCGCCTGAATTGTAAATCCTGTCCGGCGAATCGAAACTCGCCGCCACCATATCAGACGGCTCCCAGATTACCCCGATATAATTGCCGTTATTTGCAATTGCCATAAGGGGAAACGTTATCTTAAGCGGGTCGGGGACACGGCGGATATGCTTTGGCTTGGCTATGTCCGCGTCACTGCTGCTGGGCTCATCGCAAAGATACTCTACGCCTGCGAACAGGCCCTGGTATTTCTTTTCACCGAACGTGCCAAGACCCGGGAAAATCGTCAGCCACGGCACGTGCACAATGTCCCTGTCCTTATTTACTTTCAATTCGGCCTCTATTATAAGTGTCCCTTCCTGTTCCCCGGGCCTTATGTATTTTTGAATCTCCCACTTTCCGCCTCCGCTGTCCTTAATAATTGCCTTGACCTTAAATTCTTTACGTTCAGACCGGCTCTCAAATACAACCTTTGCATTTTTGAGATTGAGCCATTCAGACCGGTCGTCAAACAGCAGGCCAATCAATTCGCACTCGTATCCCGCCGCCATTTCGGCGCCGTTGACTTTGAAAATAAAGTTTCCCCATCTTCTTCCATAATGTTCAAATTCCAGGCTTCCCGATTTTACCAATACCGGCTTCCCCCCGGTTTTGTCCGGTCTTTTCGGCACCTCCAGCAAGGGAGCGACTATCTTGCTCAGTGTTTCCGCCTTAATGAAAGCGACTGTAACTTCTCCCTTACCCGCACACGGGTCAAGCCGAAAACGTGTCCCCGGGCCTAACTTATCCTTAATAATAAGGGAGTAGTTATGCCATTGCCCATCGTTTCGCACGCGGAATGGAACGGAGCGGCCGGCCCTGAACCCCTTACCATAAAAAAGTTCACCACTGGCATCCGCATTCGATTTCATACGTATTTTTACTCTAATCATTTTATCACCGGGCAAATCCACCGCCGGCCCTTCTATCCACGGGTCAAGCCCTGTTGATTTGACAATCAGCCCTTCCCGAGAGGAGCGCAGATTTTCCACCCTGCTGTTGCCTGTCCAGCCGTGAGCTCCTTTGCTGAAGTCCCATTCCGCCACTGTTTCTCCATAAGCTCCAGCCGGCACCATCATAATCACTACAAGACCCAACAGTACCGGCAACACTCCAGGATTTACTCTGGCGAGACAATATCTTCTCATAGTTTCACTGAGTTTGGTAACAGTCATAAAAACCTCCTTCGATTTTTTGCTGAAACGTATATCTCTGGCCGGATAGCGTCAAGTCCCGTTTCTTCTCCGGCAGTGGTGTTCCGCCAAGAACGACTTTCTCTCATACCCGAATGTCTCGCTTCCGATTCGTCAGCCCGAAAAGGCAGGCAACCACGCACAGAGCTGCTGTCCCCACCCCGCCAACGGTAATCTTATCGAGGTTACACCCAACCCAGTGCCATGATTCGGGCAGATGTTCGGCTACAAAATCTTGCCGCACAAAAGTCGCCCAACCGATTACGGCGATACTTACCCCGATTGATACAAGACCCTGCCACAGACGAAGGCGAACTCGCAGCAAAGCCAATATAAACAAGCCCAGAATCCCACCGCCGAAGATTGCCGAGAGCTGCCACCAGGTATCTAACGCACTTTTTGCTCGAATCATCAAAAGGGCAAATCCGATTCCAAACAGACCCCACACCACCGTCATCGAACGCAGAAACAGTACGCTGGCCTTGTCCCCGATATTCGGATTAAAATATCGCTTATTGAAATCCAGTAGTAAAACGGTCGCCGAGCAATTCAAGGCCGAGTCCACCGTACTCATTGCAGCCGCGAGAATTGCGGCGATGATTAATCCCTTCAGACCTGCCGGAAGCTGTGTCGCGATGAAATACGGAAAAACCTTATCGCCCTTAGTTATCCCTGCCTCCGCTAATTCACTGCTTTGAGAGTAGAAGGCAAAGAGAGTTGTCCCGATATAGAGGAAAACCGCCGTGAGCGGAATATATATCAGCATCGCAATCCAGACCGACCGCTTCGCTTCCCGCTCGGTGGCAACGGAGCAGTATTTTTGCACATAATTCTGGTCCGCCAGTAGGTTCCGCAGGTTCTCTACAACCCCGAAAACAATCATCGCCCATATCGTTCGGTTACCCAGATGTTCCTGGGTGTTCAGAGAAAACTTCCAACTGCCAAAGCTAAACTTGCTTTTTTCAATGGCCGCCTGTATCAAGGGTTCCGGCCCCGAGAAGACATAGTAGGACAAACTGACGGCGCAGAACAGAATGCCTATAATCATAATCGCCGATTGCATAACGTCCGTCCATATCACGGCCTCCATCCCGCCGAGCAGTGTATAAATAATGGTAACCACCCCGATGAATATTATCACGGCACGAATGTCCCAGGGAACAAATGTACTCAGCAGCAGACTGGCCAGGTAAAGAATCACAGCAACGCGGCAAACCATATAGAGCACAAACGCCAGTGCCGCATACACTCGCCCCCACGAGCCGAGTCTCTCTTCCAGAAACGAGTAAACGGATATCAGCCGCTTTTTTCGATAATAGGGCACGGCGTACCTGCAAACCAGCCACGCAACGGGAAAGATGCATAACGCAAAAATCATGGGATGCCAGTTTGAATCGTATGCCATGCCCGGCGTGGCAATATACGAAATGCTGCTTGTATAGGCGCTCATCACAGCCAGCCCGGCCGCCCACGCAGGAATCGACCGGCCGGCAACCATAAATTGTTCCGCCGTACGACATTTACGCTTGTAGTACACTCCCATCACTATCAGCACGCAGGAATAAAGAACCAGAATGCCGATATCAACTTTGTCGAGACTGCCCTGCACAATCTTTCGCCTTATCCGAACTCACTCTATCTTTTCTCCATAATTCCCAGCTCTTCGAGGTGCCGGTGAATCACCTTGCGCTCTGCACGGCGGAAACGGTGAAACGGTTCAGCCAGGAAATCACTGCAAATACCCATACACGAAAGCGCACACTTTAGCCCTTTCAGATAACTCGATTCGTATTTTCCCACGCCGTAAATAGCCTTACTGATTTGCATCACCTTTTTATGAAGTGTTTCGACCGTCGACAAATCCCTTGAAGACGCTGCCTTATAAAGGTCTACATAAAGACGTGGAACAAGATTGGCACCGCCACACACACTACCGTGTGCACCCGCTAAAACCGCTTCAGCAAGAAGCTCCTCCTGCCCAATCAGAAGCGAGAAATCAGGTTGCTTCTTTAGCAGCGACAGCAATTGGCGGAAATAAACCATATCTCCGGAGCTCTCCTTTATACCCACAATGCCGGTTATGGCAGCCGCCGCCCGCACGGTCTCAGGCTCAAAAACAAGCTTCGTGTAGCTTGGCATATTGTAAAGGAACAATGGCAGCGGAAGTTCAGGAGCTAAATGCTTGAGATACTCGAGCAGTTCCGCCTGACCCGCAGGGAAATAATATGGCGGCGCCAACACTACCGCCTGCGCGCCGGCGTCTTTTGCTTTGCAGGCGATGTTCACCGACTCCACAAAAGACGTGTCGGTAATCCCAACCAATACCGGTACCCGCCCTTTGACCTGTGCGCACACGCGTTCAATGAGCTCAGACCGAAGGCGGTAACTAAGACTCGGCGCCTCACCGGTTGTCCCTAAGATAAACAACCCATCCACACCGCCGGCAAGAATGTGTTCAATCAGCCGCTCAAGACCGGCCGCATCGAGCGTGTCTCGGTCCAGAAGTGGTGTAACCATCGGCGGAATGATACCGCGCAGCGGCCTCGGTAATAAGTTCGAGTTCGATTCCATCTTTATTGGCTCCCCATTCTAAGATTAATTTCACCACACAACTCAAGAAATGCCAGAACCCGTTCATCCGGTGTCCCGGCTTCAATGTCCCCAACGACAACATCGCACGGAGCATAGTCGCGCGCGACCCTTTCCAGGTCCGCCCGAATAGTTTTCAGTGATTTGTTTGCCAGGTCCATAGGTGTATACATGAGCGCACGCCGGGCGTGGACAATTGCCTCTTTCGCCCGCGCGAGGTCCGAATCCAGCCCCATATCAATATAGCCCAGGTTCGGAACCGCGGCATAATCGCCGATGTAAGGGTTGGCATTCCAGGCACAATTGTGGATGCCGATACAGCCGAACGCTCCCGCAATCCGCACATCGAAAGGCAGCAGAAGGTCACGGTAATGCTCGGGTGACACCATATTAACAAGGCAGTTACTGACCGTGAAGAAACCGACCTTTACCCCGCTCTCTAATTGCCGCTTATGGAGCCGCTTTGCCGCCTCAATCATTGTGGTGCAGACGCAATCGAAGAGGCGCCGGCAGCGCTGCGGCGAGTCAATCATATCATAGAAAAGTTTTTCGCCACGCAGGCGGTGGGCGTTGTTGAGCACACCCTGCAAGTTGACAAATCCTTCGACCCGGCCTTCGTGAGCGGCTATCCAGTCCACCTGCGCCATAAGCTCCTGAAAGAAAGGATTCGTATCAAGCTCGGGCGGTTCAAGATTGTCCACCTCCTCGTCGCTGAGATACCGATGTTCGCAGTTTGGCCAGTTGTCCTCAGCGTACACGATTGGAACCCCGTAGATTGCAGCCACGCTGCTGCAGCCGTATGTACCCGTCAGCAGGTCCAGGGGCTCATCCGGCCGGTTGATGCCGCCGATTTTCGTGCCGCCGAATCGGTGTTTTAATTCACCACGCATAGCAAGAATTGTTTCGCGCCGGTATGCGGGGTCCGTATGCCACCACCGCCCGAAGTCAATCCCCAGCGCAGTCCGGTACCAATTCGGCGTGAAGCCGACTTCCGGACGCAGAAAGGGTTCATCGCCTCTCGCCGACCGCCGGGTTGCAGGAGCTGCCGGCGCGATATAGCTCACCAGTTGGCAGGTTTCCATAGGCATTCCGCCATTCTCTGCCACAAATAATATCAAAAATCAAATATCAAAATGCAAAATTAAGGAAGTCGTTGCCGCTTTGCGGCAACTCCACAATTTTGATTTTTTATTTTTAATTTTTGCGTTTTCTTGGGCATCGCAGCTCAATCCTTCCGCTATGCAGCATTCAACTTTCAAACCGATTACACAATAACCAAAATTTTCAAATCCGTCAACAGCAGACCATAATCCCCGCCAAAACAAAATCTGTATCAATCTGTGAAACTTGTGCACGCGCAGGCGGATATCTGTGGCTTTATAATTTTTGAATCTCTGCGCTCTCGACATGCTCTGCCTGCACCTGTGGTTGCGCAGGCACAGGTGCGGTTAATCTCTTAACCTTTCTATCCGCTATTTCTACTTTCTGTGGGCGTACCTGAAAAACTTTTTTCTCAGCAGGCGGGTATAAGGCCCGGGCTTGCCGTCACCGATAACTCTGCCGTCAATCTCGACAATGCCGATGACCTCGGCGGCCGTTCCGGTAAGGAAAAATTCATCGCAAATATATAAATCACATCTCGTCAGATTCTTCTCAACCACCTCAAGGTTTTCTTCCCTGGCCAATTTGATAACGACACCTCGCGTTATCCCTTCCAGTGCGCCTGCTTCGACCGGCGGTGTATAAATCACACCGTTTCTCGCAATAAAAACATTGTCGGCCGTTGCCTCGGCAACGTAACCTTCGTGGTTATACATAATCGCCTCGGGCACGTCATTGTCCAGCGCCTCAATCTTGGCCAGAATGCTATTGAGATAATTCAAGCTTTTGACCTGCGGTGGAAGTGCCAGAGGATGATTGCGAACCGTCGTTGCACTGATTACCTTCATACCTTTTTCATAAAGCTCCTCCGGATAAAGCTGAATGTTATCGGCTATGATAAATAATCGCCCCCCCTCGCAGATGAAGGGATTCAGTCCCAGAGTCCCCACTCCGCGGGTCATCACCAGGCGGATATAACCGTCAATAACGCCGTTAGCTTCAACGGTTTTCTCAACGGCGCTGATAAGTTTGCTTTTGCTCATCGGAACATCAAGGCGAATCACCTTCGCCGATTCATAAAGCCGCTTTATATGGGCTTCCAGCTCAAATATCCTGCCGTTGTAAACACGAATACCCTCAAAAACCCCGTCACCATAAAGCACACCATGGTCGAAAGCAGATATTTTAGCATCCGCCTCGTCAACAAGTGCGTCGTCAAGCCAAACTTTTAGTGCCATAATTTCATATCTCGCATTGCGTATTATGTCTCTCGTATTTATCTTTCGCTGAACGCTAATTCTTTATTTTGCCATCAACCAGCGTTATTATCCGCCCGGCCCTTTGCGCGATTCTCTCGTCGTGGGTTACCATTACAATTGTCTGGCCGGCTCTATTCAATTCCTCAAAGACGTCTAAAATACCATTTCCTGTCGCAGAGTCAAGATTTCCTGTCGGCTCATCAACCAAAAGCAACCTCGGCTCATTCATCAAAGCCCTGCCGATAGCCACTCTCTGCCTCTCTCCTCCCGACAACTGATACGGCTTATGATTGGCCCTTTCACCCAAACCAAGCTGCACAAGCAATTCTCTCGCTCGGCTTTCCGCCCATCTGCGGCACGCAAACCAGCCAACCACGCTCCTTGAAACCATCACCGGCAAAAAAACATTTTCCAGCACACTTAATTCATCCAATAAATGATAAAACTGAAAAACAAATCCGACCTTTTTGTTGCGGAATCTATTCAACTCGCCGCCACTAAACCGGCTCAAATCCCGCCCCCCAAACGCCACAACGCCATTATCCGGACTGTCCAACGCACCTAATATATGCAGCAGCGTACTTTTACCGCTGCCAGAGGCCCCCACTATTGCAACAAATTCACCGCTCTTTACCGTCAAATCAACGCCTTTGAGCACCTTGACCTCCGTCGCGCCCATTCGATAAGATTTATAAACCCCTTCGGCCTTCAATATAAAATCGTCTTTACCCATATAATCACTACCCAATAATACTGTCATTGCAAAGCCTGCTCACAATGACAGAGCAATTAACAATAGTCAATAGTCAATTACAATTGGGTCACCTGCAAAGTCTCTACCGGTTTTTGCTTCGCCGCCTGCCAGCTCGGCACCAGCGCACCAACCAAACACGCAGCTATTGCCGAAACAATAATTACCGCCAGAACCTTCGCATCCACCTGGTTCGGAATATCTCCTATCGCATAAATTGTCCTGTCCCACAACTGAAAGCCGAAACGCTCAAAAAGCCAATCTTCTATCCGGTTTATTTTCAGCAAAAACAACCAGCCGGCAAACACGCCAACGCCGGAACCTAAAAGGCCCACTAAAAAAGCAAAACCCGAAAATAATGTGATAATATTCCAGTTCGAAACGCCTATGCTCTTTAAGATTCCTATATCTTTACTCTTATGGCTGATAATCATATAAAAAACCACAAGCACAATAAAAACAGTCGTAATCCCCACAAGTCCAAACATCACCGTCATCATCGTCTGCTCCTTTTCCATTGCTGCGATGAATCCACGTCTGTACTCTTTCCAGCCTTGCACGGTCACCTTCTCTAACAAATACGCCTGCTTTTCGCCCCCCTTTTCTTGCCTAAAACTCTGCCATAATGAAGTAACCTTTTCACAGCCGGCTTCGAGTCTCACATTCGGCTTGAATTTTATATGGATGGCATTGACTCTTTTGACAGGCCCGGTCATTCCGCAAAGCAATTGGGTCTGTTCAAACGGCAGATAAACCATCGAGCCATCCACCCGGGCCAAACCGCTTTCTGAATTGTCACTGTAGTAGAAGGTTTTTGTGTTAACCAGCCCTGCACCCCCTTTAGCCAGTGCCCCTTTCGCAGTCAACGGGAAACAACTTATTGCAAGAGCCATCTCCGTAGGACCGGAACCATAAGGGTATCTTCCTTCCGAATCGCGACGCAGCGCCAGGTCAATCCCTATCACACAACCCAAAAGATTCGCATCATAGGCCGGCTCAAACGCTTTCGACACATCGTCTTTACGGTAATACAGCGTTTGACCAAAACCGGTAGCCCTGCTATGTTTGACCGGGTCAATACCCATAATCTCAACATCGATATTTCGCTCTGTCCCGACCGGATTTACCAGTGCGTAGCTTTTAATCACAGGCGAGATACCTTCAACAAAATCTTTTCCGTCCAGTATCTTCATAAAATCTTCATAGTACGCAAAGCCCACCAGCGATTCGGTGCCGACAACGCAGTCCCCCGCAAAACTATGATTCTTCTGCCTAAAATCAATCACCAGCCCCGTCAGCACCGTCATTACTACAACAACAATAAAAACGCAAAGTGCCACCGCCAGCACCGCAAGATAGGTTATGCGGCGTTTTACCAGGTACCTGAATGCAAGAACGATCTTGTACATAACCTTCCCGAAGAACATCAAATATCGAATTTAGAATACCGAACTTCGAAATTCATCATTCGATATTCGATATCCATTATTCATATCTTAAAATCTCCACCGGCCTTGTCCTTGCCGCCACAATCGCCGGTATCAAGGCTCCGATAGCCGCAGCTGCAACTGCGAACAATACAATAGGCAAAGCCGAAGACCAGTCAACCTCACTGGGTATCTTACTAAACATATACACGCTGCTTTTCCACAGCTTCAACCCAAAGATTATCCTTATCCACTCTTCAATCGTATTTATATTCTTTGTAACAGCGTATCCCAGAACAGCTCCTATCGCTGAGCCGATTATTCCAACACAAGCGCCAAAACCGACAAAAATCAACGCCACCGAACTGCTTGCTGTCCCGCAGCTTTTTATTATTGCAATGTCCCTCTGCTTTAGTCTCACAATCATATAGAATATGCAAAAAACCAGAACAACCACACTGAAACTAACGACCCCGAATATCAATAACAGAACTCCCATTTGCTTTCGCAGCTCAGCCACATACTGGCTTTGCATCTGTTTAGCCGTCTTGATAGAGGTTTCTCTTATAAGATACAGACCCCAGCCGAGCTGCTCAGCGGCGAATACCTGCCACACCCCTCGAATCTGCGCCTTTGCGTCATCTGTTTCTACGTCATCGGCGAGTTTAATTTGAATCTGGTCGGCAATTTGGCCGTCTTCATTCGGGTATAAGGTTTTTTGCACTTCTTCTATAGGCAGGCAAATAAATGTTTTATCAACATAATAGACCCCCGTGAAAACGATGTCCGCAATTCTAAACGGCACAATCTTTCTCTTAAATCTGCCTCCCGTTCCCTCCTGCTTGGAATCCTCAATAATCGTCCCCGTAGTAAGAACAACACGTTGGCCGACCATCCTCTCAACCGCGTCGAAATCATACTCATCTGTCTTTTCATCTGGCGCCGCCACCACACCGACACCCACAAATCCTCCGATGCTTTCCGGAAAACCGCTGACCTTAAAAGACGGTTCGCCGGGCGATTCCTTCTGTTTAAGCAAAGACCACTTAAAACCCGTTACCTTCGCTCGCCGCCCCGGCTCGATACCCCAAACGCTTACCATACGCACATTGCCTTTGCCCACATATAACAGGCCTTGAGCCGAAAGCGTCGCTGTTGCCGCTTTCACCGCACTTGTTTGCTCCAGCCGTTCGATAAACAATGGGTATTTTCCAAATTTAATCGGTGGCGCAAGAACAACATCACCTACCGTCTCAACTGCGCTCTGCTCAAACACATTGATAAAACCGGTGAACAGACTGGCAACAACTATCAATAGCGCCACAGACAGGGCAACTGCGGCAACGCTCAAAAATACAATTTTCCTCTTGCGCAGGTATCGCAGCCACAAAAATAATTTCAACATCGCAAGTCCAGCCAATTTCTTTTACCGCCGAGTTCGCAGAGCACACAGAGATAATATGGTGATTGGTAACTGGTAATTGGCGATTATTTAACCATTTAACCAATATTCTCTGCGCTCTCCGCGTTCTCCGCGGTTAATCTTTTGTAGGTTTTAGCAGCGGGAACAGCACCACATCGCGAATACTTGTAGCGCCGGTCAAGACCATTACCAACCTGTCAATTCCAATACCCAACCCCCCTGCCGGCGGCATACCGTACTTCAACGCCGTTATAAAATCTTCGTCCATCCTTGCCATCGATTCTTCCTGCCCACGAAGCTGAACAAGGAAATTCTCGTATTGCTCGGCCGGGTCATTTAGCTCGGTATAGGCATTAGCCAATTCCATCTTGCCGATATACAGCTCAAACCGCTCGGCATATTTCGGCTCGTCTTTTTTGCGCCTGGTCAACGGACACAGCGCCGCCGGATAATCAATCACAAACGTCGGGTCAACAAGATTGTCCTCAACGGTGGCCTCGAACACCTCATTGGTAACCACCACATCGTCCATATCCCCTTCATCCAACCCAAGGCCGGCCGCTCGCATCCTCACTGCTTCTATATCTTCAATATCGCAGCCGCTGTATTCTTTTAGAAGCTCCGCATATCGCGCCCGACGCCACGGTCGAGTATAATCGATTGTCTCCTCACCGAACCGGACCTGCTTGCCGTGGCAGTATTTTTCCACCAGCAAACAGATAATCTCCTCGGTCAATTCCATCATCACATTATAATCGGCGTAGGCCTGATACAATTCCAGCATCGTAAATTCCGGATTGTGCTGTCTGCTCAGGCCTTCGTTGCGGAAATTGCGGTTTATCTCAAAGACCTTTTCCATCCCACCCACCAGCAGTCTTTTTAGAAACAGCTCCGGCGCAATCCGCAAAAACAAATCCAAATCCAACGTTTTATGATATGTAACAAAGGGCTTTGCCGCTGCCCCGCCGGCCTTTCGTTGCATCATCGGCGTCTCAACTTCCAGAAAGCCCCGGGCCTGCAGAAATTCACGAATCGTAGCGATGATGGAACTGCGATTCTTAAACCGCTCCATCACCTCAGGATTGGCCCACAAATCCACAAACCGCTGCCGATACCGAAGGTCAATATCCGACAGACCGTGAAACTTCTCCGGCGGCTGGCACAAACATTTGCTCAAAAGCGAAACACTATCAGCCCATACGGTAATCTCACCGGTTTTGGTCTTACCCAATTGACCGGCTGCACCGATTATATCGCCAAGCTCAAGCAGCTTCGCAAGCGGCCAGCCCGACGCCTCCGGGCCCAGCAGATTTTTGCTCAACCCCACCTGCATCGTCCCGCTCCAGTCGCGCAGGGTAATAAAAATCAGTTTCCCGATGTCCCTCAGCAGCACAATCCTGCCGGCACATCTGGCACGTTGCCCCTCATCGCCATCCTTATATCTGCTCTTGATATCGCAGGCACGCTCGGCCCCGTCATATCTGCCACCGTAAGGGTCGATGCCCAATTGCTTAATGCGAGACAGCTTCTCTTGCCTTTGCCGTTCAAATCGGCCCTGTCGTTCTGAGCGCAGCGAAGAATCTCTTCCTATATCTTCCGCCTTTGTCAAATCCGCACATCCCTTTAGCAGAAAGTCAATTTACATTCGAAACCAGAGCGCCGGCTTGAATCAATTTGCTCTTAACAACCAGAACGCCAACTGCCAGCTGCGGGTCAGCAGCAAGGGTTTCCTCGACCGTATGTTTTTTCAGCGCTGCGCCGCTATTGTCGTGGTCGGCCCTAACCAGCACGTCATTATCCCTCTGGATATCAATCATTTTCCTGAGCTCATCGGTCCTCAATTTGATTTCGATATCCGGCCCGATGCCCCAATCCTTTCTGCCTTGTTTTTTCATCGCCTCCCGGCTTTTAACTATTTGGTCGGAAGGTAAATGATAATAAGCCATCGTATATTTCAGTTGCGCTCCCCCGTCTGGATAGTGCGTTATCCCCTGCACGCTGCCTTTGCCGTGGGTCCTTGCGCCGACCAAAATTGCCCGGTTATGTTTCGGGTCTTGCAGCGCCCCCGCCACTATCTCCGAAGCGCTCGCCGAGCTGGAATTAATCAGTATAACAAGCGGATAATTCGGGTGCGTCCCCTTCTTGTGTGCCGATGCATAAGTCGACGACAGCCACGACCGCGGACGAGTAATGACTATCAGTTCTTCTTTAGAGAGGAATTTATCGGCCACCGCAATGGCACTATCTAAAAACCCGCCCGAATTGAATCGCAAATCCAGAATCAATCCCTTCAACCCTTCTGACTCAAGGCTGGCCAGTGCTTTTTCTAAGTCCGAAGCCGTCTCTGCGGAAAAACCGGTAATGCGGACATAACCGATTTTGTTCTTCTCATCAATCATATACAGCCAGCGCCCTGATTCGGTCCTTTGCCAGCCGCGAATTGTCGGAACAATTATCTTCGCTCTGGTTATAGTAATATCCATGGTTCCCTCCTCGCCGGAACGTCTTATCGTCAATGTTACTTGTGTGCCCGCCTGACCGGTAATCTTGCGGACCGCACAGGTAAGGGTCATGTCCTTCGTTTCAACACCGTCCGCAGCTTCTATCACATCTCCGGCATCAAGACCGGAGTTGTACGCCGGCGTATCAGGCAAAAGACTCGTTACCGTCAACAGCCCTTTTCGTTTCGAAATCTCTATCCCGATACCCGTAAACTCATTGGTCATCATCTTCTCAAAATCCCGCACCTGCCTGGGCCAAACCATAACCGTATAAGGGTCAAGTGCAGACAATGCAGCTTCTGAAAACTGCGCAATCAGTACCGGGCGGGGAAATTGGACGGTTGTTGTGTTCAGTGCCAGGACTTTTTCAAAAACATCCATAAACTCATCTTTACTTACACCCTTGGGCGAACGCTCTACTTCACCCAGAACCGCTGACAGAGCCGCCGACCAGGCCGATAGAGATTTTCGATCTTCAATCATCAATTCGAAATCGTCCATCGGAAATTTCATCACCTCGCCCAGCAGCTCGCAGCGCCTGATGGCCTTCGTCGCCATTTGACGATAATCAATAATGCTGACGTAATTGGATTTCAAGGCACTAATCGCCCGAACAAACATCTCTTTCTTCACCCCTTCGTAACGCTCCTCGCGGGTCTCACAGGGGCTGTCTTGAAAAGACGCTACTATACTGGCCTTGTCCAGAAGCCGCTCGGCATAATCCGAATACGCCTCATTGTCCGGCTCGATTACCTGCAGCCAATAGTAGCAATTTATGTAGGCATCGAGCCATTTCCCTTCTGACTCGAACTCGAGCGCGCTGTCCATCGCTTGTTGAAAAACCTGCTTTACGAACGACTCAGACAGAAGCTGCTCTCTTTGTGCATCATCCGCAAACTCGCACGCCCTGGAAATAACCGAAAACACCGCAGGAATATCGTTTACATCGTTGGTATCCGCTTCGGCTCGGAACTTTTCCAGCTCAGCTAATTGTTCTTCGTAAGCGGCCTTTCGAGCTGACTGACGCCGTTGATTTATATCCTTGTATTCCTGGACAATCTTCGCTAACCGACCAAGCCATGAACGCTCACCTATCAGTTCATCGGCAGCGTCGAATTGACCCCGGCAAATTAACTCACAAGCCGTTTCAACGACGTTGGCTTGCACCCTGCTTGTTGTTGGCAGGGGTTCAACGGCCGTTGACTGGGCCGCAATTCCATAACCAGCACACAAAAACACAATTACCGTCAAACTGATTAGGTATCTCATATTTCGCATCTCTTGATTCGTATCTTGTAGTTCGTAAACCATCTCCCGTGACCCGTATGCCAAACGAGAGACGAGCCACGAGCATCAAATATCGAGTATCGAGCATCGAGCATCAAGTATCGAGCATCAAGTATCGAGCATCGAGCATCGAGTATCGAGTATCGAGTATCGAGTATCGAGCATCGAGTATCGAGCATCGAGTATCGAGCATCGAGTATCGAGTATCGAGCATCGAGCATCGAGCATCGAGTATCGAGCCTACATACACTCAGCTGCTTTTCCCGCACAACCTAAAACGTGCAGCTTATGTTTAACCATATCTTTAATAGCTTCTCTACCCGGGCCGAGGTATTTACGCGGGTCAAACTCACCGGGATTTTCGGCAAAAACCTGCCTGATTTTGGCCGTCAGAGCCAGACGCAAATCCGTATCTATATTGACCTTGCAGATTGCCATCTTTGCCGCCTTACTGACAGACTCTTCCGGCACACCCATCGCATTCGGCATATCACCGCCGTATTTGTTAATAAGGTCGACGAATTCCTTTAACACACTGCTCGAACCGTGCATAACCAGCGGAAATCCGGGCAGTCTGTCACTTATCTCTTGTATCACATCGAAAGCCAGCTTCGGCTCAGTTTTGAACTTGTATGCACCGTGGCTCGTCCCGCAAGCAACCGCCAGAGAATCGCAGCCGCTTTTCTCAACAAACTCTACCACCTGGTCGGGGTCGGCCACGTGCTTGCTCACATCTTCGACACCAACCACGTCTTCTTCAATTCCGCCTAACTGACCCAGCTCAGCTTCGACCACGACGCCCCTGGCGTGTGCATATTCAACCACCTCACTGGTAACTCTAATGTTTTCTTCAAACGGCCGTTTTGAAGCATCTATCATTACCGAAGTAAAGCCGTCATCAACAAATTGTTTGCACGTCTCAAAGGTATCACCGTGGTCAAGGTTTATGGCGATAGGAATATCAGGATTTTCCTCAACCACCACATTGATAATCGCCTTCAAATAGCTGATACTCGCATAAGCACGGGCGCCTCGGGACACCTGAAGAATAAGCGGGGCCTTCTCTTCGGCTACAGCACCTATTATACCCTGTGTGATTTCCATATTATTCACGTTGAACGCACCAACTGCATAGCCGCCTCGCAGGGCCATCTCGAACATATTTTTGGTATTAACCAACGCCATAGTGCTCTCCTTTGTCAATTCACCATTTTCTATTTCGTATTTACTATATCTGCCGATTCTTGCTGTAACTTTTGCCTTATGTTCTTCTCTTCTTATCAATAATCAATCGTAACCGCCCGGCCCCACATACCTTCTCGGCCCAATCGCCAGTTCCGGAATACCCTGGGGCCATATACTAAATACAATTGAATGTCTGTCCAGAGACTCATCCGCACTGTACGTAATACCACAATAAACCCTGTGATAACGCCTTATAAGAGTTATATCACTTCGTATACTTGCTCCGTAGTCAAAATCATACTGCGCAGAATATACAACCGTATATCGCGGGTCAAGTACGTAAGTCGCCGCAAAAGTAAACGCATTCGAACCTTTTTCGTCCAGAACCTCAACCCGCCGCAAATATCTGCTGCCTATATAATAACTCAAATTAGGCCAGCGAAGATGGGAAAAACCAACGTTAAATTGCTGCACCACGCCGCTTTGCATATCAAAATACATATCACTCAATACGGCGGACGTATCGCTCAAACGCCAGATATAGTCGGCGCCGAAGTAATTGCGCCTCGGCCCAAACATCTCAAATCTGCGCAGTCCGCTCTCCTCAAGGTCGCCGCTAAAGATTTCAGGTGTCGAAAGCACACGCAGCGGCACAATCGGCCTGTTCCAGATAAATCTATCCGGCCCGCTGGTATCAGCGCTCTCAGAGTCACTTACCCACGTAAAGTCCGTATCCAGCCGCATCCAATCAACCGTCCGCCGTTTATCTGCAGGGCCCCTCTTCGTCTGCAGCCGCTGAGAAATACCCACGTTCAGCGTATCATGTTGCTTAACAACAGAGTCGTTTTCCTCGTAAAGAACAGCCGTCAATTGCGGCTTTATGATATGCCGCAGCTGGTTCAAATCCCAGAGCCGCGATTTGACGTTAGGATAAACCTTCCAGTGTTGACTTGATACACGAACACCAACCTCGCCGAGCCAGACCTTGTCCTCACCAAAACTGCCCGTATTGCTTCCATCCACAAGCGACCTTCTAAAGCCGCTGCGGTCGTCATAGCCGAAAGTCCCGGCCACAAACGGAATAATCTTGAAAGGGACAGAGTAGATTGGCATATCAAGCTCAACTCTCTGCGACATAAATGAAAACTGCTCCTCGCTGATTACTGTCGAATGGTCGTCGCCTATCCTCTGTCGCAGCCGGCTAATTTCGGTATCGCTGTACAAAGTGAACGTGTCATTAAAAAGTGACTGGCCCGTCACGTGAAAACCGACGCTGGGCAGCTCTTCTATCTCGTCGGCAAAATCGTTTATCCGCCCCTTGCCCAGAAAAGACAACGCCCAGTTGTCCTGCAGACGCTTTAGATGAAGATATGTTTCCTGCCTCTCCCCTACGTTAAATTCGTTACGATAATAACTCTCTATAAAACGCTCATCAGATGAGTAACTGACCCCGCTGGTAAGCTGCCAGTTGTAAGGCAGAAAATGCCTGTGCTGCCAGCGGAACCGACCGCGAAGCTCACGGGGCGGCTCAAGGTCTCTGCGACTGCTGTACCTGCCCAGTCTGTCCTCACCGCTATCTCGTATAATATAACCTAAAAGTCTGCCGTAATAATCCTCTCTTTCATAATCAATCTCCACGCCGGTGCCGACCCCGCGTTTGCCATAATAATCCAGCGCAAGAGTGCTGTCCGTCCCTTCCGCCTCACGCAGTCCCAACAGCCGCGCCAAATACCATCGCGTCTCAACCGATGTCCCCCATGTGCTGTCATGACCAATATGGGCGCTCTTGAGCGGAACATCGGGCCTTTGCAGGTTGCTGCGCAGAAACGGCCAGTAGAAAATCGTTATATCACCCATTTTCAAACGCACATCACGCATCTCGGCATCATAACTACTATCAGAGACCCTGCCCAATCGCTCATCAACAGGGGTCGTATCGGTGATAATCACACTCGAGGCATTAAGCGAAATCTGAGGCAGGTAAAATTCACTGCTTGTCAAGGTGATATCATCAGCGGCAAATCTATTCTCCGCCAATTGCCTCAACTTCACCGCCCGAACATAAATCGGTATCCCCCGGGCCGAATCGAAATTCCGCATCACCGCATTTATCGCAAGCCCCTTTTTCATTTCGAAATCGTAATACATCTCATCAGCCCGAATCGTCCGCTGGCCTTCGGTCATCACAACGTCGCCGGACATATAAATCGCTTTCACACCCCCCTTGGCCAAAATCTCTTCCGCACCCTCTCTGTCTTCGCCTGCCACAAGCCCTCTACTTGAATAAAATATAACCGCCTTATCGGCCTGCAATGCCAGCGAACCACCCTCCTCATCCTGCTTCTGCCACACATAGAACCTCTGCATCACCGTTGCGATATCCGTCCCGTCCACCGCCTTGGCAGATTCCATCTTCAGAGGAGCTTCACCCGCAGGCGATATATTCACCGGATACCTGAAACGCGGCTTCTTCTCTTCCGGCTCAGGAACTACTTCAACCGCCTTGACTGTAATCACCTCTTCAGGCGGTCTTTCCGCGGGTATCTTCTCTGCCGGCAATTCAGGCACCTTTGCCTCAGGCCTCAACTCCAGCTTCGGCTCAACAGGTACAACTGCAGCAAGCGCCCTGGCGTAAAGCTCTAATCCGCGTGGGTCACCCAATTCCCTTTTGCCAGCCGTTACAAAAACCTCTCCGCTCACACCAAACCGAACAACCATCGACTCGGCCTTTTCAATCACCGTCTCGCTCAAATCCGTGGTCTTGGCGCCTCTGGCTTTTTTAACCGACACATTGCCCTCCAGATACGCCCGAACGTTCACGTCAACACGAACGCGACCGCGAAATTCAGTTCTCTCGCTGCTCAGCCATACTACCGCACTATCGCTGGAAAATTGGTTGGCCCCGATAGACATCGAAAATCCGTCCCGCAAAACAAGAATATGCTCGCCGGTACTTAACTGATAGCTCAAAAGCTCAACGCCTGCTAAGTGCAAATCCTGACCGACAAAAGCGCGGGCCCCGTTAGAAAGCCGCGCCGAAAGTGTGGCAGTCACCAATGGCGACTTACTTCTAACGGGGCGGGCCCTCTCACTGGCAACCCTGCCCTCAATAGCCACCCCCAATTTTATTGGCACTGTCAGCACCAAAATTAAAATAACCGAAACAAACAGTTTTTTTGTCCGCATATTTATATTCCGTTATTCTGCAAAATCCAGCCCCCGCCGTTTTGCTTCGCAAAAACGAAGCAGCGGGGGCATTTGCCACAAATTATAGCCGCTTGTCTCAGTAAAGCCAGCAAAAACTGGAGCAGGAGGCGAAAGTTCCCGACGTCTGCGAAAACAGGGAGGTTTTCGCTCGGAAACCACATTTACCCCGTGAGATAATTTCATATCTAACGGGGTTTACTTATTTTCCGCTCCCGGAGCACGCCCCACGTTCACGAGATGCGATATTCGACTCTTGCTTTTTGGCGGCTCTGCTGCTATACTATTATAGTAAAGGCCGATATTGAAGAGCTAAATCACATTTTCATCTTGATTCCAGTGGAGCCAAATATGACTGAAAAATACCACGCTTCAGCAAAAGTATATTCAACTGAAAATCTTGGGAAATTAAGCATCCTTGATATGTTGGCCTACTTCGAGGAAAAGGGCGCGATGCGAGTCTCCGATTTGCACATCAAAGTCGGCGCACCCCCTGCTTATCGCATCGACGGCGACCTCGTAAAACTCAAAGGCCTCACAGTAACCCAGGAGATAGCAAAGCAGCTTATCTACCCGCTCTTAAGCGACAAAAACTTAAGCAAATTCCAGGGCGCCTACAGCGTGGACTGCTCTTACAGACTTGGCTCACTGCAGTTTCGAATAAACGTCTTTAAGGAAAACGACGGCATCTGCGCCGCCATCCGGGCATTGTCACTGGACATCCCGAAAATTGAGCAAATCGGCTTTCCCAACAACGTCTGGGAGGACATCATCGAACGCAAACAGGGCCTTGTACTTCTAACCGGCATCACCGGTGCAGGCAAATCCACAACCATTGCCTCGCTAATCGACCGTATCAGCGAGAAAACTGCCTGCCGAATTATAACACTCGAAGACCCCATAGAGTACATCTTCCAGCAGAAATACTCTCTTATTTCCCAACGGGAAGTCGGAAGAGACGTCGGCTCCTTTATCGAAGGATTAAGGGCACTGCTCCGCGAGGACCCTGACATAGTATTTGTCGGCGAAATGCGAGACCCCGAGACGATTGCTATGACACTTATGGCCGCCGAGACAGGCCATCTGGTCTTCTCCACACTCCACACAAGGGATGCCACCGGCACGATAACACGCATCCTCGACTATTTCCCGTCCGGCAGGCAGCACGAAGTACAAAATCAGCTCTCCCTCGGACTCGCCTACATCATCGCACAGAAGCTCGTCCCCAAAAAAGACGGAACAGGCAGGATAGCGGCAATAGAAATACTCAACAATAACTACGCCTGTGCCAACCTGATACGAACCGGAAAAATAGAGCAAATGTATTCCCAGCTCCAAACAAAAACCAAAAACAGGCCCGATGAAAAAATGATAACGATGGAAAGTCATCTGGCAAAGCTCGTAAAAGCCGACAAGGTCGACCTGCTCGAAGCCAAAAAATGGGCCAACAATCTCAGCTCCTTCATAGACGCTATGAAACAGGTTTAAGAGGGTTCGCTTGTCATTCTGAGCGAAGCGCAGCGGAGTCGAAGGATCTGGCCTCCGCACGAGATACGAGATACGATATTTGAGATACGCAATACGATATACGATATACGCAATACGAGAATATGACAATCCGGTTCAACTGCCCAAACTGCGATGCCCTCATTGCCTTTGCCGGCAAACACTCCGGAAAACGCGCCCGGTGCCTGACCTGCGGACAAATCTTCATAATCCCCTCCAGAGACAATGAAACACCCAAAAAAATCGAACCTGAAACCAAACCTCAAATCGAAAAAGCCCAGCCCCTCCCCGGCTTTTACCACGCCGTATTTCTCGACAGTTGGAAAATATTCATCAGCCCGGAAAATGCAACTTCACTGGTCTTTGTCATTGCCGTAGTGTGTTTCAAATTCTTTCTCGCTCCCGCGATATGTTGCTGTGATTACTTAACATTTCTTATTGTCTGGGGCTGGCTGCTCGGATTTTACTTCAACATCATTTACGAATCGGCCTTTGAGATAGATAAATTACCGGAAATTTACCTCGGAACGGGTGTTACTTTCTTATGGTACGTTATTAAGCCGTTTCTCATCTTCTTTTTTACTATGGCCGTTGTCCAGCTCCCCTTCATCATTGCATTAGCACTACTGCGGAACAAAGGCATAACAACCGAAAATATGTGGCAGGCCGAACTTGGTTTACGCCTCCTTTTGCAGCTCTTGTTCATCTTTAGTCTGTTTCTGTTTCCGATGGCCATATTAACTGTCGCGGTAGGCAAGGACCTCACTCTGTTAAGGCCCGATTATTTTCTTATCCCCATTTTTAGAGCGCCTGCGCCCTACATTGTAGTAGTGGTCATGCTTATTGCTTTTGGCGTCCTTGAGATGCAAACTGCCCAATATGAAAGCGAAATACCGCTCGCAATAACTGCAGGCCGGCTAACGTTAAATCTCGCCGTCCAGATAATCGCCATAATCGCTATGCGTTCAATCGGCCTGTTCTACCGACATTACTCCTGCCATCTTAAGTGGTAAAAAATCTTTACCCCCCACGCCCGCTCTGCGGGTTATGTTTACGCCGTTGATTTAGCCCCGCCTGCCCCTGCAAGTCTCAGGCAGGGGGTCTCTGGCCGGGGTTTCCCACTCAACGTCCGTCTTTTGGGCGTTTGTATTTAGCCCCGTCCTCTGGCCGGGGGTGCCTGAGCGAGGAATTCTTTGTTCTTCCCCGGCCTCCAGCCGGTTCCTTCCCGTTTAGCCCCCAGCACTGCTGGGGGTTGCCGTTGATTTAGCCCCGGCCTCTGGCCGGGGTTGCCCACGCTTGCCCTGTGGGATGCGCCGTATGTTATCCCATCAGGGCGAGGTTCGCTTACATCATTTCCCCCACCGCGGCAATCTCTATGCGACGATGTGGTCGATATCTAATACCGTCAGTTCCCCATCGCCATCTATATCGCCGCCGACTAATGTTCCCGCACACAAATGGCAGTTGTAAATCGTCTTAAGATATTTCTTCTCTAACAATGGCGGAATCAGGTCATAGAACTTCCGTTCCGCCGGAAATTTGCCTTTGAAGAATTGGTACAGTCCTTTTGCCGACTTCATCGAGTTACACCTGCCGCACGCCCATATCTGGTTATGTATCCCCTGTATGGTTTCGCACGTCTCGCACTCAGGCTTCACTCTCAGTGACCTCGGCACGATATGTTCCCAGTGCAAATCATTTTCCGCACCGCAATATACGCACCGCTTCTCCGCTTCAACGAATTGCCTGTCCTCTCGTGTTATCTCCGACCACGACTTGACCCCGCTTTTCAAATCCCGAAACGTGTCTTTCACAAACCCATAATGCTGCTTCTTTGCTTCTTTCCCATCAGATACAGAAAATGCCCTCCGCGCAATAATCTTGGCGTATTGATAATAAATCAAATCCCGTATTGTCCTAACATCCCTATCCGGCATCTCGAATAACCCGCTCGCTATTCTAAACTGTTATTTCCTAACGTGCCTCTTACGCTCCTTCTTATACTTTCCGGCTCGTAATCGTTTGAACTCAGGATTATCGTAAAGATTACAGAAATTCTCACCTTCGTCTTTTCTTAGCCGCCTTAGGATTTCGGCTCCTCCGATGCTAACCGCCCTCTTCAGATTTGCTATCGCCTTTTTCACATCCCCTTTCCACGCATATGCAGCTGCCATATAGTAATAAAGTTCGCCACAGAAAAGTCCTTTAAGCCAAGTAGGGACATTACTAATTGCATATTTACAAGTTTCTATGCATTTATCCCAGGACTCTAAATCAAGAAAGCAAACAGACTTTCCTATATAAGAGTACCAACTGTCCCATCTCAAGTTTACAGCGGTGTCAAAGTGCTTCAGCGCTTCCTCGTACTTTTTCTGCTCATGCAACGACACTCCTAATTCATGGTGTATATTCCTAACGGTATTATCAATTGCAATAGCTTCTCTACAAAGTTTCTCAACTTTTTTATGGTTGTTTTTATGTCTATAAAAATCTATTAACATCATAATCAGCCACATATTTGCTGGGTCAAAAACTTTAATGCGTTCCAATTGCTTAATCTCCCAGTCAAATTCCCTGGTTTCTCCAAAAATCTCCGCCTCAGAGGTGTAACAACTCTTCAATTCAAAAACCGGTATTTCTTGCGACATCCCCTTTAATCGCTGCATCCCCATAGATTCGAATTCGTAGAGGTGATGTAATTCGTTCAACTCAGCCATTGTTCGATGGCCGATTGTAATCCTTGAGTACTTTCCCTCTCGGGAAAAACCTTCAATTCTCTTTGCTAAACTAATCGGCAATCCTTCAAAAGTTTTTCTTCTCGGAACAAATTGTTTAAATTCTTTAACAACCGGTCTATACTCGTGGGTCACATCTCCTGTATTTATCCCAACTCCTAAATCCAATATCTTTTTGCCCTCCTTAACTCTCCTAAAATTAGGTTTGCTCACATACCACATAATCTTCAATGTATTCGCAAGGCAAATTGCGTTCACAATGTCTTCTTTAATATCTTTTGAGCAATAAAACACTACAAGTTCATCTCCTGAAAATTTGATCTGCTTTATTCCTCTTCTCCATATACAAATACCATGCTGCATCAGACGTTGAAACTCATTTATAAAATCACTGTATTTTTTTGTATCCCAATAGTTCGCAATCTCCATTGAGTCCATTATGTCAACAAAAAGAATTGTTGCAGTAACCTTTTTACTCATCCCAGTTTTTCTCCCTATACCGTTCTCTCAAACCACACACCACCTAAAACCACAATTCCCGTCAACACAAGGAAATCCGCACACTTTAGGGAGATTATAGGGGATATAGTTCGGATTTCAATATGAAAAGAGATGCCCAAAAAAGTGCTTTTTTGTGATAGACCCGTTCGACTTTGCTAAGAAAGACAGAATTATTATGGTTCTTATCCGTTAAATCCGTGTTTACCCCGTTAGAAATCTTTCTATGTCGTATTTTCTAACGGGGCTAATCCGCGGCTAATAAAACACCGTTTTCGCCGGCTTCTGAAAAAGGCCATTTCGATGGCCTTGTGGACGACAGCAAGTCTCTGCGGCGAAAGCTCGCTTTCAGAGCAGAGTTTGCCAAGGACACCAAGCCGGCTAAAAACAAATCAGCGTCAATCTGCGTTAATCTGCGTCTAATTTTTTCTTTATGTCTTCGTGTCTTTGTGGCTAATTCTTATCCTGAAATCCGTGTGAATCCGTGTCAATCTGTATCTAAAATAACCGTGTCAATCCTGTCTAAAAAAATCTCCACCACAAATCCCTCTTTCAAAAACCACGATTCTTAAAGCAGTCCATAAGTATATATGCATATACTTATATAGTATTGTTGCAATTGTCAAACTGAAAACAAAAAACTTGTCCTGAGCTTGTTTACACTGAGCTTGTCGAAGTATCGAAGGCTCCCCCACCAACCACGCGGCCTCCGCCCGCACCCCACAACTCGTAACTCGTAACTCGCAACCTGTAACCAGCACCAATTAACCAATCCACTAATCCGCTAATTAACTAATCCCCTGTGGCCAATTTTTTGGCCGTTTTTTTCTTGACTTTTCTTTGAATTTCTGTTAAAATACCCCCATGTTTGCCAGCAGGCAAACGATAAACCGCCCATAGCTTGCCCCTTTCCCTGTGGGGGGCGCCAGATATAGCGGAGAACCGCACGTTTTCGTATCAGCAGATACACGCCAAAAATCATCGTTCGTAAATAGTCTTGGAGCGAAACGGAAAACCCTTAGGGGAATTACCAATCATGAGCATCGAGAATCCAACTTTAGTTCACTTTAGGC
>JAUWBI010000083.1 GCA_030601745.1 Phycisphaerae bacterium
GCCTAAAGTGAACTAAAGTTGGATTCTCGATGCTCATGATTGGTAATTCCCCTAAGGGTTTTCCGTTTCGCTCCAAGACTATTTACGAACGATGATTTTTGGCGTGTATCTGCTGATACGAAAACGTGCGGTTCTCCGCTAAATGCCTGCCATTTCTATGGCGATTAGTATTATACCAAATTTCAAACAAAAGTCAACTAAAAAGTGCTTTATAAGCACATAAATAGCGGTGCCTTAGGCACGTAAATAACAGGCGGCGGAAGACAGAAATTGTTTTTGAAGAGAATTGTGGGGGAGGGGGGAAAATTAAAGATTAAAATGGAAAAATCAAAATTGTGGAATCGCTGCGCGATAGGTTTCTAATTTTATTGGCCAGCCGTCGTGGATGGTGATTGTTTCGTCAATTTGATTTACTATGTTCTTCCACAATGGCGATTTCTTCTTCGGTTAGGGCGTAGAGTTGGTCGGTGAGTTTGTCGATTTGTTTGTCGGTGGTGTTTATCTGGCGTTGGATTCGGGTTTTTTCGGCTGGGACTTTTGCGGGGATTATGTTTGACCGACACCGTGTTTGTGGGTATAGTGTAATAAGGGCATCCGGGGTTGAGTTGGTCGCGACATAAAGCGAGATTAACCTATAAATCGGGAGGTGTAAAAGGAAATGGCAGAGAAGAAAAAAAATAACGATGAAATGATTGAGAAAGATGAGAATATTAAGATTGAGGTTCTTGAAATTGCAATCGAAGCTTATAAGAAATCTGCAAGCGACCTAAAGTGGGCTATTACTATTTTATGTGCGGTGTTTATCGCATCGTTTGCCTATGTGGTTTTCAGAAGCGAAAAAGAATACAATCGTGCTGTAGACGACGCTAAACATGCCGCTAGAGAGGCTGCAACGTGGAATCAAAAAGCGGAAGAACAGTTTGCTCTGATTAATGAAGAATTTGAAAAAATAAAAAACGAAGTACTAGTGATGCGCGAAGAAATAAAAGAAGAAATAAATAAAGAAGCAGTGCTAATCTTTAAGGAGATAAAGAAAAAAGGCGACGATGTTATAACAGGCATAGTTAAACGGGAAGATGAGGAGCGCAGAATCATCGACTTGTGGAGAAAGGGTTCACGAGCTTTGGATGAAGGGGATTATGAGCTTTCGCTACAGCACTGGGAAGAGATCGTTGAAATTGACCCTAATGATTATAGAGCCCTGCACAACTGGGGACTTACGCTCGCACTTCTTGCTAAAACAAAGAGGGTGGAAGAAGTCAATAAATATTTCGTCGAAGCTTATGAAAAATTTGAGAGGGTATTAAATATAGACCCAAATAACAGTAAAGCCTTAGCCGTGTGGGGAAGTTACCTTTCAAAACAGGCAAAGGAAGAGAGTGAAGACAAAGCGGATGATCTATTTGATGAATCCTATGAAAAGTTCATGAGGGCCCTAAACATCAATCCCGGTTTCTATGAGGTGTTATGCGAGTGGGGAGTAGCTCTTTCCGAGCAAGCGCTAAGGAAAAAGGATAATGAAAGAGATGAACTGTTTGGAAAATCTTACCAAAAATTTGAACAAGCGACACATGTTAAGCCCGACGGCGAATCGGCTTTATATCTTTGGGGAAATGTACTGTTTGCACATGCATTAGGAGAAGATGGAGTGAAAGCAGATAACTTGTATGAAAAGGCTTGTGAAAAATATGAAAAAGCATTGTTCCTTAAGCCTAATGATTACTACGCGTTAGCTAATTGGGGTAATGCACTTAAGTGCCAGGCCATTAGCAAAAAGGGTGAAGAAGCAGAAGAGCTAATTGCACAAGCATGTAATAAATTCTTGAGAGCGTTTGCTGTCGATCCGCATAAGCCTGAGGCTCTTGATAATTGGGGTGATGCGCTTCTGCATCTGGCACACGAAAAAAAACAAGAAAATAAGACTGAGGAGGCTGATGCGCTCACTGAGAAAGCTTGCGAAAAATTGGAGATGGCGGTAAATCGGGAGCCTAGGAGTGAATCTTTTCGGAAGTGGGGTAATGCATTCGATCTCAAAGCTGCGGGGAAAAGACTCAGAGTGTGGGGTAAGAAAGTAAAGGCAACCGAAAGATTGCTTGCCCAAGCTTGTGAAAAATATGAAATGGCGGTTGCGCTTGACCCCGATGACTATATAACATTGGAGCGTTGGGCCAACGTACTCTTGTATTGTGCTGTGAATGAAAAAGGAAAGAATCGTGGAGCTATGTTGGAGGAAGCTAAAAAGAAGTGTCTGTTAGCTGAATCGATAAAAACAGGTTGGTCAGCCTATCGTCTAGCCTGCATAAGTGCGGCATTAGGTGATGAAAGTGAATGTAAACGGTGGTTAAAAGTTGGAGAAGGGCTGGCAATACTACCCCCGAAGGATGTAGTTAATAAAGAGGATTTTCTTAAGAGCATGCGAAACAAAAAGTGGTTTAAGGAGATTCGATGGAATGAAGAGTGAAAGACAACAGCTTGTAACAAGGCAAAAATCCAGATTTAGGCATTTAATATTTTTTAAGTTGCTACTTTAGAGAATACATTGCGGAGAAGTTATAGAAATTTTGAAAAGGGATACCAAATTTCTAAGGCAAGAGATAGTGTTGTTAGATTATGTGTGTTCTGCTGAAGGTCTTAAACGATACGAACGAGGAAGAGCAATACCGATTCGACCAATTACTACAATGCCTGAAAGAGTCCGCGGGTTTATGGTAAGGTCAGGTGTGTGATAAAAAGACGATGAAATGCAGCCTACTAAATATATATAGGGCAATGCGAAATTATATAGGTGACCATGCTAAATCTATAACGAGGGCTACTGTCGTAGGTATTGTAGTTATTGTAACTGCTACTTCTGTAGCAGGTTGTCAAGGAACGGCTGTATATTTATTTGAAATTCCCTTAAGTCCTGGTGCAAAAAAAAGAGAGCCACCTTTGGAAAGTGAGATTATGCCTTGGCATGAATTTTATGAAAGATAGGAAGAGTTGCTTTTTGACCATGTATGTGATTTTCATCTCTTGTTTTGTTTTTTTTATTGTATTAATCGATACCTAAGTTAACAAACACACCCTTCTTCCTTGTTATTAGTCTTTGGTCTTGAGTTTCCCTCAGAAGAGCCATCATGGAGAGCGGAGGCAAATGCTCAATTAAATACGCAGGGGGCTAACAGATACGGAGGACGGAAATGGAAATAGCAGATTGTTATGAAGAAATAATACATACGATAGAAGAACAAATATCGCATTGAGATATTTTTATTTTTAAACCAGAATTATATAACTGTTGTTCAAGAACATATAACCCCTTGCAGTCTTAAAGAACCCCTGGCAGTGCCGAGGGGTAGATTTTAGTTGATTGTTGGTGCGGTATGGTCGATAATTGATACATTAGGACTGAGAATTTAATTGTTTGAGGCGATAAGATGGCGAAAAGCAGTTTGCCCAGATTGGTGATTTTCGGCGACCCGAAAAAGGGACACGTCGCTGAGGCAATTAAGGAATTTACCGACTTTGCCCGGGGCAAGGCCGAGATAGTAGAAAGCTACCGTATTGAGAATTGTACAGCCGAAATTTTGAAAAAATGCGATTTTGCGATTGTTTTCGGCGGCGATGGGAGCATTATCTCGGCGGCAAGGAATTTGAGTCAGAGCGGTGTCCCGGTGGTAGGTGTTAACCTCGGCAAGCTCGGGTTCTTGGCGGAATTCAGCGTCGGCGAACTTAAGGAATTTTTCCCTTGTTTAACGAAAGGCACGGCACCGATAGAGAAACGGATGATGCTGAGCTGTAGAGTTTTCCGTGGCGGCCAGGAAAAATTCCGCTCGGCTGCTATCAACGATGTTTTTATCACCGCCGGGCCGCCATTTAGAACGATTGAGCTGAAAATGTCGGTGGATGGCCAGCCCATCGCCGGCTGTGTAAGCGACGGCCTTGTAATTTCCACTCCGACCGGCTCAACCGCTTATAACTTATCGGCAGGGGGCCCGATACTGTCGCCTAAGATGGAGGCAATGGTTATTACGCCGATTTGTCCTCATTCGCTGAGCTTTCGGCCAATCGTTATCAATGCCGATAGTAGGGTGGAGGTCGTTGGCGTACGCGTCAATAAAGGAACGACCGTTTCGATCGACGGTCAGGTTTCGTGCAGTCTGTCGATTGATGATGTCGTAAGAGTCGAGAGGGAAAACAGCGATTTTCTGATTGTGAATAATCCGCTTCGAACTCGATGGGATACTTTGGCCACTAAACTGAATTGGGCTGAAAAGCCGAAATATAAGACTGTCTAAGAATATGTTTAGTTATGAACATACCTGTGGGAGTATGAAGTGTTTAATATTATGAAAGCTCGATTGTTATTTATCGCGGCAGTGGTATTTTTTACCTTCTTTTCGGGGACCGGCTGGGCGATTAGGAATCCTATGATTGACAGTCCCGTTGGTTCAGGGCGGGTTCCGCCGAGCAGTGTCGGCAGCGGCCTGGTTCGCAGTCCTAACCCGATTGATAGAAGCGGTAACCTCATAATTACCGGCAATGTTGCCGGCGGCAGGCACTTTCGCGGTGTTGTGCCATATCGGGCGACTTCGAGTTTCGGAGCGGGGGTTGGTTCGTCGTCGCTTGATTCTTTTTTGAGGCGTTCAGCAAGTTCGGGAGATTTCGGCACGTTTTCCGGCAGATACACACCGTATTATTCACCATCGGCGACAGTAACAACTACAAGGCCCGGCCGCCCCGGTGTCTTCAGGCCGGCAACTACAAGGATTGGTGGTCGTTCTGCGTACCGATTTGCGGGAGCCGGGTCGGCGATTAGGTTGGGAAGACAGCAGGCTTTGTCCGGCCGGGACACTGCGGTATCGGGTATCAAATACCGGCCGATGCGGTTTAGTCCACAGGAGCTGGAGCAACTGGTTTTAGACGGAGTCGCCACATACGCACAAGCCAAAAGGATAGCGGATGAGCAAAACCTGGCGCAGATGGAACGATTGCGACAGGACCTGAAGCAGCTAAGACACAGGGCGCCACAGTTGAAGCAGAGCCTGATTAGCCGGGATGACTCTTTGCGGCCGTTTACTAAGCTTGAGCGGAGCACAGATGTGTTGCAGCCGCTTAAACTACAGAAGCCAAAAGAACAACCCCCGTTAGAAATTCCACAAGGGACAACAGAGTACAAAAAGGCAAGATTTCTAACGGGGCAGGTCGGCGAAGAGGGAGCCCAGCCTGATGTTTATGAGCAGATGAAGCGGCAGATTGATAACTTTCAGAAAACTCTCGAATCCGCCCGTGACAGACGTGCTGTGGAACAGGCCGAAGAAGCTGCGCAGAGACAGAGGACAGAAGACAGAAGACAGACGACAGAGGACAGAATACGGAGGACAGAAGACAGACGATGGACGACGGACGACGAAATACGAAATATTTTGGGAACTGACGTTGATGTTTCTGCCGGAGCTAAAGCGATTCTGGGTCCACACGAGACTTTTGCCTCTTTCTCGACCGATAAGTTCAATCAGCATCTCAGGGCTGCTGAGATGTATCTAAAACAGGGCAGGTACTATCGGGCTGCGGACTCTTACACTCTGGCGTCGATTTACAAGCCGAACGACCCGCTCTGCTATGCCGGCAGGAGCCATGCGTTATTTGCCGCCGGCGAATATATGAGCAGTGCCCTGTTTCTTTCCAGAGCATTGGAGATTTTCCCTGAATACGCACGGTTTAAGATAGACCTTGTGGCTATGGTAGGCGACAGGGACAAGCTCGAAAGCAGGATAGTTGATGTTGAGCAATGGCTGGAAAGAAGCGATGCGCCCGAGCTGCAGTTTTTGTTGGCCTATGTTTATTACCAGATGGGCCGGCTTCAACGGGCTAAAGAAGCGATCGACGCGGCTTACGAAAAGCTGCCCCCCACTGCTTCGCAACGCGAAGCAAAGCGGTGGGGGCGAGCGGTCGCTGCGCTTAAAAAAGCTATTGACAGCGCAGGGGCGGGAATTCAAGGCGAGATTAAGTAGTCCGGGTTACTTTTTGCTACCCTTATTTATTACCCTAATCGTATCGGTCCCTTCAAAGGCGGTTCCGTCCGTCAATTGGCCGGTGATTGTCAGCTCGGCCTGGCCAACGTTAAGAATATCTCGCAACTCTTCGCGGTTGAACTTGGCTATCGCAACTTGCTGCTCTTCATCGACCCGGAGCAACTCAGCTTGAATTTCGTCCTCAAGAAGAACGCTGTTCGGGTCGATGTCAGCAACATTGTAATCTTCCGGCAGCCAGATATAGGAGGTAATCCATCTGCCTTTGCTGGCCAGATTTATAGTACGGGGGACAATCCTGACCTCGGCCGGTACTGGAGGTCTGTACTCGTACGCACCCATATCGATTCGGCCGCCGATTATGCGCGGCCTGCCGTCGAGGTCTGTTTCGTTAGGCTCAGCTATGTAATTCGGGTCGCCGGCGTTTATGCAAGGTGAATCGGGGAGCAAACGCAGGTTGTCATCTTCTGTTCCGAAGATGTTATCATCTCCGTCAGGGTCCACAAAGCGCGGGTCGGCATCGATGGAGTTTTCTGCTATTACCTCATAGCCTCTATCATAATGTGGATAATAGATTCCTTCGATACCTCCCCCAAGAACGCTATAATAAATTTCCGCCGTAGAAGCTCCGTTAACGTGGATAGTAGCATAAAGAGATATCTGTTCACCTTCGCCTGAGGTATTGTTCCACAGAATCGAATTCGAGATGATTACATCAACGTATTTGGTCGCAAGCACTCCTCCGCCTTTTTGACCTGATCCATTGCCAACGACCGTGCAATTAGTCATTGTTAAAGTATGTTCTTCTCTCCAGTCCCCGACAAATTGTATTCCACCTCCGTAGTATGTTGAATAGTTCTCGGCGATGAGACAGTTCATAAAGTTCACGTCACTCTTGCTCGCCCACACGCCGCCCCCTCCACAATTGTTCGCAATGACACATCGGTCGAACGTGAGTTTACTTTCATAACAGTTAATTCCTGTTCTATTGTTTCCAGTTATTTCACTGTTAACGATTGTGGCACTGCAATTATATCTAATATAGATACCTCCGCCGCTGTAAGCACGATTGCCATTGAAAATACAGCCATCAATCAGTATGTCGGAATAATCGCAAAGAATCCCCCCGCCATGATGTCCACCATTGTCCTCAAAAATCGTGTTGCTGATGATCAGACTACCATACGTACAATAAATCCCGCCGCCCCCCCAGTAGTCGGCGTCATTGTTGCTTATTATACAGTTACGTATTGTTGGGCTGCTCCAATAGCAAAAAATCGCGCCTCCGACTTCATAATTATACCCCCGAACGCTCTCAATGGGGGCGTATCCATTGACAATCATAAAGCCATCGACTATAGATTCCGGCGTTTCATAACTGGAAAAACGAAAACCACGGTGTGGGTCGGCTTTGCTGGCTTGGCAATCGATAATACAGTTCTCTGGGCCGTTTTGGCTGCGGACGGTGATGGCTTTGCCGACGAAGTCGATATCACGGTTGCCGTCGCCAGTATATGTGCCGGGGCTGACCACGATTGTATCGCCATCGACGGCGGCATCAATAGCATCTTGAATCGTTGGGTAATCAGCAGGCACACGGAGGGGGTGTATGTGGGTACCTTGAAACTTGAGCATTGCATACTCAACGTCGCCGTTCTCGGTGAAAGGATATGTTCCATCGTTATCATATCCATAGTAAATAGGCAGCGGTACACCGTCATAGGAATGACTGGCCCAGAGGTCTTTTACATTACGAAAGCCGATGAAGTAGTGTTCACCAGCGGTCAGGACCAATGGGTCGAAGTGACCTCCAGCCCATGAGCGGTCTGCCGGGTGGAATTGGGCCGAGCGCAGCAGATTGGCGTCCTCAACAGGAAGGCCATCGTAGACTTCGAGGGTGACTAAAGGAGAAGTACCATCGATATGGCTATTGCCTAAATTGGTTAGGACGCCAGTCAGGATGTAGCTAAAGCCGGGTGTGTAAAGCCAGCCGAGTTCGCTGGCACTCCAGAATGCGTTAGGTACTTGAATCTCGTCGGCGTTGACCGAATCGATAATACAAGAGTCGCCCGCCAGCGCTGCAGCATTGTCAATGGCGCCTGCATAGCCATATCCACCGCCGAGAGTGCCGAGGTCGATGACTTCGTACCGGGGCAATGCGGCAAAGGTTAGCTGAAGGAGTAAAAGTGAGATTACGACAGCCGGTAAAAGGATATGTTGTCTTTTCATTTTGTTTCTCCTTCGAAAAGAGTGGAAAAGACGAATGTAGAATTATTATAACAAGTTTGGGCTATGGTTCAAAGAAAAATGGAGATTATTGAAGATTCTCGATGCTCGATGCTCGATACTCGATTCTCGATGCTCGATACTCGATGCTCGATGCTCGATGTTCGATTCTCGATACTGGATGCTCGATACTTGATGCTTGCTATAAGTGGTGAATAATGGGTAATATGTTTTGCTATGATAAAGCAAAATACAGGTTTAGAAATAGAAGAGGTTTTTGCTCCGGGCGGGCTTATTTCGCAATCATTTGCCGGCTTTGAGAAACGTCCCGAACAAGTGCAAATGGCCTGCGCGGTCCAAAAGGCGTTTGTGGACGGTCGGCATCTGGTCGTCGAGGCCGGCACGGGTGTCGGTAAGAGCTTTGCATACCTTGTCCCGGCGATAGATTTGGTCTGTCGAAAGGCAGGCCCCGTTAGAGATTCTACAAAGGGCAACAGGAGACAAAAAGCGAAGAATTCTAACGGGGCAGGCAAAGTCTTAATCAGCACTTTTACCATTACGCTGCAGGAGCAGCTAACAAGCAAGGACATTCCGTTTCTGGTAAAAAGATTAACCGCAGAGACCGCCGAGAGCGCAGAGAAATCAATAATCAATAATCAATTATCAATTGATTGGGTGCTGGCAAAGGGCAGAGGTAATTACCTGTGCAAACGCCGGCTTGAATTTGCGCTGCGCAGGCAAAGATTACTGTTCGATGAGTCCGGCTCGCAACTCGCTACGATAAGTAACTGGGCCAATCAAACAAAAGACGGCTCACTGAGTGATATTCCATTTGTGCCAAAGAGTAATGTCTGGGACGCGGTCAACAGTGAGCACGGCAATTGTCGGGGTAGAAAATGCCTACATTTTCGCGACTGCTTCTACCAGCGGGCCAGGCGGCGACTGGAGAGCGCCGATATTATTGTAGCAAATCACGCCCTGATGTTTAGCGACCTTGCTCTTAAAGAACAGGGGGCGTCGGTACTGCCGGATTATCGCTATGTGATAATCGATGAGGCACAGAATATCGAACACGTGGCTGAAGACCATTTCGGAATAAATATCAGCAATCACAGAGTCAAGTTTTTGCTCGACGGCCTTTACAATCCGAGGACGCATAAAGGACTTCTGGTTTATATGGGGTCGGCCGCGAAGGCAGATAAAGCTATTGATATGGTCGGCCGAATAACCGGAGAAGCGAGGGTCTTCTTTAAGCGGATTCGGGACTGGTATGAAAGAACGAGGGACGAGACCAATGGCAGATGTTATATGAATTTTGTTGACGACAGAATCGGAGGTCATCTAAAAAGTTTGCGATTGGAACTGGCTAAGCTGGCAAAGCAGACAAAAGACGTTGATGAAAAATTTGAGATTGGGCGGTTCATCGACCGATGCGCGTCGCTGGCGCAGGATTTGAATTGGTTTTTGACACAGAAGCAGGCGGATTATGTTTACTGGGTTGAGGTTGACGGGGGCAGAAGGGCAACCGTTCGCCTGAGAAGTGCGGCGGTGAATGTCGGGCCGGATGTGAAAAGGTGTTTGTTCGATAAATATGAATCGGTGATACTGACAAGCGCAACTTTGAGCAGCGGCTCGGGGACAGAGAGGAGCGGCTTTAATTTCTTTGCCGGCCGAATCGGTCTGGATGATTTTGGTGCTCTGCGCCTCGGCTCGCCGTTCGATTATGAGAAACAGGTTACGGTCTATATCGAAAAGGACCTGCCGAACCCGAACGAATCGGCTTTTATTGAAGCTGCGGCCGAGAAGGTGAAAAAATACATACTCAAGACCGGAGGCAAGGCGTTTGTGCTTTTTACCAGCTACGCGATGCTGGAGAAAATCGCTGAAAACCTTTCTGACTGGCTGGCGGAAAACGATATTGAGCTGCTGCAGCAGGGGGCAGGTCTTGACAGGACTGTGCTTTTGAAGCACTTTAAGGGCGGGGGTAACAGTGTCTTGTTTGGGACGGACAGTTTCTGGCAGGGAGTTGATGTGCCCGGCGCAGCGCTTAGCAATGTTATTATTGTTCGTCTGCCGTTTGCTGTCCCTGATAAGCCGTTGCTTGCCGGTAGATTAGAGCAGATAAAACAGCAGGGCGGCAATCCTTTTTTTGACTATCAGTTACCGTCGGCGATTATCAAGTTCAAGCAGGGTTTCGGCCGACTAATCCGCAACAAGACCGATACCGGTATCGTCGTTATCCTGGACTCGCGCGTAGTCCAAAAACGCTACGGCCAAAGGTTTTTATCTGCAATACCAAAGTGTACAACCAAAATTGTAGGCAAAACCAAACCTCGTGGTTTGTGAATCGTGAACCGAGCCACTAACCACGGTTTTAGTAGCCGGTGTTGTTCTCGCAAATGGCGTTGGCCTGGTTATCAATCTTTCCGCCGGGGCCGATGTGGCGGTTGTCCTTGATGACGTTATTCTCCGCCGGGGCTGCTATTCTACTCAATGTCTTGAATCTCAAGATTTCTCACCTTTGTATTGAGGTTATCATCGAATAAAGGTGAGGGATTTTTTTCATCAAAAGCCAGCAATATGCTTTTCTCTAAATTCTCTTCGTTGAGGTAGAACATATCTGCCAGATGTGTGCCCTCAATTTCAAATGTCACTTTTAATTTCTTCATTTTTTCCTCTTTTTTAAGTATCGAAAGCAAAGGGATGACCAAAAACAGTGCCGTAGCTATCAGGCTACCCCACCAAATCTGAATCCCGCAGACTATAAGTAGAATCACTAATAATCCCAAAATTACCCAGGTCAAATAGGTCGGCAGAATCCCGGAATGGAGCCGTCGCAGACGTTTTATCAAGGCCAAACCCAGCTTCTGGGCTTGGTTGTACAAGTCAAAATGGCCATTTTCTTGCCGTGTGTAAAGCTGCTTTAAGCCACCCATAGACGAAACTGTTTTGTAGAAATGCGTTCCGGGTATTGTCATTTGCTCATTAGTCTGCGTTTCGCCGCAAGTCCAGGTGGGCACGGTCCTGACTTTTCTTGACAATAACCCGACAAGTAAGATGAGCAGGCCGAGACCAATACCAATTATTATCAACCCAGTGGCCAGAACAGAATCCCACGTCCCGAAAATTGCAGTGCCTGGTTCTATATTCAAGGCAGGATAAATAAACAGCTTGAGCGGTACGTGATAAAAGATCCCGAAAAACACACACAGCGAAGCAAGTACAACCATTGGAAAAGTCTGCAAAGGCGAAACTTCTTTCACGTCTTTTAGCTCTTCCGGCAGGCGGGAAAGGAATACCGAATGTATGAGTTTTACAAATGAAGCCAGAGTGAGCACACTTCCGAAGATAGCGCAAGTGAGCCAGACGGGCCATAGTTGGGCTGCTCCGCTTGTTCGAGCAGTTCCCATTTGGATTACGCCTTGATAAACCATCCATTTGGAAACAAAACCGTTGAATGGGGGCATGCCAGAAATACTCAAGGCAGCGATCAGGCAGGTAATGAAAGTAATGGACATTTTTTTGCCCAGCCCGCCAAGTCTATCTAACTCACAGGTTCCGGCTGCCTGCTCAACTGCACCACCGCAGAGAAACAGGCAACATTTATATATTGCGTGGTTGAGCATATGGAACACACCGCCTGCGATACCCACGGCTGTCCCAGTTGCTATGCCAAGGACCATATAGCCGACTTGACTGATAGCGTGATATGATAATAGCTTTTTGAGATTATGCTGAACCATAGCAATCATTACGGCAATAATGACTGTGGCTGAACCGATCAGTGCCAGGATGAAACTTAAAGCGGCTGACTCCAGCACAAATATTTCGCGCACAATTATTACAAGCAGATAAATTCCCAAAAGTTTGTCGATCGCAGCAGGCAACAGCGCCATTACAGATGTCGGGGCATACTCACCGCTTGTGGGCAGCCAGGTATGGAGTGGCAAAGCGCCTGCCTTGGTAATAGCGGCTGTCATGAGCAATAAGAAGGCTATAATTGGAAGAGTTGAAGTTGTTGCGATGCTAATATCCGAGATGACAAATGTACCTGAACGTGCCCATATCATCAGTGTCCCAAGCAGAAGAGCAGCATCGGATACTCCTACCATTGCGAAACTTTTTGTTGCTGCGAAATTGGAGTTCCTACCACCTGTGGTTATCAGAAGATAGAGCGAAACGGTAACTATCTCCCAGAACATGAGCAAAAACAGTAAATGATTGGAAAGCAATACGCCCGCAGTGCCGCCTATTGAAAGTAGAATAGCGCCATAGTACACGTTGGCTCGCTTTGTCTCATTCCTGGACCTTAGTGAATACAAGGTTATTAACAGACCGAAACCCATAGCGAACATCAATATGAACCCTCCCAGCGGCTTAGCACTTAGCAATAAGTCTAATTTCAAGTTATCTATCTGAAGAACAGAGCAGGCATAATCAAGTTGGCCAACAGTAAATATCCGGATGGCCAGCGCAAGTGTTAAACCTGAGATAACCAACGTTAATGCTTTGGACAAAGACTTTGTCTTGTTCGGCAAAAACAGCAAAACAAAACCCGCGGTTAGCGGCAGAAAGATTGGGACAAGTAGAATTTTATCCAATTTCTAATTCCTCCATCTTTAGCTCCGGCACGCCGGAATCTTTCCTTGACCTTGCTAATGAGGGCCAAGCCAACACTGACAATTATTATTGGTAACCTATGTTCAAAAAAATTATCCCTGTTAGGGCAAAGTCTACCGTTGATACTTAAATATACCGTATCAAAAGTGAACAATTACATAACAACGATTATATATTATCACGCCCACATTGACAATAATAATTGCCGGCTTAGGCGAAAAATTTTTAGCTTAACCTTTTCTGAGCCTCAGAATAAACCTTACAGGCCCAACACTTATTACTTTCTTTAATAGAACTTCTCTGGACTATCACCCAGCAGGGGCGAGTCTTATCAGCAGAAGCTGGACATCTTTCTTTCTTAACTTTGGGACAATTTTTGATCTTCCAAGAAGGAACGACTGCTAATAGACGTTGAATACTAGCGATGTTCAATCCTTCGTGGTGAATCAACTTACGAATATGACGAATCCATTTAAGGTCTCTATCGGAAAATAGACGGCGACCATTTACTGGGGCACGGAATGGTCTAATCAGTCCTTTTTTCTCATATTCTCGGAGCGTATGCTTGCTTATACCTAATTTTTTGGCTGTAATAGTTACAGAATAGGATGCTTGTTTTTCACTTAATTTTACCATCTTGAATTCCTGTGCTTTCCTTAGTGAATACCCTGCCAATTATTCTTGGTAATGTTCTTGAAAATATATATATATCTGATTTTCGCAATGAAGAACAAAGTATCACCGGTAGATTCAACTCTACCACTTCATTATTACCTTTCAATCGTTGAGCAAGACAAACCCTAACAATAAACATTACCAATGTCAAGCAAAAAAAATTTTAACCCAACCTTTTTTGCGCTTCAAGATAGACCTTGCAGCTTCGACATTTATCAGCATCTTTACAATGTTTGCCGGCTATTGCCCAGCATGGCAAAGTCCTGTCCACCACTGCCCTACATTTCGCTCGGATTTCCTTGGGACAATCTTTAACTTCCCAGCAAGGCATAACCGTTAATAAGCGCCTAATACCTTTAATGTTTAGCCCATCCTGATGAATCAGTTCCCGGATACAACGAATCCACTGAAGATCTTCGTTAGAAAATAACCTATATCCATTAGATGGATTTCGATAAGGTTTAATTAATCCATCTTTTTCATATTCTCGAAGCATACGGACACTTATTCCTAACATCTTAGCCGCGGTAGAAATATTATAATGGGTAGCTCTTCTGTCCAATTACATCACCTCAAAAAGCCTCGTAGAGACAAAATTGATTTTTTATTATATTAGAATAAGAAGAAATAATCAATATTTTTCGAATGTCCAATGCTATTAAAAACTTTGATACTACTATTTATTGGAGCTAAACTCAAGATCTTTGGGCAGGCTTCACATTACTTCGCTGCGCTCGCAATGACACTTCGTGTCAGTTCCGAATTTCGATATTCGAGTTTAGCGGATTAGCGGGAGATACTCTCTTCAAGGTGGGCAAGCACGGTCCTGGCTTTGGAGACCTTGTTGCCGGCCGGGCCCAGCCAGTTCAGCTCTGCATCTCTCTGCAAGAGGTTTTCTATCTTTTTGCAGGCCAGAAGTACGGTGGCGTGATTTTTATTGCCCATAAATCTGCCTACCTCCGAGGAGGACATCTTGGTGTGAGTTCTGGTCAGATACATACTAAAATGCCGGGCCAGGGCCACTGTCCTGTTTTTCTTGGACGAGTGTATGTTCGCCGGCGTTAAGCCGAAATAGGTGGCGACGGCCGATTCGATATCTGATATGTGCACAATCGGGTCACACCTTTCCAGATGTTCAGCCAGGACCGCTTTGGCCATAGAGAGGTTGATTTTCTCGTTTTGCAGTGCCGAGTATGCGATTAATTTCAGCAGGGCCCCTTCCAATTCCCGCACGTTGGTCCGCAGATTTTCGGCAATGTATCTTATTACACTTTCGCAGATGGCTGTTCGGGCCCCCGTTTTGTTACGACTTGCAAAACCGGGCCCTCCCATTTTCAGTTTACAATTGTCGAGCATCAATTGTCTTGCGTACTGTCTGCAGATTTGGCAGCGCGTCCGGAAATCAGGGCTCTCAATCTTGACGACCATTCCCGAAACGAATCGGTTAACCAGCTTCTCGGACAACTGGCCTATCATTTTCGGATGGGCGTCGGAAACCAGGACGACCTGTTTGCCTGCCAGATCGATGGTATTGAAGGTATGCAGGAATTCCTCCTGCGTCGAGGGTTTGCTGGCCAAGAAGTGAATGTCGTCGATGGCAAACAAATCCGTTTGTCGCATTCGACGGCGAAAAGCCTCCAGCTTTTTTGTCTTCAAGGCCAGCACGAACTGATTGGCAAAATTTTCCGCTGACAGATACAACCAATCAGTTTGAGGGCGGCTCTTGCACACCGCATTGCAAATCCCTTGCAGCAGATGTGTTTTGCCGACCCCGTATCCTCCGTGAATAAACAGCGGATTGAAAGGGCTTTGCTGCTGATTGATGACCGCTTTGGCGGCGTTGTAGGCCAGCTCATTTGACTGGCCGACAACGAATGTATCCAGGCTTAGTTTCAGTTTTTTCTTTGAAGGTCCGGCCTGGCCGGATATTTTGGTTCTCCTGCTGTGCAGTCGATTCTGGGCCCGCTCCACGAGTTGTGCCTGCGAATCCAGTTGCGTTCGCCGCTGCTGGCCTGCAAGCTCGGGGTCGATGGTAAAGGTAATCTTTACCGCCCCCGGCGGTCCGCCGGTAGCCGTCTGAACCGCCTGGTCGATTTCATTTAAAAAATGATTTTCAATCCAGCTTGCTATGAAAAGGTTTGGCACACCAACTTTCAAATATCCGCCGG
>JAUWBI010000119.1 GCA_030601745.1 Phycisphaerae bacterium
TGAAGTTCAGGATAACCGCATCGGTAATCAGCGATGAGAGATTAACTTGCGTGGTTGCTGACGGACCGGCTGATTCTACAGCGCCCGTGGTTGAGCATATTATTACACTTCCCCGTCAGTTCAAATATCGCAAGGTTTCCAGCCAGAGCATTTTTGCAAATTCATCCGACGATACGCTTGGTGTGCCGGACGAGGCTGACGATTCTATTGCTTTATACGAATTTGTGCGTAAAAGGGCTCAGGTGGCGTCTGAGGCTATCGAGACTGTCGATGTGCAGACGCCTTACCTGGCCTTTGATTACAGAATCGGCGACAGGGTGAGCACAAGTCCTGAAAGTAGGGACCTGCTCGGCTGCAGGAGCGATAACCGAAGCGTCAACTGGATAGAGCAGGTGCAGATGGATTTTGAAAAGCAGTGTACGAATTTGAAAATCGTTCGCAAAAGGAAGTAACAGTTATGAGCAACGGTGCGGATATTATAGATAACCAGCAGGTACTGGAAAGACTTGCCCGAAAGGGTTCTGAAGAAACTCAAGAGGTATCAGTCGTCACTTCCCCTGGTGCCAGAGCCGCCGCCTGGGCTGTTAAGGTCAAAAGTCTGTCATCATACAATGTCTATAACGTCCGGGCTGTAGAGATAGGTGATGCAGGGTCGCTGCCGGTGGAGATTGGAGGGCAGATGCAGGCGGTTAATTTGGCTGAATCGTTTCTTGAGGATGGCCAACTCTCAGCGGGGACCTATGCAGTTATGTCCAGAGTGGGTGGCAAGAATGTTTTCTATGTCCCGGTGTAAAAATGGCTGAAGAGAATTCGAGAAGCTGGCAGTTTAATCGCAGGGTAAATCTTTCTGTGCTGATTCAGTTGGTATTTTTAGCCTCTTTGATTGTGGGCAGTTGGGTCAATTTGCAGAGGCAGCTTGATTTGTTACAGCGCGATGTGACGTATTTGTGTCAGTGTCAGAAGGATTTTCAGCAAAAACTCGAATTACTTCAGTCAAAAAGCATTTCGTATGAATATCGCCTGCGGGCGCTTGAGAGAGATTTAAACAAAACGGACGCATCAGAAGAAATTTTTTAATCGGTTAACAAGGGCAAGACAGTTTAAGGAGAGAACTTATGAAAAAGATTCTCGCGACACTAATTCTACCGTGCTTTCTATTGGCTGGCTGTGATAGTCTGCGTTTTGCACCGACCGAAGCCCAAAAGCAGAACGCATGGCTGCACAATCGCACAACGACGATAGCTGCGGACACTGCCAGAGACGAAGCTGCCTCGGAAAACCTGCAGGCGTTGACTAAGCTGTCGCAGCTTCAGAGCAGAGCCTTTACTTCTTATTGTGGCCTGCCGAAGGAATTTCCACGAGCCGACACTGCTGAAGAAATACTTGCCCAATCGAACTTCCGGCTTGCCCAAACGGCTCTACAGCAATCGGCTGATAGGCCTGATGCCTGGCAATTAGCGGATAATGCGTTTGAATTGGCTATTGCTATTTCAGCTTTATTGGGTGGCGTGTATGGCACAAGAGCGGTTCGGTTCTTAAAACAGGCCAGGAAAAAATCACAGGCATTGCAGGAGGTTATCGCCGGCAACGAGCTTTTCAAGAAGGAGCACGAAGCCTACGCTGGAGCATTCAAGCAAGCCCATCAAAACCAATCATCCGAGACCCGTCAAATCGTCGCAGAAATGAAAGCGTGACGCTTGATGCTCCCGGATTGAGGATTTGGTTATGTCTGAGCCAGTGCGATTAGGCGAGGTTCTGCTGGAAGTAATGAGCGATATAACAAAGAGAATGGCCGTCCGATGCTCGATTTTCATTGCAATCCCAGCAGAAAAAGCTATACTCGACGCTCGTTCGAATATCAAGAATCGAGAATCGAGAAATGATTGTCGGCGTGATGACAGCTCAATTGCATATGCAGGGGATAACTTCCCTCAAAGAAAAGAGAAGCATCGTCAAAAGCGTTATCGGTCGATTGAAAAGCAGGTTCAATGTTTCCGTTGCAGAAGTTGAGCATCAGGACAATAAAACCCATGCGGTCGTCGCCATTGCGATGGTCTCAAACGATACTCGTTTCATAAATCAGCAGTTTGATACCATTATCAATTTTATGCAGAAAGACGGCCGATTCTACCTTGGACAAATTGAGCGAGAGACTTTCAACTCATGACTTGTTGCCGGATGCTCGATTTAAAGAATCCTGTCGACGATGAATGTTGCGACAAGGAATATGTCCACCGCCATCGCTGAGCACAGAATAACCCACCGCAGGGGAGCGATGCGCAATTTTGCCCGTGCCATAAAGAATATGATAGCGACCGCAATTGCGCCAAATATGTACATCTCGGCGCTGTAGATAAAAAGCTTTGCGTAACCTCTGCCCAGCCCGGCAAATATCTGGTAGCACTTTATCGCCAGCAGTAATGTGACAATGGCGAGGATGCCCATAATCACCGTGGCTGCCAGGACCCATCTCCTGTCGGCAAAGCCAGCCGAGGCAAGTCCCTGCATCCCTGCCCCCACAAGTATCGAGCAGCAAAGCACAGGAATAGTAAGCCACATGACAGGGCTAACGCTCAGAAAAGACCTGCAGCAGGCCAAAACTATCCCGAGCGCAAAAATTGTTATTATGCCGAGCCGCTTGGCCGCCAGCAGCATTGAAAAACCCATAAGCAGCGCTGCTATTGGAATATGGTAAACGCCGACCAAAGTCGCGGTTATGTTTCGCTGAGCCAAATAAAACGGAGCTATCAAACCGAGCAAATCACCTAAATGTAACTTGGCCTGCGTCCAAACCGCAAATAAGCGGTAGGGAATGGATACCTGGAAGAAAAGCAGTATTGCCAAAAACGGCAGGGCCGAAAGCGGCCGGCTTACCCACCGCCACCTTGCTTTAGGACCGAACGCAGCCGGACAAAACAGCCACGGTATAATCGCTGCTAAAAGGCCTGCCGTTGGGTGGAAATTAGCCAACCCAAGTGCAAACGGCCCAAAGCCATAAATGGCTCCTGCAAAAAACGAGCCCCAAAACGCAGATACCCACCGCCGACTCAGTACAAAACAGCCCAGAGAGGCCAAACAAACATTCACAACCAGAAGGTACTGTAGTCTATTGAAGTGTTTGAAATACGGCTGATACAGATACACAGCGAAGCCGGCGTAAATTACCGCTGCTGCGATGAACCTGATTAAGCCCGTTTTTGATTTAAGGTTTTCGATTTACGATTTTCCTTTTTCGTTTTTCGGTCGGCAATCGCAAATCCTTTTACAAAATCCGAGTTAGAGTGCGACCTTTGTTTCTGCTGCCCTTTCCACAGAGGGCTTCTTTACCTCCATTATATCTATTGCTGCTTTTGGGCGTGCTGATTTTGGACATTCGCCGGTCCAGCAATACAGACAGAGCTTCTCTTTGGGCCGCCCGATGGCCTTAACCATATCATCTACAGTCTGATATCTGAGTGTTGACACATCTAAATCCTTAGCAATCCATTCCACCATTTTTTTGTATTTTTCGCTGTTTGCGTCTATGTATTCTGACACATCTTGTAGGTCATAGCCTTCCAGACTGCGAATGGCTTTACGGGCGGCAAGCTCATGGATGGAGCGCGTGGAAAGATTGAACCTGCAGGGAAACATCAGAGGTGGGCAGGCGGGTCTTATGTGTATCTTTTTGGCCCCGCAATCCCAGAGTTTTTTTATAGTGAAGTTCCTAAGCTGGGTCCCCCTCACGATGGAATCCTCACACACAACAATACTGTTGCCTTCAATTACCTCTTTGATGGGGATAAGTTTCATCTTTGCGATGAGGTCGCGCGTCTGCTGTGAAGGTGGCGTATAGCTTCTACCATATCCTGGCGTGTATTTGACAAGGGGACGTCTGAATGGTTTGCCTGATTCCATCGCATATCCTAATCCATGAGCACATCCGGAGTCCGGAACCCCTGAGACCAGGTCAACCTCAATATCCCTATCTCGTTTTGCAAGGCAGCGGCCACATCTTTCCCTAACCGTTTCTACATTTATTCCTTCATAGTTTGATGCGGGAAAGCCGGTATATATCCAGAGAAATGCGCAGATTTGGTTTATATTTCCTCCGCCAGGCCTTCTTTGCACTATGCCATCTTCATTTATTAGAATTATCTCTCCTGGTTCAACGTGTTTTGCAACCTCAAATCCGTTATTTGGAAAGGCGCTGGTCTCAGCAGTCACCGCCCATGCATCAGCGCGTTTTCCAACAATGAGAGGCGTGTATCCCAATCTGTCTCTTGCTGCGTATATTCCATCCTTATGTAGCAACAGGAGTGAGCATGAGCCATCAATAACATCAAACATCTTCTTTATACCGTCTATCAAATCGTCTCCCTGGTTGATTAGCTTTGCTATTAACTCTGGGGTGTTAACGGCTCTTTTGCTTACCTCGCTGAAAGATATTCCCTTCTTTAGCAGTTTTGTTGCCAACTCCTCAGCGTTTTCTGCAAATCCGCTGGTTACAGTGCAAAATGGTCCGAATCTTGAGTTTAGATAAATAGGCTGTTCATCATAGTCGCTGATAACTCCGATTCCTTTGTTTCCGTTTATACATTTATAATCATCATAGAATTTTGACTTAAACTGGCTCTGGTTCAAGTTGTGTATTTGCCGGGTGAAATCTTCTCCAAGCACCGCTATACCTCCATATTCAGTTCCCAAGTGCGAATGATAATCTGTGCCATAGAAAAGAGTTTCTGCGCAATTTCCCTTTGAGACTACTCCAAAAATACCACTCATAATTTGCCTCCTTTGCGATATGTTCGATATTTCCCTTATCAAACGCTTAGCAACACCGCTAAGTCTCTCGATTTCCACATTCTGCCATCTATCAGCCGTAAACCATGAGCTATTTAAGCGTTACTTTGCCGGTCCCGGTTGTGATTCTGCCTATCTTGTAGACCTGCTCGCCGAATCTTGTAAGCTTCTTCGCTATCGAATTGGCAAAGTCCTCAGACACTATCAATACGAACCCTATCCCCATATTAAAGACTCTGAACATCTCGTCTTCTTCGACAGGGCCCGTCTTTTGCAGAAACGTAAATATCTTCGGCACCGGCCAGCTCGATTTTTTTATAACCGCATTGCAATCTTTCGGCAGCACTCGCGGAATATTTCCCACAAGTCCACCGCCGGTAATGTGTGCCATTCCGTGGACGACTCGCTTGACCTTATATTGCGATAACAGTTTTACTATTGCTCGAACGTAAATTCGCGTTGGTTCCAGCAGTGTATCGCCCAATGCAGCGCCGTCGAGTTCATCCGGCGTGTCGGTCATTTCAAGAGCGGCTTTCTTAAAACAAATATTGCGAACGAGCGAATACCCGTTACTATGCAACCCGCTTGAGGCCAGGCCGAGAATATGGTCGCCGGGTCTTATGTTTTTTCCGGTGATGATTTTTTTCCGCTCGACTACTCCGACGGCGAATCCGGCCATATCGAAATCGTCCTTTCGGTAGGTATCTGGCATTTCAGCGGTTTCGCCGGCGATTAGTGCGCAGTCAGCCAGTCTGCAGCCGGCCGCAACGCCTTTTACCAGCTTGGTGATTACTTTCGGCTCCAGTTTGTTCACCGCCAGATAATCCAGGAAAAACAGCGGCTCAGCGCCCTGAACAAGCATATCATTGACGTTCATTGCCACTAAATCAATGCCTACGGTGTCAAACTTTTTTATTTTGCCGGCGAGTTGAACTTTGCTGCCCACGCCATCGGTGCAGGCCACAAGGACAGGGTTCTTGTAATTTTTCTTGAAGAGTCTTTCGTCGTAGTCAAGCCGAAACATCCCCGCAAAGCCGTTTTTGGTCTCAATAACTCGCGGCCCGAATGTACTGGCAACGAAAGAGTAGATTTGCCGAACCATCTCGTCGTTGGCATCGATACTTACGCCGGATTGTTCGTAGCTGATGTATTTACTCATCTATCTCGGTCTCGGACAAATCGTCAAACATCTGCATTTGACAATGTTCCGCAGCGAACTTGTTCACCGCAATATCTACGGGTATTCTGTATTTGCCGTTCCAGCAGGCGGTGCAATAGTGCTCTGCCGGTAAAACTGCACAGGACAGCAGCCCATCCAGTGACATATAACCGACACTGTCCACTCCAAGAAAATCCTTGATTTGCTCGAAATCGCGATTATTTGCCAGCAATTCTTCTTTGGTGGGAAAATCAACGCCGTAAAAACAGGGAAACCTCAGTGGCGGACAGCTCACTCGCATATGGATTTGCTTTGCACCGGCTTGGCGCAATGCCCTCATCTTGCCTCTTGTGGTTGTGCCCCGGACGATTGAATCGTCCACCACTACGGTGCGCTTGCCGCCCACAATTTCTTTTACAACTGCCAGTTTGAGTTTAACCTCCAGTTCCCTCACTTTCTGGTCGGGCGAGATAAATGTCCTGCCTATGTAGTGGCTCCTGACAAATCCCATATCGAAAGGTATTTTGCTTTGTTCTGCGTATCCGATTGCCGCCGATGTCCCTGAGTCCGGCACCGGTATTACCACGTCTGCATCGGCCGGCTGTTCTATTGCCAGCTGCCTTCCGAGCTTTTTTCTAAACTCGTGCACATTTTCACCAAAAATGGTACTGTTTTGCTTGGCGAAATAGATGTGCTCGAAGATACAGTGGGCCGGCGTTACGGAGCCCGGCTTGACGAAAAATCTGCTGGAGAGACCCTTTTTATCCAGCCGGACGATTTCACCGGGTTCGACCTCACGAATAAACTTTGCCTCTATCGCATCGAAAGCGCAGGTCTCGCTGGCAATGACGTAACAGCCTTTTTCTGTTTGTCCAATGCACAGAGGCCTGATGCCGTAAGGGTCCCGGGCCGCTTCAATATGGTCGGCAAACAAAAACAGCAGACAATACGCTCCCTGCAGATGGTTCAATACGTGTGCCAGGGGGGCGAGATTACTAACGTGGGTCGGCTTGGCAAGCAAATGAATAATTACCTCGGTATCGCTTGTGGACTTGAAGATACTGCCGTGTGCCTCATATTCGTCACGCAGCAGTGCTGAATTTATAAGATTGCCGTTATGTGCCACTGCTACCTGTCCGCGGGAGTACTCACTCAAAAGCGGCTGGCTGTTAATGGCGCGGCTTCCACCTGTTGTTGAATACCGCACATGGCCAATCGCTATCGGATTAGCCGATTTCGCCAAAATGTCCGAACCGCTGCGGAAAACCCTCCTTACAGTGCCCATACCTGTGTAACACCGGATAGATTCTCCATTGCTGGAGGCAATTCCTGCTGACTCCTGGCCGCGGTGCTGAAGGCTGTGTAAGCCGAAAAAGGTTTTTTGAACGGCTTCCACGTCACCAAAAATACCGAAGAGACCGCAGTTTTCTTTTTTTTCTGAAGCCACCAAACCCTCGTACTAAATAATTGATTCGGAAGATTGAGAGCCAGTCAGAATAGTAGTTTAGTGAATTGGCCAAAGCAAGTCAAATCCGTTAAGGCGGATTTTTTTCTGGCTCGGGATACATAAATTCGGGTATTCGGCGAACTTTGCCCTTGGAATCGACGCAGGCCAATATGCTCGAGCCCTCAGCCAGGATTACCCCATCGCAGCAGCGAGTAAGTTTGTATGTATGCTCAATCTTACTGGCGGTAATTGTCGAGTTAGTGGTTTCCAATTGCAGCTTCTGGTCATACATCGTGGGCTGACGATATTTTATACACAACTCGGCCACGACGAAGAACACACCGGCTTTCTCAAGGTCTTTGTATGCCAGACCGTTAGCGCGCAGAAGCTCCGTGCGTCCCATTTCATACCACACCGGATAAACGCTGTGATGAACCACTCCGCCTTGGTCGGTTTCAGCATATCGAGGCACAATAGTTATCGTATGGCTCCGGACGTTTATTCGCTCGGGAAAATCCATTTCACAACTTTCTACCCAAGGCCTCGAACATTGCCAGTAGATTTTCAATTGGTGTATTGCACTGAATATTGTGAATCGTGCTAAAAACAAAACCTCTCTTTGCATTGAATATCCGCACCCGCTCGGCAACTTGCCGGCGCACCTCATCGGGCTTGCCAAACGGAAGCATCTGTTGTGTATCCACGCCGCCGCCCCAGAAAACTATCCTGCCGCCGTATTTATCAACCAGAAGTTGTGGCTCCATACCCTTGGCCGAGGTCTGAACAGGATTTAGAATATCGAATCCGGCTTCGATGAATCCCTCAATAAGCGGCTCACAGCCCCCGCAGCAGTGTTTCATTGTCTTCCATTCGGTATGGGCGTGAATCCAGTCGTTGAGTTTCTTGCTGAATGGTAGATAGAGTTCCCTGTATCCATCGAGGCCGCAAAACAGTGTATTCTGCGCCGCCAAGTCGGTTCCATCGACAAATACAACATGCACTTTGTTGCCTACAGCTTGGTAAAGCCTCTCAAGATTCTTAATAGCGATTTCCACCTGGCCAGCAAAAACCTCTTTAATATACTCTCTTCGTGTCACCGTGCTGATATACCATTCTTCGATGTCTCGAATCCCTTTCGGGTCCCTTAGGCCCGGTGCCGGGACGTGCGCTATGTCACCAAGGCCGGTACCCGGCAGACCCATAGCAATCGCAAGGTCGGTATTTTCAAAGAAGTCGTTTGCCTG
>JAUWBI010000111.1 GCA_030601745.1 Phycisphaerae bacterium
ACATCATCTGCGAGGTCACTGATGACGGCGATCCACCGTTGACCCGGTATGCGCGGGTGATAGTGGAATTCGAATAGAGGATTTCCGCAGGTTGGGGACTGTCTGCAAGGAGACGGCAGCGAATGGGTGCTCCAATGAAACAAGCGACCATATTCTTGGCGATTTGCGCACTCAACGGTGAACCGCCGACACCCAAAGATCGACAGATTGATTTTAGATGACTGTTTTTTTCTGCTAATGCATGGTTACACTGTTTGCACCTAGGAGCATCAGGCCGTTGAAAATCCCATATGTCTCTAATCCCTCCATCTATCTCCCTCGCTGCATGCATCAGCAGGTAGCCTTTACTTCTCAGTGAACTATCGTCATAGATTTTGCACCCATCCGAATAAAAAGCGGCAATTTCACCACCAATTTTTTTCAGACCCTCATAGATGTTTGCTCGACGCCCGTAATTCATGTCTTACCTTCATCGGATTTTTTTCTTGGGAAAGTGTAAAGTAGTGCAGCACATCCTTCCAGTTCTCCCATTTTAACAGCTCAGGGTCATGGATATTATTAATCTATTGCTTACAAATATATTAAGTTCTAACTCTCTCGAACTCAGCTTATTGGGGGAAGCTATCTTCAAAGCGTTCTGGCGATGCACCCCCGTTGTTAGCTGGTTTGTAATTATACCATTCTGGTCGAAAACTACAAGATTTAATCCTCACTAATCGAAATCTGCGTAATCCGCATTTTTTCGCTCTCGACGGCAAATTAAAAACCGGAGAGGGCGGGATTCGAACCCGCGGTACCCTTCCGGGCACACCGGTTTTCGAAACCGGCTCCTTCAGCCACTCGGACACCTCTCCACAACATCATCTATAACCTATACACCCGATAGGCTGAAATTGCAAGGACATTAAGCCCGAAGTGAGCGTTAAGGGCCGAGGGTAGTGACCAAGAGCCGGGCAAATTTTTACAATAAAGCGATATTCAGGCAAAATATGTTGAAACAATAAAAGCATTCATCTAAAATCCGACGAATTGCTATCAAGAGTTTCATAGTTTGAGGATTTTAGAGGTTAAGAGATGTATATCATACCGGCAATCGACCTAATGGGCGGTAAATGTGTCCGGCTTATTCAGGGCCAATATCACCGCCAGATAACCTACGAGAACGACCCCGTCAAGCAGGCCCGGGAATTTAGCCTGGCCGGAGCGGAGTGGCTGCATATTGTTGATTTGGACGGGGCCAGGCTCGGCAGGCCGGTTAATACCGATACAATATCAGCCATAGCGGCTCCTGGACAACTCAAAATCGAGGTTGGCGGCGGCCTGCGCAACGAAGCCTCCATAAAACAACTTCTCGATATGGGCATCGAAAGGGTGATAATCGGCACGAAAGCCGTAAGCGACTTCGAGTGGTTCGCCCAGTGCGCCGAGAAGTTCAGCGGTAAAATTGTACTCGGCCTTGATGCACGAGGCTCAAAGGTCGCCAGTCACGGCTGGACAAAAGACAATCCGCAAGATTTGCTGGAGTTCGCAACCAAAGCGGCGAAACTGCCTCTGGCGGCAATAATATATACCGACATCACCAAGGACGGTATGATGGCAGGGCCAAACCTCGAAAGAACAAAGGCGCTTGTCCAGGCGGTAGAGGTGCCCGTTATCGCTTCAGGGGGCGTAAGAGAAGTAAGCGATATTAAAAAACTGGCCGAATTGGAAGTTGAAGCGGCGATAATCGGCAGAAGCCTATACGAAGGCACGCTCAACCTTACCGACGCAATAAACGCAGCAAAGTAGTGCTTTGTTACAAATCAACTGATGTTTGTCATTCCTGCCCCGCATCGGGGTGCGGGATAAACTCCAGCAGAAATCCAGACTTGTCGCCGGTCTGGATTCCGCATCAAGTGCGGAATGACAGCTTCTCCAACCACGAGTAACAGATACTCAAGTCACATAATAATAAATGATGAATTTCGAAATGCTCTATTTGATATTCATTCTGTTGCAAAATGGGAGCTCTTGAGGTGAATTTGAATTACCGTAATGTCGGCGGGGGTAATACCACCTATTCGAGAAGCCTGAGCAAGCGTGCTCGGCCTGAAGACGGATAACTTCTCTTTCGCCTCCGCCCGAAGATGGGTAATCTCATTATAATCCAGATTCAGCGGAATCTTCTTGTTCTCCAGAGTCTGCAAACTTGCCACCAGACGCTCTTGTTTGGCTAAATAACCCTCATATTTGGCATCGATAATTGCCGCCTGCACTACATCTCTCCGGAAACCGGCATTTTTAATATCAGGCCTGCCGCTGAGCGTTTCCGCAACAGTATTATTCGGCTGCCGAAGCTGCTCCCACAAACCTCGCCCCTGCGAACGGCTGCTTTGCAGATAATTCTTAAGTTTGCCGATGGCTTCAAGCTTATCCTGGAACCTCCTCCATCGGTTTTCGTCCACAAGGCCGACCGATTTGCCGATTTGCGTCAATCTTCGGTCCGCATTATCGGCCCTTAACGTCAACCGATACTCAGCTCGCGACGTGAACATCCGGTAGGGTTCGTCAATTCCTTTCGTCAGCAAATCATCTATAAGCACCCCGATATATGCCTGGTCTCTGCCGAGAACAATCGGCTCGGCGGCCTGCATTTTTCCGGCTGCGTTTATACCAGCCATAATACCCTGTCCCGCCGCCTCTTCATAACCGCTGGTCCCGTTTATCTGCCCCGCCAGAAACAGCCCTGATACCTTCCTGGTCTCCAGATTGGGCTTTAGTTGAATCGGCGGACAATAATCGTACTCAATTGCGTAGCCATAATGAATAATCCGTGCGTTCTCCGTTCCCGGCAGCAAGCTGAGGATTTGTTCCTGAACGTCCTTCGGCATAGAGGTAAAAAGACCGTTGCAGTAAATCGTTTTTATATTTTCTTCTTCCGGCTCCAAAAAGATTCGATGCTGCTTCTTATCCGCGAACCTGACGACCTTCCCTTCAATGCTCGGACAATAACGCGGGTCGGCGCCCTTTATCTGGCCTGAAGAAAGCGGAGCACGATGTAGATTGTCCCGAAGCAGCTTGTGTATCTTTTCGTTGGTATATGTAATCCAGCACGGCACCTGGGGGCGGTCTATCTTTTCAGTCATAAATGAAAACGGCACCGGCGGCTCATCCCCTGGCTGCACCTGCAATTTGCTCATATCCACTGTCTCGGCATCTAATCTCGGCGTCGTATCCGTCGACATCCGCCCAAGCTCCAGCCCCATCCGCTTCAAACTCTGTGAAAGCTCCACACTGGGCGGCTCCGCGAGCCTGCCGCCGGCCCACCGCTCACTGCCGATATACATCATACCGCCGAGAAATGTCCCCGGCGTTACAACAACCGTCCCGGTAGAGTATAACGAGCCGTCCTTGCAAGCCACCGCTCGCACTCTGTTGTTTTCGGTTATTATCTCTGTCGCTATCGCCTCGATAATGGTCAAATTAGCCGTCTGTTCAAGCGCTCGCCGCATAAAGTCCTGATACTTCTGCCTGTCCGCCTGCGCCCGCGGCGACTGGACAGCCGGGCCCTTCGAGCGATTCAGCATCCGAAACTGGATACCCGTTGCATCTATTGCCAGCCCCATCAGTCCGCCCAGTGCATCAATCTCGCGCGCAATCTGTCCCTTGGCAAGTCCGCCGATAGCAGGATTGCAGCTCATCTTGGCTATCGTGTCTTTGCCGATGGTTATAAGGCAGGTTTTGGCGCCGATTTTAGCGGCAGCATGAGCGGCCTCGACGCCGGCGTGACCCCCTCCTATAACAATGCAATCAAAATCATTTGTTTTTGACCTGTTAGACATATTCAGTCAGTATAGCTTTTTGAACTTTCTAATCAAGTCTTGACAATTGATGTCATTTCCCTAATACTACACGTGGTTTATATTGCAGAATTCGATAAGTTCAGGTTCCTATACAGAACCATATAATAAATAGTTATTCCCCGAGATGGCAGGAGAATGAATGGAAATAGCACATTCAGTCAATGGAGTATCTATACGACTTACCTATGAAAGATGGTATCATATTACTGAGAACCATGATGATTTGGCAAGCTATTTTTATGATGTACTTGAAACTATCCAAAAGCCGGATTTTGTTATTCGCGGAAATAAAGGTTCTCTAAAGGCGACAAGGAACATTGGAAAGAAGAAATGGCTTATCGTAATTTACAAAGAAGTATCAAAACGTGATGGATTTGTTATCACAGCATATTTTCTGGATACGAAACCAAAAGGGAAAGTAATATGGCGACAATAACTACAAAAAAGACAGAAGATTTCATCGGAAAATGTATGGCAATCGCTTCTGACATGGTAAAACTCCCGACCCACCATATATGGTTGGACTATGACAAAGAGGCTGACGTATTATATATGAGCTTTCGGAAACCTCAAAGAGCGACAAAAACGATAGAGACGGACGAAGATATCCTGATAAGAAAAGATGGGAAAGAAATTGTCGGCCTGACAATTATGAATGCAAGTAGCAAGTAGAGAATTAAAATTATAGCTAAAGAAAGCAAAGAACAGTCATTTGCGCTTTGCATAGAGAACAAGGAATGTGAGGATTTGGAAAAGCGTAAGATTTATAGAGTCCTGCCGGACGATGAGGCAGCAAAGGAAGGATACCTGAGAATCGTTGACGAGTCCGGGGAGGACTACCTATATCCTGAGTCGCACTTCATTCTTATCGAACTGCCTCGCGAAGCGCAAGACGCCCTGCAAGTGGCAAGCTGACCGCTAAGTTACCATAACATCTTGATAAAACATCGCAGAATTCGCCAAATTTGGGTTCTTATACGGAAACAATATAAGCATAGTTAGGCTTGGAGAAATTGACATGAGACATTTGCTACCCGCGTTCATTTGCCTTATGGCTGCACTTCCGGCTGACGCCGAGATTGCCGTCGGTTTCACTGCCGAGTGGATCACGCACGAATCTGCTCTCGTCGCAATGGCAACCCCTGTTGAAGTCGAGAATATCAAAGGTCCTGGCGAAGTCTGGTTCACGAAGACACGATTTCGACTGGACGAAGTTATCAAGGGACCCGCCAGTAATGGGGACGCCGTCACGATTTACGACTTCTCATACAAGAAGTCAGACCTCCTGTCTTTGGACAAGGCGAGAAAGGAATCCAAGCAACTCCTTGTGTACGCCACCATTGCAGAGCACATGTTCAAGCAAATCGACGGGAAGTACGTCTTTACTCAAGTCCACCAGTTCAAGTCGGCGTACTACACTGACCAACCCGTGAGCCAACTATTCACTCTCAATTTCCAGTTGCTCAGCAAGTTCAAGGAGTTGCTTGAGCGTACCCGCAAACAGGTCAAACATGAGGCCGACTTGAAGCGCCGATATTGGAAGGGCAGAATCGAGAAGAAGTCTCTTGAAGTTCCCTTTGATTCAGAAGCTCACCGTCACCTCTGGGCAGGCAGTAGCTGCTACCTGTGGGTGCCGGAATATAAGCAAGAGAAGAAACAGCCTAACAAGGCGGATGCAGGCGACAGCCAATAGCCGGGAGGCTGGCGCATCACGTTGTGTGCTTTGAGAGCTTGAAATCGAAGACAATCCAGCAATGACAAGTTACTTTAGGCACTTTAGCTCACTTTAGGCACTCTTAACTTTTCTCGGTCAGCGCAACTGCCGATGCAATTGCAAAATTTGCCGTATGTGTGATACTAACGCTTATATGTTTAATCCCAAACTTCTCGGCAAGTTTCTTGACCTCCCCGCTGAGAGTAACCTCAGGCTGACCGGCAGGATTGTTTACTACCTCTATATCCGTCCAGGCAATCTTACCCCGCCAGCCTGTCCCCATCAGTTTAAGAACTGCCTCCTTTGCCGCAAAACGTCCGGCCAATTTCTCTATTCGGTCCTTATTCGCCTCAGCGTAGGCCTGTTCAGCAGCAGTAAAAATCCTGTTGATAAAACGCTCACCGTGCTGCTTTATCATCTCTTCTATTCGCAGACAATCCACAAGGTCTATACCATGTGCCACAATTTCCATCCGTCAATCCCGATTAGTAGGGGCGGTTCGCCAGGCTACGGCGGGCTTCGCCCAAACGAGCGAACCGCCCCTACTTAAATAATCACCAATCACCAGTTACCAATTACTACTCACCAATTTCCTGGTTGCTCAGCCGATAAATTTTTTCCAGGCAGAAATCTATGAATGCATCCATATTACTCAGGGCCGCTTGTTTTGCAAGTTTGGCCTCAAGTTCCTCAATAGCTTCTTTCCGGCGGTAAAAAATAATTTTGGCCCTTACCTCCCTTTGCACCTCTTCAAGAGACTTAAAGCTTTTCGGCTGTTTCTCTTCCAGCTTCATTATGAAAATATGCTCGCCCGCCTCGATCGGTCCTGCAATCTGACCCGGCTTTAGTCTCTCGGCTTCGTCCGCAAGAACATCATAGGGTGCGGCCAATGACTGCGCCTGAACCGGCTTCCACAATCCGCCAAACTCTCGCCTGTGCCCGTGCGAATACTTCCTGGCCAATTCGCCGAAATCTTCACCTGCCCGCAAACGTCTAACCAATTCACCGGCCAGCTCTTTTGCCTGTTCGAGCCGACTCTGATTTGCGTCCGCCACTTCCAATTTCCCGGCTTCAATATCAATGAGCCGAAACTTTAACATCGCCTCCGTAGAGAAAAATTCATCTTTCATTTCATTATAGGTGTCCACCAACTCGGTGTAAGTGATTGGCCTGTTGTCCGGCAATTGCGATGTTATATAATATTGACTGAGAATCACCTTTTTCTGATATTCCCTGAAGCTCCGCCAATCCATCCCCATCCGCTTTAATGCCTCTTCCGCCCTGGCGTAATCGCTGCCGAAGCTGACAACAAATCTCCTCACTTCCCGCTCTACTGCCTTTTCCAAAGCCTCCTCATCCACGCCGGTATGCTCTTTGGCCTGCTGATAAAGCAAAATATCCGATACTTTGATTATAAGAACCCGCTCAAGGTCACCCCTGGCCCGCAACTTGAACTGTTCAAAACTACTTCTTTGCGCAAATGGCTTGAAATCTTCTATAAACGGCAAAACCATTTCGTCGGCAGTTATGGTCTCACCGCCCACCGCCAGCACAAATCCGCCTGATGCCTTCGGAAGGTCTTCTCTTTGCGCAAAAGGAATCGCCGCCAACTCTTCCTCGGTATACTTTGTCTTCTTACCGCCCCCGCAGCCGGAAAACAAAACCAATAACGCTAATAAAAAAACACACTTACGCACGGCATATCCTCTTAACCTGGACATTTTACCCGTAGGGGCAGGCCCACGTGCCTGCCCTATAACTCATTAAGAGCAAAATTCTACGCCAAAGCCCCAATATAATCCACAAAAACGTTTTGAATTTTTCTTGTCATTGCGAGGAGCGAAGCGACGTGGCAATCTCGTACTTAGCCCCCAATCTCATTGGTGGTCCTATTCATCTTCCTCAACCTCCCACTTCAACTCCCCAAGCTGCTCCGGCTTGACAAATTCCACATGTAGGTCATTGAACAATACATTGCACCCTTTTCCTTCGTGATTTTCAAAAGTTACTAACTCCGGCCCGCCAACCTGATTCCAGCCGCCCTTAGTCTCAAACAATAACACCATATCCCCCGGCGAATTTGGCTTACAACGCGGATTCATCGCATAATGACAACGCCCCTTTTTGTTTGCTGGACACTTGAAGCATTTTTCAATTGCTCTCATATCTACGGTCGTGTCCATATATTCAATCAATAAGTCGCACCATTTATCTGTAGGCATAGGGTAGTCACCGGTAGTGTAAATTAACATACAAGTTCCAAGTGCTCGTAAGTTGGCGGCACATCTTTTACGAGCAGTAAAGGGGCTGCCGGGAGAGTGCCAAACCCAAAAGACCAGAAAAACCACACCTATAAGTACCCCAGAAATTGCAAATTGTCCTCCCTTTAAGATTCTGCGCTTATTCCGTATCTCCTTAATCGCAAAAATCCCTGCCGCAATACCAGCAATTACCATCAACCCTGAAACCAAATGTCCATACACATAAAGTGGCCTCAAATAGAATGGCATCTTTGATTGACCAATGAAGCTATAGATACCGAACCCATCCAATATCAGCACCAAAAGACAGATGCCGAGAATACTCAATAACAGTGATACTATCGCCAGTATGCTTACTTTCGGCTTTTGGCCTTGTGCTTTTGCTTCTGTTTCACTCATATTTTCTTCTCTCCCAAAATTTTTCGCAGGACGGTTATCAGCGTTTTCGGCTCAAAATAATTCGCAGGCAAGCGCAAATATACCGTCCCCGGCTCCGGGACTCTTATTTTGCCCGACACATTCTTAAACAGCAAATTTGCTTTCATTTTAGCATCTTTTTCAAATGAGAATATCAAATCCTGTCCGGAAGTAACAATACTTTTTATATCCCACTTGCTTACTGCAATTCGCAGGCCGGCCAATTCCAGCAGCAGCTTAACCTCGTCCGGCACCGGCCCATATACATCAGCCAATTCGCCCTCAATTTGTTTCAGGTCATCGCCGGTCCTTGCAACAGCAATTTTGCGATATCCATCCATCCTGTGCCTGTCCAGAGGTATGTAATTTTTGGGTATATACGTTGCAAAACCCAAATCGACAACCGCCGTCGGTATCGCCTCCACCGGCTCATTTCTCACTTCCTTGACGGCATTGGCTAACAGCTCGCAATACATCTGATAGCCCACCGTTTGAATATGGCCGGACTGCTCAGGCCCCAATATATTGCCCGCCCCGCGAATCTCCAGATCCCGCAGAGCGATTCTAAAACCAGCCCCTAAATGAGAATATTCTTCGATGGCTTTTAAGCGTCTCGCCGCCACCGGCGCAATCGGCCTTGACGCCGGCAGCAGCATATACGCATACGCCCGATGTTTATACCTGCCCACCCTGCCGCGAAGCTGATGCATCTCCGCAAGGCCGAATCTGTCCGCATCGTTTATAAAAATGGTATTGGCATTCGGAATATCCAGCCCCGACCCGATAATTGTCGTGCACACAAGAACGTCGGTCTCGCCCATCACAAAATCTATCATCGCCTTCTCCAGTTCGCTCTTGGCCATCTGGCCGTGTGCGATTGTAACCTTTGCGTCACTAACGAGTTTTTGAATCTCCCAGGCCTTTTTTTCAATAGTCTTGACCCTGTTGTGCAGGAAAAACACCTGTCCCTGACGGTTCAATTCACGGATAATCGCCTTTCTGATAAGCTCTTTGTTGTAGGCGGTTACGGTTGTTACTATACTTCGCCTGTCCAACGGCGGCGTCGCCAGCGAGCTTATATCACGCAGACCAAGAAGTGACATATGCAGCGTCCGCGGAATCGGCGTGGCCGTCATCGTAAGAACATCAACATTGACACGCAATTTCTTGAGCTTCTCTTTGTGTTCAACGCCGAACCGCTGCTCCTCGTCGATTATCAAAAGCCCCAAATCGCGGAATCCCACATCACCACTCAAAAGCCGATGCGTCCCTATCAGCACGTCAACCCTGCCCTGCTTTGTCCGGGCGATTATGTCCCTCGCCTGTTTCGGCGTCTTGAACCGATTAAGGACCTCGATACAAACCGGAAAATCAGCAAACCGCTCGGTGAAAGTCCGGCCGTGCTGCACACACAGCACCGTTGTCGGCACTAAGATAGCAACCTGCTTACCGTTCTCGACAACCTTAAACGCCGCACGCATCGCAAGCTCGGTCTTGCCGTAGCCCACGTCACCGCACAGCAGTCTATCCATCGCCACGGCTTCCCGCATATCCGCTTTGATTTGCTCTGCTGCCGTAGTCTGGTCCGGCGTCTCCTGATAAGCAAATGACTCTTCAAATTCGGTCTGCCAGCTCGAATCGGCCGCAAACGCAATCCCGCCCATTGTTTGGCGCTTCGCCTGAATCTCAAGCAATTCGGCGGCAAGGTCCCGAACAGAGGCCACAACTTTTTCTTTCTGCCTCTGCCATCTCGCAGAGCCCACCTTGCTCAACTTCGGCCGTCTCGGACTTGTCCCTATATACTTTTGCACCAGCGCAATATTGCGGACCGAAACCTGTATCTTCACACCGTCGGCATATTTAATAGTCAAATACTCTGATGTACCCTCCTTCTCCTTTATCGTTTTCACGCCCAGAAACTTGCCGATGCCGTAGGAAGCGTGAACAACATAGTCGCCCGCCTGCAAATCGCTGAGAGTATCCACCGGCGATGTTGCCCGCATCGGCCTCTGTCTTCGCCTCAGCGCGTATTGGCCAAACAGCTCGTGATGACTTATTACTATCTGTTTTAGCGAATTTATAATAAAGCCCTGATTGATAAAACCCTTCAAGAGTTTGAAATTCGCCGGCAATTTTTCTTCGCCCTGTTCTATAATCTCAGTTACCCGCCTGATTTCCGCTGCAAGCTCGCAGTAGAGCAATACCTTCTTTCCGCCTTTCGCCTCTGCCACTAATTGCTCCAAAGCCGCCTTGTGCCCCGCCCACAAGGAAGCGCCCTTATGCTGAAATCGCTGCACACTTTTAATATCAACCTTGAGAAAATCGTCACCCCCACTTGTGGCAAACCGGCAAATTCTCAGTTGGGTAAACCTGTTTGCAGCTTTATAAACATCAGACCAGCTATAAAGCCGCTCTGCCCTTTCTACCCGCTCACGAAACAGTCTCGCAACTTCTTCAATGTCGCCCGGCTCTTCAAAAATTATTATGCAGTCCTCTGGCAGAATATTTATAAAAAGCTCTCTATCCTGCTGCGCAGCCCCGCACACCGCCGAAACCACACTGACACTTTCTAACCCCCTGCTTGAACGCTGAGTATCCAGATTTATTTCGCGGATACTCTCCACGGTGTCGCCAAAAAATTCAACCCTCACCGCCTGTGCCCCGTCGGAAATACTGTTATCCCAGGCACCAGCGAAAGATTTGGCCATCGAATTTGAATTTTCGCCTCTTCTGCAATGCAATCTCATCTTTTCACTAACCAGCGGCGCATAAACATCGACAATGCCACCGCGATGCGCAAACTGGCCCGGCAAATCAACCCTCTCCACTCGCTCGAATCCATTGTCAACCAGCCAGCTAACCACGTTCTCCGGCGAGGTTGCCTTGCCGACTTTTAACCGAAGACAGCCCGCCTCTATAGCCTGC
>JAUWBI010000052.1 GCA_030601745.1 Phycisphaerae bacterium
CAAACCACCAAACCTGCAATGAGAACAACGCGCTTCATCATGATTAATTCTCCTTCCTTGAATTTATGATAACGGATTTCGGTAAGGGACAGTAATTATTTTCATCTGTAATACTATCCGTCATTTTATTTTTCCTATGCACCATCACAAAAAACATACACCACCGGCCACTAAGCCGGCCACGCCTGCATAATAATACTTCCATCTACAATCATCAACCCCAAACTCCCACAAAAAAAAGTACCGGACACCTTTAATTCTCCAGTGGGGTAGCCCCAACTGACGCCAGTCATCTGACCGATCCACCCTGCCTCCATCTTGTCCACATACTCTTGAACTGGCAGACGACGAAACTCCTGGGCCAAGGCTGTTCCGTACAAACAGAGATAAACCAGAATCCCACGAAGAGTCCATTTTAAGAGTCGCATCATGTTTTCCTTTCGAACATGTTTCTTTAGGAAGTTGAGATTGACAAATTGGAAGAGTTTCGGTAATGTACTGGATGAACGTTAGATTAGGTTTGTCAAAGATAGAATTGTTCTTTGTTTTTGAAAGGAGGATATTGAGATGAAAAGACGAGAATTTCTGGCGGCGGGTATTGCAGGAGTTGCAGGTGTCAATGCAGCAGCTGCGAGTATAGGCAAGAGCGAGAAGGCGAAACGAGAATACTTCGAGTTAAGACAGTACCATTTGCTTAATCGGGCCAAGACAAGGACGGTAGGCGATTTTCTGCGTGAGGTGGGAATACCTGCGATGAACCGGATAGGGATTAAGCCGGTCGGTGTCTTTACTGCGATGTATGGGTCGAGCAGCTCAACGCTGTACGTTCTGCTTGTACACAAGTCGCTGGAGTCGGTGGTGCAGGCATCAGCGCGTTTGCTCGCAGATGGAGAGTTCCGAAAGTCGAGCTTCGTCAATGCGGCATTGAGCGAGCCGGCATACGTGCGGATAGAAAGCTCGCTGATGGTGGCTTTCAAAGATATGCCGAGACTTGAAGTGCCGGAAAAGAAGTCGCGAATCTTCGAGCTTCGGACGTACGAAAGTCACAGTGCCAAGGCGGCCAAGAAGAAGATTGAGATGTTCAACGAAGGTGGTGAGATAGCGATATTCAAAAAGACGGGTTTGCAGCCGGTGTTCTTCGGCGAGACGATAATAGGGCCGAAACTGCCGAATCTTACGTATATGCTGGTCTTTGATGACCTGGCAACGCGCGATAAGAGATGGGGTACGTTCGGCGGCGACCCGGACTGGAAGAAGCTGCGGGCGAATCCGGCTTATAAAGATACCGTTTCCAACATCACGGACATAATCCTGCGGCCGACCCGGTATTCGCAAATATAACTGCCGGGTAAGCGGTGGGGTCAGGTTGGTTACTCGATGAAGACGGCGGAATACCAGTTTTGCTCTTCGTCCTCGTTCTGAAGAGTTTTCAACGGCAGGCCGAATTGGTGGACTGTTTTGAAAACGTCGATTCCTACGCTCTGGAAAGCGGGCCGTGCCTTTTTCGGGTTGACACATTGCTCGCTGCGATGGCCTGCGCACTCGTCGCAAAGCGCGCAGTCACTCAGTGAAAAAGCAAAATAGTAGCCCTTGATGAAAGCTTCCTTCTCAACGGCAAAGGAGGCCTCCTGCGCAACCTTTTTGCTCCTGGAGTGAACAATAATTCCCCAGGAATATTTTTCAAATACTTTGCGGTATTCCCAGGGATTTAATGAGCCGGGTCTCGACGGGCAGGTATGTGCCTTTGCCCAGTCGCCGCAGCCAAACATACACTTCAGTATTGTACGCGGGTCAAAAACAATGTCGGCTATTTTGAAAGCTACGGCGTGGTCTGCGCCGAGTTTTATGGCCAGGTCGGTGAAGTATTTTGTGTCTTTTTGTGCACCTTCTTTCATAATATTGTGTATTGCCATTATAACGCAGCCAGATAATGCAAACAATAAGATAATAGAAAGTGGATTGCGTAACGCAGGACTTTTTAATTGATAAATGATTATTGATTATTTGAGATTGAGATTGCTTCGCTCCGCTCGCAATGACAGGATTTTGGGTTGAACTCTTCGTGAGATTTGGTTATACTTACAATAACTTACAATTGGAACTCGCCTTTTGGAGGTGGTTATTTATGAGTATCGGTAAATCTAAAGCTATGAGTATGGTGTCTTTACTGGCGGCGGGCCTGGTGTGGGAGAAGGGAATATGAAATATCGAATATCGAATATCGAACAAGGAACATCTAAGTAAGGAAAACGGACGAATGAAACAATTAAAGATTTTGTTAGCGGCGCTCTTAGTTAGTTTGTGCCCGGGGATTCATAAGGCGAAAGCTGCGACAAACAAGGACAAGCTCATTCTGGCCGCCCGCAGCCGGGTAGAGACGTCCGAAGGGAGCGGCAAATTCAGGGTGGTTTACAAGAAACTGGAATGGAAGCCGTCGGAGACGGCTATTATCATCTGCGATATGTGGGACCAACACTGGTGCAAGGGTGCGACCCATCGGGTTGCGGAGCTGGCGCCGCGGATGAACGAGGTTGTCTCCAAAGCGCGCAGCAAAGGCGTGCTCATCGTGCATTCGCCCAGCGGGACGATTAAGCACTACAAAGAGCATCCCGCCCATAAGCGGGCGCAAGACGCGGCGAAAGCGGCGAACCTGCCCAGGGACATTGGCAAATGGTGCAGGTGGAAGAGCGGGCTGGAGAAGAGGTTCAAGTACCCGATAGACCAATCCGACGGCGGGTGCGACTGTGAGCCGAAGTGCAAAGGGGGCAGTCCGTGGCGCAAACAGATAGAGACCATCGAGATTCGCAGCGAAGATGCTATCAGCGACTCGGGCGTGGAAATCTGGAACCTGCTGGAGCAGCGCGGCATCGATAACATTGTCCTTATGGGCGTGCATACCAATATGTGCGTGCTTGGCCGGCCTTTCGGCCTTCGCAATATGGCGCGATACGGCAGGAATGTCGTGCTTATGCGCGACATGACCGATACGATGTACAACTCGCGGATGCACCCCTTTGTGAGCCATTTTACCGGTACGGACCTGATAGTTAAGCACATCGAAAAGTTCGTGTGCCCGACGATTACCTCGACGGCGTTTACGTTTCGGCCGCAGTTTTCCTTCAAGAATGATAAACGTCCCCGCGTGGTTTTTATCTCGGCTGAGAGTGAGTATAAGGCGGCCGAGAGCTGTCCCGGTTTTGCGCATGAGCTGGAAATGAAATACGGCTTGAACTGCGAGATACTCCAGGGCAGTATAACAAAGAGCGGCGAAGACCGTAATTACATTTCGGGTATGGAGGCGCTGTCGAAGGCGGATTTGGTTTTGGTTTTCGCTCGTCGCAGGGCCTTTCAGGCAGAGCAGATGAAGTATCTCCGTGACTACCTGGACAGGGGCAAGCCGCTGATTGGATTGCGGACTGCCAGCCATGCGTTTGATACCCGCGGCAAGGCGCCGAATGGTCACGTCGAGTGGCGCAATTTCGACCACGAGGTGTTAGGCGGGAACTACCACGGTCATTACGGCAGGGGGCCTGTGACAACGGTGACGGCGTCGGCGGGCGCTAAGGGCCATCCGATACTTGCAGGTGTACGGATGCCTTTTGCGAGCATCGGTTCGCTGTACGAGGTCAGGCCGTTGAGCAGGCCGGCGAAGCGGCTGCTGACCGGCACGATCCCGAACAAGGAACCCGAGCCGGTTGCGTGGACGAATACTTATAAGAAGTCGCGCATTTTCTACACATCGCTGGGCCATCCGGACGACTTTGAGAACCCGCAGTTTCGCCGACTGCTTATCAATGCGGTGTTCTGGGCGATGAATAAGCCGGTGCCGAAGGTTACGGTCAAAGCCGAAGTATCCGTCACCAACTGACAGGGGGCATCGAGAAGGCCAAATTTTCAAAAAATTTACTTATTATCTGTCAACCGATTGGCTACGATAAGCGTCTATAGTGATAGGCAGATTCCTGCTTTCGCAGGAATGACAAAGAAAAAGGAGCAGTAAAATGAAACGTATAATATTTACGTTACTTATAATCGCTGCAGTCACTTCTGCTGTACAGGCGAAGGTGGATTTGGTTACGCTGCCGAAGCGGAATATGGTGCAGCTTACGATTTATAACTCGGCGGATATGACGCTCGTGCGTGAAAGCAGAGACCTTACGTTAAAGAACGGAAAAAACAAGCTGCAATTTTCGTGGGCGAATACGCTCATCGACCCAACGAGCTTGGAGATGCTACCCAAAGCCAACGCGGACAAAATCGACATTGCCGATTTGACCTATCCGCCGAGAGTAAGGAACCTTGGTCTGTGGAATATTAAAAGCGGCGTGAGCGGCAAGGTGCCGGTTGAGATTACGTATCTGACCAGCGGTCTTTCTTGGCGGGCGTTTTATATGGGTACGCTGACAGAAGATGAAAAGACGATGCGACTGCAGGGATATGTGCGAGTAACCAACAATAGCGGCGAAGACTATGAAAATGCGCAGACGCGACTGATTGTCGGCAAGGTCCACATCCTCGACCAGATCGCTGACCTTGCGCGGCGAAAGTATCCCTACGGCCGACCAGGAGTACCAGTTCCAACAGAGAAATTCGAGAAATTGCGAGAGGAGGCCGGATATCTGCGGACACGGGCCTGGGTGGACGTATCAGATGTTGCTCGCAGGCCTAAAGAAATCAAAAAGGAAGGCTTGAGTGAATACTTCCTTTATACGATTGAGGGAACGGAGACGATTCCTACCGGCTGGTCGAAACGGCTGCTAAGTTTTGATGTTGACGAGGTGCCGGTGGTAAACCTGTATAAATACGAGCAGCAGCGATATGGCAATTCCGTGGTCCGGTTTCTTAGCTTCAAAAACGATGAAGAGCACAAGTTAGGCGAGACGCCTATCCCCGGCGGGATGCTGAAGGTTTATAGGGGCGTTGACGATAAGGGACACTTATCTTATACGGGACAATCTTCGTTTAAGTATATTCCCGTGGATGAGGATGTGGAGCTTAACCTTGGTGCGGTCGGCAACATTGTTGTCGAGCCGACACTTATGGATTATAGCACCGCTAACTACAGGTTCGACCGTCGCGGCAATATTACCGGCTTCGATGAGATTCGGAAATTCAAAATCGAAGTTAAGAATACTCGCGAGATTGGCGTCAAGGTCGAGATTCAGCGCAACTTCAATACGCCATACTGGGACCTGGAAAAAAGTGGTGATTTCGACAAGTTCGAGAAGGTCGACCTAGATACGGTCAAGTTCACGCTTATCTTAAAGCCGAGGTCGGCGAAGAAATTTGAGTACATCCTGACAACGTACCACGGCGTCAGGCGGGAAGAAGCATCGAGATAAACGGTAATATGGCCCGAAAGTCAATAGCAACCAACTGTGTTAATAACTGTCCCTCGTAAAAATCACATGCGGGGAAGTAAAGCCAAATAAGGCCTGTCATTGCAGTGCTCATAGCGTCGAGTAGACGTAATATAGCTCTCTCATCTAGGCATAATTTGTATTCCCTGTTTCTCAGTTTTCTTAGCTTGGCGCACCTACAACCAACCTACAACCAGGAAGGCCGTTATCTGCCAATCTTGAAAAAATGTTGATTTTGTAAGTGCTGATATATCAGTGACTTATTAAAAACAGAAAAATTAGTAAACATTTTAATGAGGCAACGATAGGATTTCGGTAACAAAACTCTTGAGTCAATGCGGAGGGAATTTATAGTTGACATTGAACAAGACCGGGTGACAAGTTGCTCCCGGTCTCGGTCTAGCTAAGTAATTTGTAGGTATACTTTGACTTAGTTTCCTACGGTTGCCGTGACATTTAATGATTTAACTGCCTCAGACCTGTCCAAATTCTCAACGACAACCTTCGCAAACTTCGAATTGGGGCTCAAATTGACTGTTTTTCTTACAGTCTTTCCCGGTTGAAGGTCGATATCGAAGGTGAACATGTCAACTGTGTCACAATGCACACCGTCGTCACTACCTCTGACGTGAAGTCGAAGTCCAGCCTTGGCGTCAGAATCATAAGTGCACTCTATAGCAATGGCAAGCTTTGAAGCAGCCTCAAGGCCTACAGGAAGACAAGCATGTATTCTGCTGCTTTGCTTGGGACCTAATGAATCCATCATCAGAATCGGGAATGATATCTTGAAATGGGGGTCTATAGTAAGAACCTGAACTGCTAAATCTTCAGTATCCCAGCCGGGGTAGCTGCCAATACCCCGAGCAGTGCCTTCGCCAGTATAGTACCTTAACGTGTGAAATACATAAATATACGGCCCTTCAACGTAACAATGTACCTCTGCAAAGCCCGAGGCATCGGGAACCCTACTTAGAGGGACAACCGGGTTGGCTTGATATTTGTGCCAGTTGATTGCGTCGAAACTGTAAGCGTAGCCCAGAGACTCAATTTTCGGGGCCTTCGTTCCGCCATACACACAATGGAAGATGCCTTCATGATACCTGGCACACGCTTCTGAGAATCCGCCGTCGTCCCAGGCACCCCAGTCACCGGGAGTCATAACAGGATTTAACTCATATTTTGTCCACGGTCCTTTTGGTTTGGGAGCAGCATAACCTTTCTCTGTTCTCTGTTTGTATAATTCCTCATATTTTGTCCACGGTCCTTCTGGTTTGGGAGCGGTGGCTATACAGAATGGCCCCTGGTCCTGGAGCGAGACAGGACTCTGAACGAACATCAAAAATGAATCATCAATTTTGGTTACACTACCTGGATAGACTCCGGGCTCGTCTCCCCAATCTATAACAGGGTTGTTCTCATACTTCTTCCAGGGTCCCAGTGGATTGTCGGCTGTAGCTAAGCCAACTGCCCCCTCAGACCAATACCACATATAGTAAGTTGCATTATGTGAATGAATGTTGTAGGCACCCTCTTTCATAAGACAGGCACAGGCCACCACTCCATGGTCCCACTCGCCTTCTTCACCCTGGTCCAGTACAGGATTGCCTTCATACTTTTTCCAGGGTCCAAGAGGATTCTTAGAGGTCGCTACACAAAGCCGATACCCACGAGGCCAGCGTTCTTTATCCCGGCTCTGGGCATGATAGTACCAGTAATACTTACCATCATTGTCCTTGAGGACATCACAAGACTCCAGGATACTGCTATCAACAGCAGATTTCTCGGCACTTGGGACAATAGCCGGGCTGGGACCAAGAACGTGGATTAAAGGCCTTTCCGCGAAGATATTTTCCTTCGGGGCCACATTCTTAGCACCGGCCACTGGAGCAAATGAACAAAGCAATAATGCACCAATGACAATTACCAACATGTGAGAGTTCTTAAAATTCTTCATAACAATTTCCTCCTAATTTTTTGAACGTTTCTAACTGACATGCTCGGTTAAAATTTTCATATCTTTGCTTTAAGTTTCTACTGCATTTACTCAACTTGGTCAAGGAGTAATTTATATTTCGTTCAGGATATAAGGTATAAGACCTTTGGTAGAGGTAACGCCTCCTCTTTTTGTTGAAAATGATTCATCAACTTCTTGACTGGAGGTCACCAATTTCTTCCGTTGTATATCGATGCTGAGCTAAGTTGTCGGCTCAGTCGCAGTGGAATATTTCTCCCATATTAGCCCACCACTCGCCTTTGGCGCGGGTGGGTATCGGTAGCTGACATCCCTTGTCGGTAAATTTTATCCAGGCTATCGTGGCTGGATCATTGTCTATCATGGCCATATCAGCGTCGAAATCATCCCCGACATATTCGAAGTAACTAAACAGATAATATTTATCTTTCCCGAGATTGCTTCGTCGCTTACGCTCCTCGCAATGACAATTCCTCAAATCACAAGCCCCAGAGCAATAGGCTCATAATTTGCTCAGCTTGGCTATGGCTCGAGCTACTCGGTCGCGGCGGGCCTCGATGGGGGCTGGGTCCTTCGTAAAAGTGGTCATATCCTTCGTAATGTCCTCAGGTACCTCAAGGAGGGCAGTATATTGCTGTCGCCGCTTAGCGGTGAGTTTGTCCTGTTTGGCTTTGAGCAGTCTGTTCAGGATGGCCAGGTACTCGTAGTCCTCGATGCCGTCGCGGAGCATTTCCCAGCGGATACTTTCGACCGGTCCATCGAGAACGGGCCCGGCGGGGTGGGCGTCCGCAGCGGCCTGTGGTGGATAAATGAATCGGCCATCGCCGTTGCCCCAGGGTTTTTTGACACCTTTGGGCGTGCTGTAACCTGAGCGCCAGCCCATAGGGTCCTGGTATGGGTTCTGGGGATAGTCGGAGTCGGGATAGGCGGCGGAGCTGGTCCAGTAATTAGTGGCCCAGACGAGGATGCCGTCGATTTTTCGTTTCCAGGTCTGCCAGAGCCAGACACGCAACTCAGTGGCGGGGTGGTCGATGAACAGCGTGCAGTATGGCGCCTTTGGGCCGGTGCAGACGTACCACCAGAATTTTTCGCCGTATTGGCGGCGCTGTTCGGCGGGCTCGTGTTTATAGTTACGTGAGACGGGGCACCAGATATTAGGCCCGCCGATGAGTTTCGGCTCGACCTGCTCTGTGAGCATACGGGTGATATCGGGTGCTGCGTCTTTGAGCTTGGCGAAGCCGTTCATTACGAACTCGTAGTCCTTAGGGGCAGGCTCATCAAACCAATAGACGAAGGCCTCGTCGAGCCAGCCCTTGCTGCGGAGGTGCTGCTGGACCTCGCGGCAGTAGGCGTTAAAGGCGGCTTTGTAATGTGGCGTATCCTCGCTGAAGCCGAGGAGCTTCGGCTCTCGTCTGGAATGGAAACTTCCGCCGCCGAGGCCCGGGATGCTCAGCCGAAAGGAATTAAAGTGGTAGTAATCGATTGCGCGCTGCATCGCCTTGTCCCAGGCCGTCCAGTCGAAGACCGGCTTGAGCTGCTGCGGCTTGATTGAGTCGGTAACTTTGGGCCAGGTAACTTTTAATCCATCCAGAGGCGCAGGATTGTAAGGTGATATGTGATGGGCGCTGAAGCTGGCCCAGTATTTTTCCAGGACCTGTCGCTTGTGTCCGGGGTCGGAGAGCTTTTGATAGCGGAATACATTGTGCGGGTAAAAGCCAAAGGCGGTGGTGCAGGTCATCCGGTCGCCAAGTACGAAATCATAGACCTCCACACGCAGCGTAACATCGGCATTGTAGTTTTCCCCGGCAAGTTGGATATAGCCCGTATAGACCCCTGCCGGAGCACTGCGCGGCACTTTCACACGAATCCAGAACGGCTGATTCTTGTTGGCTTCGAGATTAATCGGACCCTTTAACGGCGGCAGCGGGTCCGGCCACAGACCCGCAACCGAGCTTTTGTCGGTAGGCCGGGTAACATTGACGTATTGAACTTTGAGCACTTCGATATTCTCTGCGGGAATAACGGTACCGCCCGGGCCGGCAAATGTGAGAGTACGCACAGTAAGCCCCTTCAAGTAAAATGTCGGTCGAACTACTAATTGTACCGCTTCAGCTTCGTTGCGCGCAGCGCGTATCATAATGGCTTGACCCGTTGCTTCTGGCAGCGGTTTGTGCCGGCTAATTTTCCAGCCGGACGAAGCCCACCATAAACCGACCCCCTCGGTAGAGGCCGGAAGCAGTTCACCATAGGGCAGGCTAAAATAATCGCTCGTTTGAGCCGAAACAATCTGACTGACGAGTAACAGGGCTAAGCAGAGCATTTTTTTCAACATCGGACATTACCTTTCAAGTGGAATTCCGAATTTGAGTTCGCCTACAATTTTCATCAACCATCCGGCATTCTCCACTATAAACCGGAACCCGTCAAGAGGTTCTTAAATCGGTGAAGTATAATTTCACCGGGATGGAGCGCGGGTGTTTGGAAATAACCGCCAAAATACGATAAATGGCGATTGGAAGCTGTTCGATATTGAGCGTAAGCGGTAATTTTTCCAGGAGCGTGTCCGAGCAACATTTTTTTGAATTTATAAGTCTTTGTGCATAAAAGACTTAAGTGTTTCAAGCCCAGGAGCATTAAATCCTTTCAAATTTTTTTAAAAAAAACCATTTTTTTCTTGCACGGGGAGTGTCCGGAGAATATACTGTATTAAGTAGCTAATACAGTAATACAGAATAGGGACAAAACGATATGTTACTGGAAATCGACCATCACAGCGGGGTGCCGATTTATCGGCAGGTAATCGAGCAGATTCGGCAGCAGATTATGACCGGGCAGTTGAGCGAAGGAAAGCAACTGATGTCGGTACGTGAGCTTGCAGCGCAGCTTCGGGTCAACCCGATGACAATCAGCAAGGCGTACGCCCTGCTTGAGGTTGAAGGGCTGGTGGAAAGACGCCGCGGAGTTGGATTGTTCGCAGCCAGACTTCGGAAGGACAAGAAGACACATACCAAGGCCAAGCTTCTGGAAGAGATTCTGAGAAAGGCGGCGGTGACGGCGGTGCAGTTCGGAATACCCGAAGAAAAGGCCAGAGAAATGCTGGCTAAGCTATATCGGAAGTACGATTCAAGAACGAGGAGTCACTCTAATGAATAACGAAAAACCAATAGTGCAGATGCGCAAGGTCTGCAAACGATTCGGAAACATAAAAGCCCTTGATGATATCGACCTTGAGATACATCCGGGCAGAATCATAGGTCTGCTGGGGGCCAACGGGGCAGGTAAAAGCACATTACTTCGACACATCATCGGACTGTACATAGAAGATGAAGGAGAGTGTGTTACCTTCGGCTGCAAGGCAAGAAAGCTGGGGCCGAAGGAGCTGGGGCGGATAGGGTACGTTCACCAGGAAGGTGAGCTTCTCGAATGGATGACAGTCAGGCAGCTAATCCGTTATGTCAGTACATATTATCCCAACTGGAACCATCAGCTCGAAGAAAAGTACGTCGCAGACTACGAGATTTCAACCAAGGCGCGCGTCGGGTCCTTGTCGCCGGGGCAGCGGCAGAGACTGGCGATACTGCTGGCGATAGGTTTTGAGCCGGAGCTGCTGATACTGGATGAGCCGGCGGCGGCCCTGGACCCGGTGGCACGCGCACGGTTTCTGGATTTGCTGCTGCAGATTATCCAGGCCGAGAACCGCACGATTATCATTTCATCACATATTCTAAGCGACGTGGAGAAGGTCATCGACCACGCGGTAATAATGAAGGAAGGGCGTATCCTGTTAGACAGCAGCTTTGACGAATTGCGCGAGCGATTCAGCCGGGTGCGTATCAGCGCTTTGGGCGGAGAGCTGCCGGCTGAGCTGCCGTTTGAAAACGTGGTACACTGCAAGCGGAGTGACGGACAGGCAGTACTAACGGTGCAGGACTGCCCACGGGAGAAACTGCAGGAGCAGGCAAAAAGTCTAAATTGCTGGGTCGAGATTGAGACACTGCCGCTCGAAGAGATATACAAGATAGTTGTTAGTTCGTAGTTCGTGGTTCGTAGTTGGTAATTGCGAGGTGGAATTGAGTCGGCGAGAAGGTCAAAATAACTGGGTTATAACCGGAGTGTAAAAATGAATATTTTAACCGTTAATTTGAAGCATCTTTATCAACGTCGTGGTCTTTGGCTGGTTTATGTGCTTTTGGTACTTTTTGCGTTTATAGGTATCGCAGTGTCTTTTAAGCGTCCGGCGGCGGGGCAAGGACGATTCATAGGGCTTGTCGTGTTGGCGTTTGTAGTTGGGATTTTGTTAGCCATACTGCCGATAGAGGTCCTGTCCAAGCCGTTTTCATATTGTCTGCCCGGTCACCGGAAAGTAGTAAGGAAGTTTATATTTTCGGTGGCAGTAGTATTTAACTTTTTAGGGTCGCTGCTTTTTCTTTGGTATCCCGGCTTAAATTCGTGGCAGTTGGTTCTGGTGGCTTGCTCAGCATTTTCTGCAGGTCTGATTTTTTACTGGCTTGGGGTGGGACTTGCTTTTAGCATCAGAAACTCGGCGGCCTGGATAGGATTGTGGCCGTTTGTTATTTTCGGAGGCGGGTTTTTCGGCCTGCATATAGTTATAGAGCGTGCCATTGTTGGAAATCCTTTTGGGGTCATTTTAGTGGGAGTTTTGAGCAGTGTTTTGGTCTGGCTCTGGCTGGGTGATGCTCGCCTGGCACGACGATACTGCGGTGTGCCGGGGATAGGTTCTCTTGACGCCTGGAATCGAGACAAGGTGCAAAAGTACCGTCAGGTCAGAGCAGCTAAAAAATGGGACAAATTGAAAAAACATCCCAGCCCGTGGGTAGAGACATTTTTTCTTGGCCGTATGAACAGGTACGACTACGTCAGTACAGGACGATATATATGGGGCGGGTTATACACGGCATTTGGGATTGCACTATCGCAACTATCACAGTGGAAAGAAGCTTTCTCAGGTGTGTTTTTAGCTTTAGTGTTAGTGTGTTTCCTGGGTTATATGGGCCCGGGAAGAAATATACTTTTCATTATGCCGGGTATGATGATAGCACAGATGCGATTACCGGTTTACTCGAGTATGCTGATTTCAGGGGGGCGAAATGAAAGATACCGTTGCGCAATGACTCTGGTCATTACCACAGCGGTGCTGGTTACCATACTGGCAACTATCGTAGCGACGTTGTCTCAGCCATTAGCTGCGGTTATGCCGGATATCACACTGCGAGGCAGAACTTTTGCTTTTCATGCGATGAATATAGAACTTTTCTTTATTCCCCTGTTGATGATACCAATTGTTTTTACTATCCAGTTAATTTATTACAGAAAGCCAGTTGTTATGATGGTATTGATTATGCTGATGTTCATGCTGCTCTTCTGGCACGAGCAGTTCGGTGCAGTGATAAACCCAATGTATATTGTAAGTCCTGTGGTCTTGAGCTGGGTTCTCTTTTTGCTTGTTTTGCGTTACGTCTGTATGAGGCGGTGCCTGGTTGGGCAGGTGTGACACTCCTGCGCGGGAATGACAAAGGGGCGCGGGAATGACAAAAAAGGGCACGGGAATGACAAAAAAAGTCGCAGGGAGTCAGAAATATTCGATGTCGAGGGTGTGGGGTAGTTTTTCGAGGGGGCAGCCGGGACATCTGGCTTTCGGTTTGCAAAACTCTTTGCCGACTTTTACCAGCAATGCGTGGTACTCATTGAAAAGTTGGGTATCCTGCGGCAGATTCGACTGAAATAGTTCGCGCAGTTGCTCGTAATCGGCGTCGGGTTCGATTAGCTGGTGGCGGAAAGCAATTCGAGCGGTGTAGGCGTCCACGACGAAAATGGGTCTGCCCAAAGCGTAAAGTAAAATCGAGTCGGCGGTCTCGCATCCGACGCCCCTTACGGCTAAAAGCCCGGCTCTCAATCGGTCGGTATCAAGAGTTTCGAGGTTGGTCAGCTTCCCATCATAGTTTTCAAAGAGCCAGTTTACGAAGTTTTTGAGTCGTTTCGCTTTTATATTGTAATAGCCGGCTGGCCGGATAAGCTCTGCAAGCTGTGAGAGGTCAAAATGATAGAGTTTTTCAGGGGTCAAGTGGTCGGCGGCTTTTAGATTTGTTATTGCCTTCTCGACATTGGCCCAGTTTGTGTTCTGGGTGAGGATGGCACCTGCGATTATCTCGAATTGGGTTTGGCCGGGCCACCAATGCTGAGGGCCAAACGCATCGTAAAGTAATTGATAAATCTCGGTCAACTTTTTACTTATCATTGCGGTAGCTATTACTCAAACTGATACATTATTCTTTTTCGTAGGCCAGATCCTTCGCTAACGCTCAGGATGACCGCAAAAACCGGTGATTTTTTGACTATTGTAATCTCGGCTCATTTGAAGTAAACTCTGCAAAAATTTAGAAATAGCCACTAAGACACCAAGGCACGAAGAGTTTAGTATTGTTTAACCGCGGATAGCACGGATTAAATAAAATTTAAGAGTAAAATTAAGAAAAGTTACAAGCGAGAGAACAGCCAACGGAATGAAAGATAAATACAAGTACAGCACAAGCCAATTGCTCAACTTTGCGCAAGACTCCTATTTTGAACGGACGTCTCGGCCGATTTACGCCATAGTTTTTCTGCTGCCCTTTATTATTTTCTACGAGGTGGGGACGATTTTGATAAATACCGATGTGCTGAACCAATCACAGATTCGGGTGGTGGCGTTTGTATGGCTGCAGAACCTGCTTGAATCGTTAGGTTTTGGCGGTAAGTTTGCGTGGGTGGCGCCTCCGTTGGCGGTTGTGGTGATTTTGACAGCACTGCAAATCACGTCAGGCAAACAGTGGCGTTTCTGGTTCGGCGATATTTTACCGATGGCAGTCGAGTGCATTCTGCTTGCAGTACCGTTGATTGTCCTGACATTGTTTCTAAGTAGTTCGGGTGGGTCACAAGGTGACATTGGCCGATTCGATAACAGTGCGATACGAACACAAACCGAGTCGCTACCGAGCTGCTCTTCGGTTACAGGCAGTAGTCTATCGTCATCGAGCGGCCAAGCCGGTAGCGTTGAGCCAGGTCAATCGGTACTGGCAAATATCGTTACCGGAATAGGGGCCGGGATTTACGAAGAACTTGTTTTTCGTTTGATTTTGATATGCGTTTTGATGCTGTTGTTTCAGGATGCCCTGAAGCTTACTCATAAGAACTCAATTGTGCTTTCGGTTCTTATTTCAGCAGCATTATTTAGCGCACATCACCATATAGATTTTCTCAGCGGGCAATTAAATCCAAGAGACCCATTTAACTGGACGGAGTTTGGTTTTCGGACAATCGCAGGTGTCTATTTTGCCGTTCTTTTTGCAATACGTGGTTTTGGAATTACAGCCGGAACTCACGCCTTTTACAATATTATTGGAGTCTCTATCACTGCCCGCTTTTTCCAGTAGTGAAAATTGACGATTGAAGAACAGCCAATAGTAAATAATCAATGCTAATGGCGCCGGGCAAGCAACTTTCTTATAAGCATTCAATTTTTCTTAAAAAAACTTTACTGCCGTTAGTCTTTTAGGTTGCGTAGCTTGCAAAATAATCGTCCGATAAGGGCCGGATTAGGCATTATCAATACTGATATTGCCCTTGAATAAATACGGCGGTTATTGTATAATAAGAGCAAGATTAGAGTTTGTGTTCTTTGTTCTGGGATTTCTGAATTATGGAATCACCGCAAATCAATGTCGCTATTGAGGAATTGACGTTCAGTCTTTTTCAAAGACCTCTGCATCCGGAGCTTTTCCAAATTTATGCGAATCGGAAATTAAAGACCGCGAAATACGAGGCGCTTATCTGGGTTACGGGCTGCACTCATGTTGTCAGCGTGTTTGCCGGTGACTTGTGCCTGAGTGAGGTTATAAGCACGCCCGGCCAGATGCTGCCGCATCGCGGATTGATTGAGCGTTTTCAATTCCGCGGCCCCCGCTCTCACAAATGCACTTTGAGCCAGGGAATAAATTATATGACCGATTTTCAGGTCGAGAAGATGAGTCCGAATTTGTATCGGCAGAGCCATACCGACCTTGAGCGTTTTGCTCGAAATCGGGGCGTGTTCGTCAAATTCCCGAAATTAGAAATCGGCGGGCTGCAGCCGTTCTGCTATATTGACTTCGAGGCAAGACGAAGTGAATTCCACATCCACACGTTCGCGGCTTATCCGGAACAGGTAACGATGATTAAAACGCAATCCCTGTTCGATTTCCAATAAGAACCGACAAGCCCGTTTAACCGCCCTGCTGTCCGACTTTTTGTTTTAAGATATCCATTCTTTCGCGGATTTCCTCGGACATTTTGCTGTTTGGGAAATCGCGAATAATCTGCCGGCCTATCTCGACGGCTCTGACCCATTGCTTTCCGGAGACGGCGAGTGAGAATTGGACGCCGAGGTTGTGCAGCTTGCTTCTGAAGACGTCCCTTGCCGCTTCCTGCAAGGCCAAACCTTCGTTAGGTGTCAGGTACTGGTCAAGCTCTTTTAGAATCTCCAGGCTGCGGTCGGTGGCCCGGCGTTTGACGGCATCATCCCAGGCATTGAGCAATATTTTTTTGCGCTCTTCCTTTTTATCAAGGAGTTCCTGTCGCATTGCTTTTGCTTTTTCGGAATCGGGATAAGCCATGATTAGTTTTTCAATCTGTGTGCTTGCCTTGGCCCACTGACAGTCTTCGAATAACATTTTGATATGCGTTATGACCTGATTTTCCCGTTCGACGTCGGTTGCATCGCGGTATTTGTCCGCCTCGGCCCGTAACTGCTCAGCCAGTTCCTTGCATCCTGCACAATGAGTAATTTCATCAATTATTTCATAGGCGGTATCAAAATCCTGCTGCTGAAGCTTATCGAGAACGGCTTCCCGCAGAGACTGTCTGTCTGCATCACGGAAAACAATCGCCTTTGCTGTTTCGCTGAGGCGGGTGCTTTGATTGATTTGCGTCAGCCCTGCACGGACCTTCTCTAGGGTGCCGGCGATTTTTTCGAGCTTTGTGCTGTTGTCTTGAAGTGCGTCGAGTATTTTTAATACCTTTGAAAGCATTATTAGAACTGCACTCAAAAGTACGAAGCCGCCGAGGAGCCATACGAGGTCCGGCATTTGGCCTGCTTCGGGTGTCTCAAAGATTTCGGTAAAGATGACAAGCAGGACCACGGCTATTAATGCGATGTAAATAATGACCATGTGCCACTTGAATCGCCATAAGAATCTGTCTTTTCTCATGTCCATAATCGCACCTCTTAAAAAAGAATCTTTCGCAACGAATTTCAATATATTATACTATTAAAGGCCCGATTGTGTCAATAACTGGAAAGACAATGGCCGAAAAATATGGCTTGTACAAAGAGAGGGCAGGTGGTTTTTTGTCAGATATTTTCAGCCCTGCTCTACCATTTTTCACAACTGACTATCACCAATCGGCTATAATTGGCCCAGCACGACGTGGGCAGAGGTGTCTGAGCGTATCGAAAAATAATAAGGAGTATTTGATATGAGAGCGATTAAATGCGTGTTTGTCCTATTGGTTGTGACGGCAACTGCATCGGGTGTTCGGACAAAGCTTGCGGTAAAAGAAGGTGAAAGAATCATTGTGGAAGGAAATAACAAGTTTGCGCTGGAGCTGTATGCGAAGCTGCGAGCGAGGGAAGGGAACCTGTTTTTCTCGCCTTACAGTATCTCGACAGCGCTGGCAATGACTTATGCCGGCGCGCGGGGCGAAACAGAGGCACAGATGGCCAGGGTGCTGCACTTTCCCACAACAATGCCAATCGGTGTCTGGCGAGACCCTGACAAAGAACTAAGCAAGTCCGAGCGAGCGTGGCACCGGATGCGATTTCATTCTGCGTTTGGAAGAATCATAAAAGACCTAAACAACAGAGGCAAAAAAGGCGGCTATGAGCTTACTGTTGCCAACGCCCTGTGGGGCCAGAAGGGCTATGGAATTGTTACAAACTTTATACGCGTTGTCTTAGACTACTACAGCGGCGAATGCAAACAAGTTGATTTTGTAACCGCTACGGAGGACGCGCGTAAGACCATTAACGTCTGGGTGGAAAAAAAGACCAGGAACAAAATCAAGAACCTTATTCCCAAAGGGGTGCTCAACCGGCTGACCCGGCTGGTTTTGACAAACGCTATCTACTTTAAGGGTAACTGGGCAAGCCGGTTCGAAAAGGATAGAACGAAGGACGCTCCATTTACTCTTGCCGGCGGTGAGAAGGTCGATGTCCCTATGATGAATCAGACGGCAGATTTCAACTATATGGAAACCGAGGATTTTCAGGGCCTCGAGCTGCCCTATGTGGATGATGAACTGTCAATGATTATTTTGCTCCCAAAGCAGGTCGATGGACTGGCTGAATTTGAGAAAACACTCACGCTGAAGAACCTTTCGCAATGGCTGGCGAGACTTCATAAGCGCAAAGTTATCGTTTCTGTTCCGAAGTTCAAGATGACATCGCAGTTCAGATTGGCTGAGGTTCTAAAGTCGATGGGAATGACCGACGCCTTTGTGCCGGATGTGGCGGATTTCTCCGGGATGAACGGCAAAAGAGACCTTTTTATCTGGGCGGTCATCCACAAGGCCTATGTTGACGTGAACGAGGAAGGCACTGAAGCAGCGGCGGCGACGGCGGTCGTAGTGGGCATAACGTCAGTTATGCCGGGAAGGATACCGATTTTTCGGGCGGACCATCCATTCCTATTTTTGATTCGTGATAACCATTCGGGCAGCATTTTGTTTATCGGCCGGATGATGAATCCGAAAGCATAACGCCAACCCGCACATTCATAAGTCTTTTGCTGTTAAGGTCTTATCTTTATTTTGCCTGCGCCAGGCTTGGCTCAGGGACTTGATGGCGAAACGATTAAAAAAATTTCAATTTTTTTTCAAAATATACTTGTCAAGCAGCGATAAATAGTACATAATGTATTATTGGTATTAGTACAATTGTCCGCGATGGTAAGTTTGCAGAAGGCTTTGTTGATAGGGAAAAGATAGTCCCAATGGCTTTGTGGATACAAATATTGCCCGGTTCGGGTAAGCCTATTTATGCTCAGGTTGCTGAGCAGATAAGTGAGGCCATCGCAAAGGGTGAACTGGCGAGCGGCGATAAGCTGCCTGCAGTTAGAAAACTTGCCGCAGAACTGGTAATTAATCCCAATACCGTTGCCAGGGCTTACAGCCGTTTGGAGCAGGCCGGATTGGTTACTACCAAAACCGGTTCCGGCACATACGTCAGCGACCCGAAGCTGCGCAGAAGTGATGCCGCAGATATCAATATACTCACCGAGAGAATGGACACTCTCATTACCCGGGGCCTGAATTTAGGTCTTGAATCGGAAGATATAATCGCGATGTTCAAAGCCAGAATAGACAAATTTGTTAGCAAGCCAAAAGCGGGAAGAGGAAAGAATGACTGAGCCAGTATTACAAACAGAAGGCCTTACGAAATATTACGGCAGTGTCCTTGCGGTTGACCACCTGGATTTGGCGATTCCTCGCGGCTGTATCTGTGGCTTTGTCGGCCGAAATGGAGCAGGAAAAACCACCGCCATTAAGTTGATGCTGGGATTGTTGAGACCGACAGCAGGCTCATCAAGACTACTGGGCTGTGATTCGGCAGCATTAACGCCTGCGATTCGTCAACGTATAGGTTATGTAACGGAAGGTCATCGGCTGTTTCGCTGGATGAGTATCGCTGAGTTAGAGAAATTTCAGCGGTCGTTTTTCGCAAAGCAGTGGGACGACAAGTTCTTTGCCGATATGATAGAGTACTTCGACCTGCCAAAAAAGCGAAAGATAAAACATCTCTCAAACGGTGAGCGTGCGCAGGTGTCACTGGCCCTTGCTTTAGCTCCGAATCCGGAACTGCTGATAATGGACGACCCGACGCTCGGGCTTGATGCTGCAATCAGGCGCCAATTCTTAGAGGGTATGATTGAACTCATTATGCGTGAGGGCAGAACAGTTCTTTTCTCCAGTCATATCCTCGGCGATGTCGAGAGGGTCTCCGACCGGATAGTGGTTATTGACAAAGGGGTATTAAGAGCAAACTGTTCACTTGAAGAGTTCCGCAAAGCGGTCAAAAAGGTGATATTAAGCTTTGCGGATTCCACTCCAGCCGAGGTTGATATCGACGGCCTGCTGCACTGCAGACGCAGTGAAAAAGAGCTGGAGTTAATCCTGGTTAGTACCGCTGATGACCACATAGCTGAGTGGGCAGATAAGACCGGAGCGGAAAAATACCACATTGTCAAGATGAACCTGGAAGACCAGTTCATCGAATTTACCGCTCCAGCTAATCACAAGAGAATGTTCCGATGGGAGGAAATATAAGATGAGATTTTTAGCACTGCTGCGCAAAGAACTTCGAGAGAGCCTACCCTGGCTGCTTTTGGCGGCAATTGTACTTTTGGCTATAGGTGGATTTTTACTTCGTCAAGCACAGACCTACGGATGGTACGATTGGTCTGCCCGTGATTTCTCGTCCAGCTCCATCACCCGAACGTACGGCTTGTACTATCGCCGCTCACCACTGCAACTGACCGGGCCGGTATTGCTATTAACGTCCATTGGGCTTGGTTTGGTGCTGGGCGTTCGACACTTCTGGATTCCTTATTTTACAAGGACGTGGCCTTTCCTAATTCACCGCTCGGTCAGCCGGTCAACCATATTCTGGGCGAAGTTGGCCGCGGCAGCAATAGGATTTACCGCCTCTGTGGGATTACTCTGGCTTGTGCTCTATCGCTACGCTTGTCGGCCGGGACGGTTCCCAACGCCGCCGACTCTTAGCGTTTTCACTGAGGGCTGGCTTTTTGTACTCCTGGGCCTCGTAGTCTATCTGGGAGCCGCCCTTACAGGCCTGAGCACAGCCAGGTGGTACACCACCAAGGTATTCGGGCTTGCATTTGCAGGTATTGTTATTTGTATCGTTATTTTTCAATGCCGACTTGCTTACGCTTTCGCGGCAATAATTATTGGGGCTGTCATCTTGCTTTCACAAATTATCGACACATTTGCGAAAAGAGAATTTTAGGCCAGGAATTAACTATGAAACTAAAAAACATTTCAAGATACGTTGCGCCGTCATCGAGGGTCGTTATGACAATCGTGATATTCTTGTTTGTCGTCTCCATCCTGCAGGGCATTGCTATTGAAGTTGGTTACGAAATAACTCGGATGCTCACGGAAACAAAGCGTAAACGCCCGCCGGCGGAACCAACAAAAGAACTCAGCGAAGCCGAAAAAAAACTCTGGCGGATACGCCGTTCGGGAAAAAACTTTTTGCCCGATGGGACAATTCACCTGACGTACAGGGTGGGACTGACACCGGGCCGCAAGGGGGAGCCCGAGAAAGTGCAAATCTACGATGCAAACGATACTTTAGTCTGGCAGGGACCTGCAAATGAAAATCCCTATGAATACCTGTCCTGGTCCGACGCCCAGCGTTTCCGGCGGCATCTTTTCACAGATAAGAGTTTGAAGCGAATACAAATGATTACGCCGGAGTTTTCGCAGGTCCTGGAAATACCGGTTCGCGCACAAGACGGGACCAAGCAGGTTTGGCGCTACCTTCCGAGCAGCGATTTGTTTGTCGGCTATCGCTTAGACGGCCAGAAAATCGGTTTCCTCGGCTCAACAGGATTCGCACGTTCAAAATCCGAAGCAAAGCCGTTTGGAAGATTCAAATTCCAGTCCACCTGGAATCCGGCAGAGGCCTCCGAGCCCACAGTACTCTGGCAAACAGCCCGACGCATTTACCAAATCAATTTTCAAAAACAAAACATCCGAGTGCTTTTTGAAAGTCCCGAAGCAAATATCAAAGCAGTAGTCCTGCGTGAGTGCCGGCCTGAAGCCACACAGACGCCAGAAGCACCAAAAATACAGTACCGTCCGACAATTCGCTGCCTAACTGAGGACGGAAAACACCATCTGATAATGAGAAATCCGGAGCAGAAACTAACGATAACTGTCCCGGACGATCGGTGGGGCGGTGCTCTGCAGTTCGCAGCGACCAGGCACAGCATTTTCCTGTTGCGTCGTGACAGCGAAATAAGACTACCCTATTTGAAATCTTCCAAACTGATTCTGGAATGGCTTCGTAGATTCGAAGGCAAGCCACACAAGGAATGGGTCGAACTCTACAGGGTGGACGACAATGGTAAACTACACTTGATCAATCGATTCGATTGGACTGTGCCTGCTGACTTTCGATTTCGAGCTACAGTTTTCAGGCTGCGAGTTATACGTGCTACTGCGGCCGTTTCCGCACCACTGTATGACCTGGCGTGGTATTTATTGGGCAGGGAATTCTTCACCCAACGCTACCGGGGCAATGATTTCGTCTCTAGTCTTACACGAATGATAGCAGACGTCCGGCCGCAAAGCAGCATCTTGAACTGGGTGCTGGCTCTGGCAATGATGGGTTTTGCTTTCTGGCACGGCTGGCCGAGGCGAACCTCGCGGGCGAAATTTGTCTTTTGGCTCGTATTTGTAGGCGCGTTTAATCTGCTTGGATTATTGACCTATTTGGCCTTAAACCACACCGCCCTTATCAAGTGCCGCGCTTGTGGCAGACGCCGGGGACTGGCCCAGGTTAATTGTGCCCGATGCGGAGTTGAATTGCCTGCGCCAGAGCGAGGAAAACTCGATCTGATATCCAACAATTAAGCGGCACATCAATAAGTTTCTCAGTATTAGGCGGATGTTTTTATGCGCTGAAAGTCTCCGTCATTCAACTACAATTTCCGCCGTTTTGAATGTAAAACTACAGCTAAAAAAGCCGTTTTGTACGGCTGATAAAGCAGAATTGGTGCTATAAATCAACGGTGATGTTTACAATAGTCAACGCAGGCCTTAACTATTTCTCAATAAAACCGTTACGCCCCGTGAGAAAGCACGGGCAAATGTGGAATGTTGATTTTCCGCAACACAGGGTTTTAACCCATATAAGGGTTGCGTTTCGGAAAGTAGAAACAAAACTTAAAGGTAACCCAAAGTGTCGGTCTGATTAGCTGTTCTACAGGGGTAGATAGCGAAGTCGGGCAAAAAGTGGGTTTTGGGCGTTTGGGTATGAATTTTGCTCTACTTATAACCAGGAGGCTTCGGAGGGTCCCTAAAATCAGGGTGATGCAATAAGGAAGGCGGGGGTGAGAAAAGAGCAATGTGATGGACGAGGCAAGATTGGAAAACAAACTTAACGAACTGGTAAAGGAATTTGGGGGGATGGTTGACCCACAGCATAGAAAGTTGGCAATGCTTGCCAAACAAGCACGAGACAGCCATAAGCAGCTTCAAAAAAGCATCAATGGTCTGCAGGAATCGCTGGACTACCTGCGAGTATGCATCAAATATCAGCTTTTCGACTTAGAAGCGACCCGCCGAGAAAATAAGTACCTGAGAGATATGCTTGAGGAAAAGGAGACCTAAGAAAAAGAGTGTTCACTATTTTGTTTTTGTCCCTAAACGGGGCGCTTCTTCAAACAGAAGCGCCCCATTTTATTTCTGCGCCGTGATTACAGATTTGTGGTGAAGATTAGCAGCACTGTTGTTCTGCACGAGCGTTTGCGCCAGGTAAAAGTTCCACCACATTCAGCATTTTTCTAAGTACTCGTGTATTCGGCGGTAGCCGGGTAAAAGAGTTGGTGTGATTTTGCAATCCTTGCAGGCCCAATGAAATAAAATCTTCTGCTGCTGCGGGGCAAGGGCGTTTTTGATATAAGGGTGCCGGATATATTCGTCCACGCAGCAGGGCGGGAAGCCAAACAAAAAACCTTCAAAACGCTGCGTCGGGGCGGATTTGTCTATCGGCTTGTCGGCAAAGCGTTTTTCGTAGAGTTGAATGTAGCCGGCCGATACGCTGAAAATAGTCTCGACAACCACCTTGCCTGTCTTGACGGTTCGGCGGATTTGTTTCGTAAGCAAGCCCATTTGCTGCAAGGACCCCAGCCCCTGGTCGTCTAAAGGTTTTTCCCATCTGCTTAACGGCTTGAGTCCTTCGCAGGTGAGCAGGGCAAGATATGCCAGTTCAATATCGATTTCCTTAAGAGCCCTGACGCACTGTTTGAGTTCCGGCGAGTGAAAATCCAAATGGCACGTCATTTGATTGCCTTAACGCTCGGTATCCCCGTCCTGGTTCGGGTCGGTGGATTCGAGCCATTTATCAGCAAGCTCAACAAAGTCAGTAAAATCGACTTTGCAGTCTTTATTTAAGTCGCCGGGCAGGTACAGCGTGCCTAAATCGCCGCAGCGCTGCGGCATTTCAAGCACCTTCATCAAAGCCGGAACATCAATTCTACCTGCACCTGCATCACCCGAATAGCTGAAAGAACCGTGTTCCATGTAGTGTATAGCCATATAAATGTTGCATTCAACGTTTATCCCCAGACGCGGATTAACTATGCCTCCCGGCCCCATGCCCATCAGCTCACCGCAAATATCACAGGCTTCCAGGCCTAATTGCGCTCCGCCCCATTTGTATGTTTCGTTTGGGTCTGTTACCTCATTGGGCCAGGGCAGCTGGTTAATAACGGCGGCACAGCGTTTGGCCAGTTCGATACCGTCGGGAGTGAGGTCTTGGTCCTGGTCGGGGTCGTAGAGATTGAAGCCAGCTTTGAGTTCTTCGCTGTCTGCCAGAAGGTCGCCGTCGAGGTCGTTGGCATCGGGCGCTAACTGTCCGACTGACTCAACGACATAATCCAGCGGCAACTGATGCTCGTTGGGGTCATAAGGAAAACGCAGCTCGAGAACTCTTAGCAAGCTGGGAATATCTTCTCTGAAATCAAATCTTAAGTCATCAGCCTCTTCAAATAAACTGAAGGAACCATGTTCCATGAAATGCAAAGAAAGAGCTGACAGGCTATCTGAGTAAGGCCAATTATCAGGATATGCCAAACCCAACTTAGGATTGACAATGCGTGTAAAGACCATAACTATAGTTTCGCCGCAAATAGGACATATATAAATCCCATAGGCGTATGCACATATTTTATATATTTCGTCTGGTTCGGGATCGCCGCTGTAGGGATCATATATCGGTAATTCATTGATATCAGCAGCGCAGCGTTTGGCCAATTCAACTCCATCGGGTACTTCGTTGCGATTCTGGTCGGGCTCGAATACACGATAGCCAATCGCCAGCTCTTCTTTGTTTGCGAGCAAATCCGCGTCCGCATCCTGACTGACCGGCAGTTCGTGGTTATCCGGCGTATATGCAGCAAGAGCTTTATTTATACCCGCCCCTGCTCCTAAGGTAATTACAGCCGCGGTACCAGCCGCAATGGCTCGTTTTTTGAACTTTTTACGCCGTTTGGCTTCTTGCCTGGCGTTTCTTTGATAAGCTCTTCTTAGTCTTCTCATTTTTTTCTCCTACTGACAAAAGTGTGGCGAACAATTAAAATCCTATAAGATTTTACCAAATTCGCTCGGGTTTTGTCCATAACCTGGCATAATCCGGCTTCGGGGAATTCATCTCTATAGTATTAGTCCAATAATTATGAATAACTTACGTTTTTTTTGGAAAAATTTAACCTCTACCGGGAAACGGGAGAAACGGGATTGAAAAACAGGCTTGGTGCGGTATAAAGAAAGCGTATAAGCAGAAGTGAAAATCGAATTTTTCGGTATATTATCCAGAAACATAAAAAAAGCGTAAGGAATCACGCGTTTTTGGACTATATATTATACGTAGAGCAAATGAACTGCGTGGATAACGACGTTAATTATCTTGAGCTTGTCAGGCAGGCACAGCTTGGCAACCAGGAGAGTATGAATCGTCTGGCCCAACTGGCAGAGGGGAGGGTCTGCGCATACATTTATCGGCTTACGCTGAATTACGATTTAACCCAGGACCTTTTGCAGGAAACGCTGTTGGAGATGGTCAAATCTCTTAAAGAGTTAAAACATGCCGAGGCATTCTGGTCCTGGCT
>JAUWBI010000108.1 GCA_030601745.1 Phycisphaerae bacterium
CTGCTGAATCCTGTTCCACACACCGCTGATGCGTCGTACAGACTCCGCTGCCCCACCGAGACAAAACAGCAAAGCGCAAAAGTCGGGCCATTGCATCGTACCCCCAAGGACCCACTGTGCCCCAAAGATCAGTCCAATGGAGCCGGCCATCATTCCAAGCGTCTCCAATATCGGCGACGTGGCGGCATCGACCTTGGCAATTCTGAATTGCTGCTTCAACAACTTCCGGTTGATGGCGTGGAAAATCCCGTATTCATACTGCTGACGGTTATACACCTTCACGATGTGTATCGCTGCGATTGCCTCTCTGAGCTTGACCAACATCTTCGCCCAGCTTTCGAGAGACCTTTTTGTAGCGCGCCTTATTTTCCTGCCTAACTTGCCTAAAACAAACAGGGATATCGGCGCCCCGCACAAAAAAATCAATGTCAGATTGCGGTCTATCAGCATAGCCACCCCGATAAGGACCAGTGCCTTCAAAGGCTCGCGAATCGCCTTGCCAAGCAAAACCTTGAGTCCAGTGCCGATTGCGTCAGTATCCCGCACCAATCGACTGACGGTATCGCTCGGGCCTTCAGCGGCGAAAAAGCCCACCGGAATCTCGAGGGAGTGTTGAAAAGCATCTTCCCGCAGATGGGCTATGGAGATATGCACAACCTTGCGTGCTGTGTAATCCTGGTAGAATCGTGCCATACATCTGAGTGCTGTGACGACCGCCATCAAGAGTATGATAAATACTATGGCATTTTTCTTATTCTCTCTGGTCTGCTCTTGCGGCACGAATCGAAGAAGCCTTTGCGCATAATTAGCATAAAAAGGTTTTTTTCCGCACTGAAGCTCCTGTCTTATGGTTGCGGGCTGTCCGGCTTCGTCTAACCGGCGATACTGAATTACTATCGATTTGACTTTGCCTACCGTGGCCAGTTCCCAGAGCAATTTACTGGACGGTATCCTCTTTGTCTCTTCGCTGACTAAATTGCTGCCCGCTCCCACAATTAAATCTTCGCGTCGCAGCCCGGCCCGCTCAGCCAGGCTATTATTCTTAACCCTGGCAATCCGCAAATAATATGCTGCGTCAGGGTTGTTTGGGTCTGAAAGCTCGACGCTGTCGGGCACGTAAAAGCTGACGCCGTATCGGTGCTGACTGATATTCCTGTTGACCCAGCCGTCCAGCCCCTCCGAGCCCATCATCACCGTCAAAAGCGGAGAGATGGTCCCGAAGCTCAACCCATATAGAACGCTTATCAAAAATACGCTGCAAAAAATCGTTACCAGCCGATGCCATTGAGGCCAGACATACTTGAATGCTCGCCTAAAAGCCTTCATTTCTCGTATCTCGCATCTCGTATTTTGTTCGCTTGACGCTTCACAAGATATTGGCCAAACACACTACCAAACCCAGTCCCGTCGGTCAAGTCCAAAAGGATATTGACCGCAAAAGGCCTTTCTGTTAATCTATCGGCTTTTTAAGGGTGCCGTTAAATGAAAATCGACCGTTTAATCCTGGGTGCGTTTGAAACCAACTGCTATATCCTGCGTAAGAGCGAGAAAGCCAGGGACTGCCTTGTTATTGACGCCGGCCTTGAGGCGGACAAACTGATTGACTTTCTCGGCGAGCATAAATTAAACCCGGCTGCGGTGGTTCTTACCCACGGCCACATAGACCACGTTGCAGGCGTAGCGGTATTGCGCAAGAACTACCCCGACGTAAAGGTTTATATCCATAAGCTCGATGCCGAAATGCTCAGAGAAACCGCGAGCAATGTATCCGCTCGGATAGGGCGACGGCCCAGCACTCTCGATATCATCGGGACTGATTTTCTTATCGAAAAGGCAAGCATAATCAAGGTGGCCGGCATAAAGCTACAGGTGCTTCATACTCCCGGCCATACGCCGGGCGGTATCTGCCTGTATTCAAAGGATGATGGGATTGTCTTTACGGATGATACGCTGTTTGCCAGCGGCGTCGGACGAACAGACCTGGGCGGCAATATGGAACAACTGGTAAAAAGTATAAAGGAAAAGCTCTTTACCCTGCCCGATGAGACTGCCGTTTATCCCGGCCACGGGCCAACAACAACAATAGCACAGGAAAAAGCACATAACCCGTTTCTGCAATAGCAGGTTTCGTGCAGAAAGTATTTGGAAAAGGCGCGGTTTTTAGTATAATGCATATTTAGCGATAATAAATAGAGGTAGATTCCAAAGCTGCTCAGAGACAGGAAGTCAGGATTATGGCGGTTCGATTTCATCCGCATGCCCGGGAACGTATGACTCAACGAGGTGCCACCGAGCAAGAAGTGGCTGTTGCGGTGGAAACAGGAGAGCAATTCGAGACGAAATTCGGCAGGACCGGATTCCGCAGGAACTTTGCATTTGAAAAGCAATGGCGAGGCAAATGCTATAAAACCAAACAGATTGAAGCTTATGCAGTTCGTGAGGAGGATGATGATTGGTTGGTTATTTCAGTAATTACCCGATACTTCTGAGCGGATTGGAAAGGAGATAGTGTCATGAAATTCACATACGACCCACGGTATAACATAGGTTACATCCGCTTTAAAGAGAAACAGGCCGAGGTGGAATCAATCAAGCTGAGTGACGAACTGGTAGTAGATATCGCGCCAGATGGGACGGTTTGCGGAATTGAGCTTTTGAATGCTAATGAGCAATTACAGCGGGAGGATATGGGGGAACTTATCGTAATCAACGAAGAAACCGGCGAACGTACGGAATTACCGCTTATCAAAGGCAAAAGTGGGTAGATGGTGAGGTTATCCCGGCCACGGGCCAACAACAACAATAGCACAGGAAAAAAAGAGTAACCCGCACCTGCAATAGCAGCTTCGTAGAGGATAGAATCAGCAATCGGAAAAGAGGTTTTAGAATCTTTCCCTTTTTACTGCGTAAGAACTGTTTGTGATTTAACAACAGCGCCGGTAAAACAGCAAATCAAGGCACACAGAAATTTAGTAAATGAACACAGTAAAGATTCGAAAATTCGATACCTCAGCGACTTTGGCCTGCATCGGTGTGCTTCTTTTCTGGTCGGTGGGGCCGAATTTTATAAAATTTCTAACCGGCTATCTCGACTCGTGGACACAAAACATGCTGCGCTATTCGGTGGCCTGTCTGTTCTGGCTGCCGTTTCTACTGTTTGCTCTCAGGAAAAAACGAATTGACAAAAGTCTGTGGCGGCGGGCGCTTTTACCGGCTGCGGCAAATATAGTTATGCAGAGTTTATGGGCTGGGGGGTTTTACTATATCGGCCCGGCTTTTATGGTTCTGCTGACGAAATCTTCTATTATCTGGATAGCCGGTTTTTCGCTGATATTCTTTGTCGATGAAAGGGCGCTGGTGCGAAGTAAACGCTTCTGGCTGGGCGTCGGGCTTTCCGCAATCGGGGTGGTCGGCGTGATGTATTACAAGGAAGATTTCGCCGCGACTAAGACCATAACCGGCATAGTTATTGCAATGGCGACATCCGTTATGTGGGCGGTGTACACGATTTCGGTAAAATTTGCTTTCAGGGATGTTGATTCTCGCAGCGGCTTTTCTGTGATAAGCATTTACACGGCTGGTGCACTTTGTGTGCTTGCTTTTGTCTTTGGCAGACCGCAGGATTGTGTGAAGATGGATGGGTGGGTGTGGGCGTGTGTTGTGATTTCGGCCGTTACGGCCATAGCATTGGGCCACGTGCTCTACTATGTGGCGATAAGACGCATCGGAGCGACTATTCCGGGGCTTGTGATATTGGCGCAGCCGTTTACCGTGTTTGCGATTTCCAGTGTATTCTTTGGGGAATCCTTAAATCAGCTTCAGTGGTTTTTTGGGGTCGTTCTACTGGCCGGTTCCGCCCTCGCCATCTGGGCTCAACAGCACTTAAAGCCGGTCTCGACCAACAACAATAACACGGGAAAAAGCACATAGCTAATTCCTGAAATAATCGCCTTCCGGCTAAAGCCAAAAAAGGGCTGAAAGTACAACGCTCACAGCCCCTTTGATTTGCTCTGCGTTTCCGCAACAAAACCAAGCCATGTAATTCTCTACTGGCTGGCGACTACGGTCGGGTATCCGCTAACCAGTTATTCGCAATCATCGCGAAGTCCACAAAGTTGACAACGCAATCGTGATTCATATCACCACTCGGATACGGATGGTCCGGGTCGCCGCATTGCGGCACGGGAGATAAAACACTGACCCCGTAGAGCCCGCTCCGGGTTCTGTAGACCCGTATGTAGTAAGTGCCCACATTGGAGATAGAAATATCCTTGCATGGGGTGGGATAATAGCTAGAAGTATTGAACTCCGCTATCTTCTGTTCCGGCCCACATTGATTAGGGCCGTAGACTTCCAAGTACTCCCAAGGCACATTTGGTGGCTGGGAGGAGACGGATTGATTAGGGCCGTAGACTTCCAGGTACTCCGTAGCTGATTGACTCCACAAACATATACATATCTGGTAAGTCCCGGTGACAGGAGCCGTAAAGCTGAACCAATCCTCGTCACTGAAGAAGTCGGCGGTATAGTCCAGGACCCCGTTGACATCCGTGCCGTTCGTAGCGATAGGCGTTGCATCATCACACGAATTGCCGTAGTCGTCAGGTACTTCTCCCAGGTCGTCGACCCATATCTCGTAGTATCCTTCATTGTTGAAGGAACTGGACTTGACTCTAAGGTCATAATTGGCAGCATCCCACGAGACAAATGTTCTACTTGCGGTGCCGCTATAGAGCTGGGCTCCACAGTCGCTCTCGTGCAGGCCGTATACCACATCGGTGTTCATTGGACTGTAAAAACTGACCTGGTACTTGTGCAGGACATCGGTAGCAAAAGTAAGCCAATCCTCGTCTATACCGTAGTCGGTAATCCCATCATACACTGGCCCACAAGGGTCATCGACCACGAGTTCACAAGGGTCATCGCACGTGTCCGGGTACGTATCTGTGGGATAAGTCCCAACCTCAGCGACACTGACCCGGTAGAGTCCGGTGCTGTAGCCACTGGGAATCTGTATGTAGTAAGTGCCTGGACTCTCAATAAAGACCTCATTTGTTACTGTCCCGGTGTCGGCACTAAGATACACTATCTGCTGTAGCGCGTCAGGACATCCATCAGGACCATACACATACATATACTTCGTACCCGATTGACTAAGGAAGGTCATCTCATAAAGCCCATCGGCAGAGGCAGTAAAGCTGAACCAGTCCGCGTCACTGAACAAATCGGCGGTGTACTGGAGCCTGCCCTCGACCTCCGTACCGTCGGTAGGTATAGGCGTGGCACCATCACAGGTATTATTGTAGTCCTCAGGTACTTCTCCCAGGTCGTCGACCCATATCTCGTAGTATCCTTCTTTGTTGAAGGAACTGGATTTGACCCTGAGGTCATAGTTGGCGCCATCCAGCGAAACAAATGTGATACTACCCGTCCGGCCCGAAGAGAGCGCGTCTCCACAATCGCTCCGGTACAGGTCATATACCGCATCGCTGTTCAATGGCCTGTAGAAATTAACCTGGTATTTGTGCAGAATACTGGTAGCAAAGGTAAACCAATCTTCATCGATACCGTAGTCGGTAATTCCATCATACATCGGTGGGTCATCGACAATCAGCGCAGCGGGGCTGGTGCACGTATCCGGGTAGGTGTCTATGAGATGCTGGCTGACTAAATTAACACTGACCCGATAGAGTCCGGTACTATAGTAAATCTTTATGTAGTAAGTGCCCGCACTCTCAATAAAAACCTCATTTGTTACTGTCCCGGTGGAAGCATCAAAGCCCACTATCTGCTGTAGCTGGTCAGGACATCCGTCAGGACCATACACGTATAGGTTCTTGGAACCCGATTGACTGAGGAACGCAATCTCGTAAAGCCCATCGGCAGAAGCGGTAAAGCTAAACCAGTCCTGGTCACTGGTGTCACTGAGAATACCCTCAACAATGGTGCCATTAGGGTCGATGGGTTCGGCTGAATTGCAGTCATTGCCGTAGTCGGGCTCCTCTGCCCAAGCTGAGAGACTCAAAGCCATAAATAGCACTGCCGCTAAAAATAACACTTTTCTAAACATAATCCATTCTCCTTTCTTTTTTGTTCTTTCTTCACAAAATACAATTAACTACCAAAAGCCTCTTTCAATATTAGCTCATATTCCCGCCTCCTTTCTAATTGCGGCGCAGTAAAAAGGGCACCGCTACATCGTGTTCAATCAAGGGCCGCCAGAGCCCACTAAAGAAACGCAAGCGATGCCGCTAAGTATGCAAGCAAAGAAGCACCGACTTCTCCGCGTTGTGGGCTTCAAAACCTGGTGATTTTGTTTGGGATGCCAAAAGTTCAATACTATAAACTATTCACTTGTCAAAGGCCGGGACAAGCCGTTACCAGCGTCCTATAATAGCAGGAGATAGAGACAAAACAAGAAAAAAAAGATAAAAAAATGGATTCTTCGCTGCGCTCAGAATAACAAGGGAGAAGTGGACTCCCGCTTTCGCGGGAATGACATTGTTGAACAAATAAAGGTGTAGGCCACGGTCGGCGATTGTTAGAAGTTGTTGTTGAAGTATTCCGGCTTGCCGTCGTCACTGTCGTAACCCGGCTCCTCTCGTGACTCTGCGTCGATCTTGATTCGCTCGATACGCTCAGCCTTCTTTGTGTTGCTGTCAACGGTAACCAAAACTGCATTCATTTTCACATCGCCGGTTGCTATCTCAAACGGGACCGGCATCTGTGTTCTAAATGCCTTTAAGACGCTCTCGGCCCCCCGGCCGAGCACCGAATCATACGCACCGGTCATACCGATATCGGTAATATAAGCTGTGCCTTTAGACAGGATTCTTTCGTCGGCAGTTTCGACGTGGGTATGAGTGCCGAAACATAAGCTGACCCTGCCGTCGAGATGATAACCCATTGCGACCTTCTCGCTGGTGGCTTCGGCGTGGAAGTCAACGATTATGATATCGGCTTGCCGTTGAAGCTGCGGCAGGATTCTATCGATGGCATTATAGGGGCAGTCGGCCGGCTTCATAAAAAGGCGACCTATCAAAGAGACGACCGCTACGGTCGGCCCTTTATTGGTTTTGTAAACCCCGACCCCTCTGCCGGCAGCGAATTCGGATAGATTCGCAGGTCGGGCAATATTGTCGGCTATTTCGAGGGTCTTGATAATGTCTCTTTTGCGGAAAGTATGGTCGCCTAATGTAATCAGGTTCACGCCGTACCGCAGCAGCTTGTCGTAGATTTGCGGTGTCAGGCCTGAGCCGCCGGCGGCGTTTTCAGCGTTGGCTATTACGCAATCGATACTCAACTCTTTGACCAGCCGCTTTAGCTTCTCGGCAACAATACGTCTGCCGGGCCGACCCACTATGTCACCAATGCAAAGAATGTTCAGCTTCATAATTCGTGTTTCGTATCTCGTGAAGTGTATCTCGTATTGCGTATAAACTCGAATATCGAAATCCGAAACAATATCTAATGACCAAAATTCAAATGACCAAAACAATAAGTTTTGAAAATTTGAACATTAGAATTTCGTATTTGTTTCGGATTTTGGATTTCGAAATTACCTTTCGTATAGCTGCTATTTTTACTTTGCATACTCGACGCAGCGGACCTCGCGCAGGAGCGTTACCTGGATTTCGCCGGGATAGGTCATTTCACCTTCAATCTTGTTGGCAATATCCCGCGCAATTTTCATAGCTGCCTCATCGTCCACTTTTTCGGCACCGACAATGACGCGGATTTCGCGCCCGGCCTGAATTGCGTATGCGTTTTCAACTCCCTTAAAGCCGCTGGCGATTTCTTCGAGTTTTTCCAGCCGTTTGATATATCTTTCGAGCGTTTCTCTTCTGGCGCCGGGGCGGGAAGCACTAATCGCATCAGCGGCAGCAACCAGCGGGGTGTAAGGGTTCTCCGCCGGGACATCGCCATGATGGCCGGCGACGGCATTTAAGACAACAGGCGATTCGCTAAAGCGCTTGAGATAATTTGCGCCTATGGCGGGGTGACTTCCTTCAACATCGTGGTCAATGGCCTTGCCGATGTCGTGCAACAGTCCCGCACGCCTTGCTATTGAGCCGTCCAGGCCAAGCTCATCGGCCATAACCTGCGTCAGATAAGCGACTTCAATGCTGTGGCGAAGCACGTTTTGACCATAACTTGTTCTAAAGCTCAAAGCCCCGATCAGACTGAGTACTTTGTTGCTCAATCCTCTTACGTTGGTCTCGACGGCGGCGTCTTTGCCGAGCTGTAAGAGCTTATGGTTGACATCCTTTTTGGTCTGGGCGACGAGCTCCTCGATTCGAGACGGATGTATTCGTCCGTCCTGTATGAGCCGTTCCATCGAAAGGCGAGCAACTTCACGCCTGACAGGATTAAAGCCGCTTACAACGATCATTCCGGGAGTGTCATCGACGATGACATCCACGCCGGTAGCTTTTTCAAACGCCCGAATATTGCGTCCTTCTCTGCCGATAATTCGGCCTTTCATATCATCATTGGGAATATCCACTGTCGAGACAGTTACCTCGCAGGTCTGCTCAGCGGCATAACGCTGAATGGCGGCGCTGATTATTTCCCGGCTTTTTTCGTTGGCAGTTTCGGTGGTTTCTTCAACCTTGCGTTGAATCAAAGCAGACATCTCGTGCTCGCACTCGTCTTCGAGGCGTTTTAAGAGCAGGTCCTTGGCCGCTTCGATGTCCATTGCGGTGATTTTAAGCAGTTGATTCTTTTGCTTTGCCATCAAGACCGAAAGCTGCTTTTCCTTGAGACCGATATTGCGCAATCTCTTATCAACCTCTTGTTCCCGCTGCTTAAATGCCTTTTCCCGCTGCCGGAGCAGCTCGGCCTGGCGATCAAGGGCATCCTCGCGTTTACTCAATCTCATCTCAGCTTCACGCAGCTCGGTGCGAATTTGATTGGACTCAGTTGCGAGTTGCTCTTTTTTCTTGATGGTCTCTGCAGCGGCGTCAATCTGAGCGGACTTAATTATGTTCTCGGCTTCCCTTTTGGCACCTTCAATCTGTCGCTGCAGGTCCTGCTCGAAGGTTTTGGCCCTTGCTCTGGAAATCATCTGGATGACAATGGCAGCAAGGCAAATCCCCAGAATAAGGGTAACAATCGGAATAAGCACATCCGGGAGCCCGATTGTCATCATTATGGCATTCATAATCCTACCTTTCCCTTGCAGTTAGCATAGAGTTAAAAAACATTCCTCAATGGCGAGGGACCCCATTTTGCGCCCCCGCCCCAATTAAGCTTAGGCTCGCTGCTAATTGGTGCTGGACACTGCTAATTGGTGCGGGACAAAATGGAAACCCACACAGATTGCGGGATTTTCCGGCAGGAAAGCTCCAAAGAAATGGTCTGCAAAGAACGAAATCCTTTTCGCCAGAGCGTAGAATCAACTACACGGGGTCAAAATTACGCGTAATTGCGGGATTCTTAGCATTGACAGGTTCATTTTTTTCACGTAATCGGCTGATTTTATGCTCAATACCGGCACTCCTTCGCTGGTAAGCGAACGCTCTTTTCAAACAGATTTCGTTTCCCACTAAATTCACTTTTCAGCGCTGCATCAAGGTCCGGATTGCGGTTCGAGTTTGCCGTCTGCAACAAGCGCTAAAAGTGTCTTTGCAACTTAACTACCGTTCGAGAAAAGACTTACAAGCCCTTTTCCCGTCTTGCGCGTCCCTTTACAAAGTAACAATAAATTACCAAGAATGTTACGGGACAGTCCACAATCTTGTTCATCATCGGTAAACTAAGGGATTATGATAAAGCATTTCCGGCGATTGGTCAAGAAAAAAATCGCCCAAATTAACTAATTTGTGGCTCTTAAAATCTTATCGAGAGCAAGATGGTGAAAATGGACATTTAGTTTGTGGGAAAATGAGGGGAAAATAACGTAAGCGATTATTTTGTATAGACTTACAACCATTTTTGCTGCTCGGCGTGGGGGGTAATGCTTTGCAAAAAACGCTGACATTGTTATACTGACAATCAGTCATGTCTTATTGCGAAAGAACGATGTGTTTACAGGAGAAATGTTATGAAATTGATGAAGCGGAGAACTTTTCTGGCACACTCTACGGCCGCGGCGGCCTCGGCCCTGGGTCTGACTTCCCGCTCATATAGCGGTATAGCGAATGAACAACCCGCTGTGGGAAAGCTTGATTCAACTCAAAAATCACGTCGGCCTAACCGTATTGCCGTATCCACCTATTCGTTCTGGCGTTTCAAAAAGAATTTGAAGCTGCCGATTGAAACCTGCATCGATGAAGCGGCAGAGATGGGCTTCGACGGCGTCGAGATACTCCACATTCAAATGGAAAAAGAATCGAACGACTACCTGCAAGGCCTCAAACGGCGTGCGCTTATCAACGGGATGGACCTGTGCGGGCTTTCCACTCACCAGGGCTTCGTCTCGCCCGACAAAGAAAAAAGACAGAGAAATATCGACCACACTATCAAGTGCATCGAGCTGGCGTACCGGCTCGGCATACCTATAATACGCATCAACACGGGAAGATGGGGCACGTCCAGGAGCTTCGATGAGCTGATGAAAAATCGCGGCATCGAACCGCCGCTGCCCGGATACACAGATGACGACGGGTTCAAATGGGTCATTGACAGTATTGAGAAATGTCTGCCGAAAGCTGAAGAGTGTGGGGTGGTGCTCGGCCTGGAAAACCACTGGGGCCTGTCCCGCACCCCTGAAGGGCTGATGAAAATCATAAATGCCATCGACTCGGCCTGGCTAAAAGTCCTGCTCGACACGGGTAATTTTCTGGAAGACCCGTATGATAAACTGGACCGGTGCGCTGCGCAGGCCGTCTTTATGCAGGCCAAAACCTACTATGGAGGCGGCATCTGGTACACGCTCGATTTAGATTACGGCCGCATCGCAGAGATTATGCGCAAACACAATTACCACGGCTATGTGTCGCTGGAATTCGAAGGGAACGAAGACTATCGGACGGCCCTGCCAAAAAGTCTGGCCTTGCTGCGAAAGGCCTTCGGTTAGGAAGTCATATTGCGTGATGCGGGACGGCGACACCGAGTTCGCCGGCCACTGCAGGGTCTGGCGGGAATTGAGGGTTTGGGTATTGTTAATCGCGGATTTACACTGATTTCGATTAGTGCGGATTAAATCTTGCACTTTTTGACCATAAGGTTATAATTACACTTGCCCCGCACGAAATAGCAAGCTTGCGTCATTTGGTGCGGGGGACCAGCTAACATCGGGGGCCGACAACTAAGAAGGCAGATAATTCGTGATTGGTAAATAGTGATTAGTGAATTGTATTTGGTGAATAATATCTGAGGCACCTTTCTATGGAATCATCCAGCTTACAAGAATTAGAACAAATTCCCGGCGTTGGTAAAACTATTGCCC
>JAUWBI010000043.1 GCA_030601745.1 Phycisphaerae bacterium
TCGGGGGATGCGGCCGGTGGCCGAGATTATGTATGTCGATTTTGTTACGATAGCGATGGACCAACTCGTTCACGTCGGCGCTTATAACCGCTATATGTTCGGCGGCAAGGCGAAGGTGCCGATGGTGCTGCGAACCGAAGGCGGCGTCGGCAGATGCATCGCTGCTCACCATTCAGAATCGCTCGAGGCCTGGCTTATGCATCCGCCGGGTCTGTATGTAGTAATGCCCTCAACGCCCTACGACGCAAAGGGTCTGCTCAAGGCGGCTATCCGCAGTGACAATCCGGTGGTCTTTATCGAGCACAAGGCGACCTACGGCCAGCTTGGTGCGGTGCCGGAGGGCGATTATATTATTCCGCTGGGCGTGGCAGATATAAAGAGGTCCGGCAAAGATGCGACCATCGTCAGCTACAGCAGAATGGCGATGCGGTCGCTGGAGGCGGCCAAGGTGCTGGCCGCCCAATACGGTATCGACGCCGAGGTAATCGACGTGCGAACGCTAAAGCCGCTGGATATAAAAACAATAGCCGAATCGGTTCGCAAAACCGGGCGACTCGTTACGGTCAGCGAGGGCTTCTGCACCTGCGGCGCCGGCAGAGAGATAACCGGGCAGTTTATGGAATATGAGTTTGACGACGGCAGCCGCGGGTTCGACTATCTGGATGCGGCGCCGGTAAATCTGGCGGCAGCCGATGTGCCGCCGCCGATGAGTGAGCCGTTGGAGACGGCGAGTATACCAAGCGTAGATAAAATCATTGAAGCCGTTAAGGCAATTGTTTAACTAATACGAAATTCGAAGCACGAAATACGAAGTAAATGAGGATTCTATAAAATGGCGAGAGAAGTAAGATTGCCGCAGCTTGGCCAAACGATGGAAGAAGGAACTATCGTTGGCTGTATGGTCAAGGTCGGCGATGAGGTCAAAAAAGGCGATGTGATTTTTGAGATAGAGACCGACAAGGCAACACTCGAGATGGAATCGCCGGCTGATGGCTTTGTAAAGCATATCCTTGCCGAAGTAGACCAGACACTGCCGGTCGGCGGTGCACTAATGGTTCTTGGCGAAAAGGACGAAGAGATACCGCAAAGTTTTATCGATTCATTGAAAAGTACAACCACCGCTCCGGCTGCCGAAGCACCGGCCGCTGCTGAAGCTGCGGCTGCGGTCGCTGCAGCTGAACCCCGCCTCTCGGAGAGGCGGGGTGAACCGGCCAAGCCGGAGCCGACCAAGCCGACAGAGAAAGTAAAAGCATCACCGCGGTCAAAGAAATTGGCCGAGGAGCTTGGCGTGAATCTGGCGGTAGTTACCGGTACAGGCCCCGGCGGTAGAATTACCGAGGAGGATGTCAGAAAAGCCGCTGCATCAAAACCGGCTGCACCTTCGGTAGCTGCACCAGAAATCAAACTCGGTGAAACCATACCGCTCAATAGAGTGCAGAAAATAACCGCACAAAAAATGCTGCAGTCAAAACGCGAAATTCCGTGCTTCTATCTGACTGTTAAAGCCGATGTTACCGACATCGTTGAATTGCGGGCCAAACTGAACAAGACCAGTGATGTAAAAATCTCCTACAACGACTTTATTATGCGGGCGGTTGCAATCGGGCTGGAGAAATTTCCAATTATGACAGGTCAGTTGGCTGGTGACACTATCCGGCTGGCAGAAGCAATCGGCGTTGGCCTGGCGATTACCGTGCCGGGCGGTCTGGTTGCGCCGATTGTCAAGGACGTGAATAAAAAGGATATTACCCAGATTGCACGCGACAGTAAGGTCTTGGTTGAAAAGGCCCGCAGCAATAAACTGGCTCCGACGGATTTGGAGGGCGGCTGTATCACGGTAAGCAACCTCGGCGCCTTTGGGATAGAGTCTTTTATTCCGATTGTCGTGCCCGGCCAGTGCAGTATCCTGGGCATCGGTCAGATAACCGAGACCTGCGTGCCGGACAACGGCAATATCGTGACGCGGAAGTTAATGAACATGACCCTCTCGGTGGACCACAGAGTTACTAACGGTGCATACGCAGCCCAGTTTTTGGATTTCGTAAGAAAACTGCTGGAAGATACGTCCACGTTTGAATAATGGTGATTGGTGATAAAGGAGTATCTGAAATGGCAAAGAGAGTTGAAGCGGTGCGTTTGCCGAATATAAGGAAAGCTGCGCCAAAGGTTCCCGTTATCGGTGTTTTTGCCACCAGTGACCCGCGCATTGATAAGGCGAGCCGAACCCGCTGCCAGAACATTGCGAAGATGGCCGCTGATTGTATAAGCGGCTCTGTTGTTATGCCCGACAAGACACCGGTTCCGGTGGTTTATTCTACCGTATTGATAGATGGCGAAGCACAAGCCGACATTGTTGCTCAGCAGTTTCGCAAAGCCGGCGTGGACATTTTAGTATGTGTGCCGGACACCTGGGCCTTCCCACAGCTTACTACTATCTCGCTGCTGCAGCAATTCGGCGCCAACACGCCGATAAACATTACCTGCGGCAACAGCGGTCCCAAGCCCGGCGTGGTCTATGCCCATGCGCTCAATGGCGCTATCAGCCAGTATGGACGAATGGTTACCTTAAACGTCGGGACCTGGCCTGATACCGGAATGAATCCGAAGATGACCGAGCAGACGGCCAAGAACCTTATTGATTGGTGCTATGCGGCGGTAACGGCGGTGGCCTTGCGGGGCCGCAGAGTTATGGTTTTAGGACACGACTCGATGGGAATGGAAACAGCCCTGGCTCATATCATTCCCACCAGGAATACATTCGGCCTCGAAATCACCCGTCTGGATATGAAGCTTCTGGCCGATATGCTGAACAAAAAAGCTTATAACGAAAAAGAACTCAAGACACTGCGAGCGTGGATTAACAGACACGTTGGCAAACGGCTGGAACTGCGCAACGAAGCCGACAGCGAACGATTCAATATGAGTTTGGCAATGTATTTAATCGTTCGCGACCTGATGGCCGACTTGAATGCGGTCGGCGGCGGCTTTATGAGCCAGTTGGAATGGGGCAGCGATAATCGCGGTCTGCCGCTGCCTGTGGCAGATGTGATGGAATCGTTATTTAACAGCACGTTTGACCATAACGGCCGCAAGCCACCACTGCCCTTTGCGACCGAAGCCGACGTGCAGGGACTTCTGACAATGTTGTTTATGACGTACCTCTCCGGCGGAAATCCACCTTTGTTTATGGACTTCAGAAAAGTGTGGGAAGCGTGGGAAATCAAAGAACTGGCCAAAAAAATCGGTGTTAAAAAACTGGATAAAAAAGCAGACTACTGCTGCAAAGGTCTGGTTGATGGTGACAATTCCGGCAGTGCCGCATTCGATTGGGCGGCAGAACCCGGAGCATCCATAAGGAAGATTATGGATGGGGTTGGAATGCCTCTGGCCGATGTTTCCTACTTCCCCGGCGGTGGTAATTCGGTTACGTTTATGACGCCGGGTGGAATTGAAGGTATCGCGGCTCGATGCGCTTACAGCAGTGCCGCCGGTTTATTCAGTATGACCTGGGACGAGGCGCATACAACGGAAGTGCCGAAAGAGCTTGCGCGGGCGATGTGTGAGCTGACTACGCCGACCTGGCCTCATACGTTTGTCGTGCCGAAGTACGCCAGTATGACTGAGTATAAGCAGTATCCGCCGGCCAACCACTTTCATATGACTTGGAACCTGCCGGTTGCCCGGCTGCAGCACTGGATGGATTTGACGGGGGTGTTGAGCGTTACACCCTGGGCAGGGCGCCCTGCGTTTATCGAAGGTACTGACAGGCCGCAGCCTTTGGTTCACCTGCTCAATGGAGGCGAGGATGCTTTCAAACTGCTGAGGGTTCGTGGCTGAGAAGCTATATAGTCAAATACTCAGCTATTCGAAAATTCGAAATTCCCGGCTCCGCCGTGACCAAATAGCTCGAGCTATAACCAGGCTGAGCAAATTATGAACCTATGACCGCATCGTCTTTTCATCCTCGGTCCTGAGATTTCGATTCCTTATAGTTGCATGAAGCAAGTTCACCCCGCCCCTCCGAGGGGCTGGGTTCACGTAAGTCCTTCAATGACAAGTAGGACAGAGTTTTTCGGGGGGACAGGGTGGTCACCGTCGATTGAACTCCCGTTAAAACCGGGTCGGTATCTGGGTAGCCCGCCAATTTTCATTTCCTCCCAATTTACCATTGCCATCCCCCAGTTGCTTCTATAAGGCTCTTGGAGAAATGATTCACCGTTCTTTGGGGGAACTTGCCTGGAAGTTCAAGGGCAAAAAGGGCTTCGGCTTTTCAGCTGCTCCACTCATCGCGAGCAAGAAGCTATTGATAGGTGCTCGTGACCCGGGCCCGAACCCGCCCAAACGCCCTTTATTGCGTTTGTGGGTCCCCTGCACATACCTGCGAGACCTGCAGACCGCTGCCCTGTGAAGTGTAGAAAATTCGGCCATTTGACACGACCGCACCAACGCATTCCCGTACATCCACACACGGCCCAGAAGACACCACCTTATTGCCATTTGATGTATCAATCATATCCATATTGGCACCAATCAGGTAAGGCCCTGATAAGGTGAATCGGGTGCATGCATAGCCTTTGTCGAAGATGGACAGGATTTTCCCTGTATCCTTGTCTATCAGATAGCTGGGCTTGCCCGTAGAAGCATGGGTAAAGAGAAATTTCCTGCCTATCGTTACCACATTAATGGCCTTTGCGACCGGTTCGGACTGCCATATCAACGAGCCGTTTCGGGCGTCCAGACACCAGATATAGCGGTGCTTTGTTTTCTCATTGGGTGCGTTATACCCGCCCAGGTACAGACGCCCATCCTTTGCAGAGATGGTTGTGCCCGCGGTAACATAGTACCTGGTTGTTAACCAAATCACCTGGCCGGTTGTTGGTTCAATTGCTGCGGTGATGCCCTTTGCCCCGGCAAGGCCTTTTCTTGTTCTCGCAGCATAGCCGAAAAAGCAGGAGTAGTAAAGCGTATCGTCCATCAGGCACAGGCCGGCATCGTTACCGCCACAGCCGAACTCGGAAAAATCTATCGTCCAAACCTCCCTACCCGTATCTATGTCCCAGGCCCGCACCAGAGGCTTTTGGTCTTTGGGGTAATAAGGGTTGTTGTGGCTGTATATCCAGCTCATTATCTCCACTCCCCCCGGTGCGTGTATGGGCGTGCCTTTCTGGACGTAAGCCTTCTCAGTTCCCTGCGACGCATATTTACCCGTGCCAAAAACATAAACGGCGAGGTTCTTATGTATAATTGGAGGTTGCTGTCGGCTCCAGCTCGGTGACCCCGTAAAGGGAGCTTCCCATAGCAACTCTCCCGTCGCCGCATCCAGACAGCGCATACGGGATTTCTTCATCCCCGCTTGAGGGACCAACAGACGGCCCTTTGCGTAAATTGGGCAGGTAAAGGAGATATGCACCGCAGGCCAGTACCGCCTCCATAACAGCCGCCCCGTTTCCTGCTCGACGGCAAAAATCTGGCCCTCTGCCGTGTGAGTATACATCCGACCCCCGCCGCACACTGGAAGATGCTTAAATGTACCCTCGTACCGGCGAATCCACTTAATCTTGAAAGGCGGTTTTATACCCTGGTCGTTCGCATTAGTACTTGCCAGGTTACCGAAGTTGGTAAACCAATCGTATTTGGAATCGGTGAGTTTGCCTGTTAAGGGGCTTCGAATCTTCCACAATTGCAGGTCTTTTGACGGCAGCGGCGCTTTACCTTCAGACCCCAGAACGTAAAGATAACCATCCTCACAACCAAAATAAATCCGGCCATCGCAGACTGCAACGGGAGCGGAGATAGCTTTTCCAAATGCGGTCTTGAACGACCACGCCTGTGGCACGGCCATCTTGGCCGTGATTTCACGGGCTGGAAGCCCGTGCCACAGCGGCACAACATAAAGGCTTCCATCCAGGCCACCATATACCCCCACATCGCGAAGGAGAATGGTCGGTGCGATGGAGGGATAGCCTCCCAGATACAGAGCAGGTTTCCCGGGAGAATGCTTACAGAAGCCAAAACCCTCTTCCGGACGGCATCGGTAAACATCTTGACCACGCAGACTCACGGAACAGAAACTGAGCGAGCCAGGGCGATTTATCTCGGTCTGCGTTCCAGAGACATAACCCGTTTTCGCTTTCTTGTCGCGAATCCGAATTATCTCGACCCGGCCTGTATTGTCTCGCCGGTGCCATTGCCGATAGAGCGCTCCATCTTCGCCTATGCTTATCCCCAATGTGGCCGGGCGCTCTGAGCCTGCATATGCCGGTACAAGCCCCATCCCACGGAGCGCGGGGTTTCTGCCCATATCCTCCAGACAAACGGCCGAGCCACCTGCAGGGACAACGAGCATCTTATCATACATCGCTATGTTCCTTGAGCAGCAGAACTGGTCGCGCCACGTTACTCGTCCTTTTTTGTGCTTGCACCAATCCTCTCCGCTCCAGCGATTGCCTGTAAAGTCCATAATCTCCTTGACGAAATCCCATTTCCAGCAAACTGTTCCGTTGGGTTCAAGGGCATAGATTTGCGAGCCGAGCGTGGCAAAGTACACTCGGCCGTTGGCTACGACAGGGGTGCTGAAGATTGGCTCGCCGCAAGTGATTTCTTTTACGACGGTTCCGCTATCTGCATCCAGCACGTAATAGAACCCTGCCATAGTACCGAAGTGCAGGTAACGTCCTGCAATGGCTGGTGAGGATATGTTGTTACAGTTGGCTTTACCGCCACGGGTCGGAAACTTCCATATAACACGCAGCGTTGCGGCATCGATGCAAAAGGCCACACCTGCTCCGTCCACCACATAAACGTGTCCGTCCGCTACCACCGGCGCCGTAAAGACAGCATCAGTCAATGGCACCGCTCCGATCAATCCAAGAGGTGTGGTCACGCTTCTGTCGGGCACATTACCTGAATGCCTGCAATCGTATTTGAACTGGCACCAGTTCTCTCCGGCAGCCGCGTCTTGCGACGCAAGTCGCTGCGGCTCGTCAGCAGCGGCAGCCGTCAGCCCTATTAGAAAAGGAACCGCTATCAGAATCATCTTTGTTTTGACGTGTCCCATGATATGTGTCCTCCTATCCACCCTCCGTAGCAAAGCTACTGCGGAGGACGGGTTGGTAGGCTCGGTTCTCGATACTCGCCCCGCCCCTGCGGCAGGGGTCGGGGCTCGCAACGAGAATCGAGCATCCAGCATCAATAGGGGCGGTTCGCCCGTACTATACTAATTTGCTTTCAATTTGTTTCAGAACTCTCATCGACTCTTCAGCAATTTTTTTCCCGCCGGGGGAAAAATCAAATACTTCGAGAGATATCCATTTATCGTATCTTAAATCCTTGAGCGTTTGAAAGGCCTTCACATAGTCATCAACCGCCGTTCCCGTACCCAGGTGTTTACCATCCATTTCCTGCACGTGGACGTGATAGATGTGATTGTAGTATTTTTTCAGCAGGACGTCAAATGGCTCAGTTTCATCGGACGTGTTATGAAAATCAAAGATGATCTGAATAGCGGGATGATCGACTTGTTTGGCCAGCTCTAACGCTTCGGCCATTGTGTTAACAACATCCGTTACGCTTTTGCCCAGGGGTTCGATGAGTATCTTAACGCGACGCTCTTGAGCATGGTCGGCAACCCTGGCAAGACCTTCAGCAAAATATTTTTTTGCTTCCTCAACGGAGGTTCCCCTGCTGCTACGTTGTCCTGGTGAGCCAAAAATCATATAGGGGCCACCAAGGTCGCCGCAAAAATCGATAAGTTTGTCAAGGTAAGCGATAGTCTTTTGGCGGACGGCAGCGTCAGCTGTTGTAAAGTGCAGTCCTTTCGGCGGCGACGCTAATAACCAATGCAGTCCGGCACATTCAATGCCGGCATTTATCATTATTGAAACCATTTGTTTACGTTTTGCGGGGCTTATCTCCTGCACGTCTTCGGTAACCAGGGTAAATGTAGCAACTTCAATTCCTCTATAGCCTGCATTGCCAACAATTTGACATTGCTCCGCCCAACTTAATTCACCCATGCTCTCGTTACACATGGCATAATTGAAACCACCCCACTTGGAAGAAGCAGGTATTTCTTTTTTACGGCAACCAAACATTAACTCACCCAATGCAGCAGCACCTAAAATACTCCCGGAGGTTTTGATAAAATCTCTACGATTATAGTAAAACATAATTTCCCCTTTTTCGCTATATAGAGCTTTCTTCAAACTATACAATCTTTCAGAGCACAATACCAGAGAACCTTTATTTCATCATTGCGTATTATATCGCAATTTCCAGTAAATTGAAATGATAGGGGACCCCCATTTTGCCGGGTTCCCGTTTTGCATTTGTGGCACGGTCATCCTGGCCGTGTTGCCACGGGCTGGAAGCCCGTGGCACAAAAGCGGCTGACCAGCAGCGTCCGGAATGTTGGTGACGACGACCGCATAGACCCCGCGCTCATCGAGGTACTCATCGGGCAAGTTTACGAAGGTTTCGCGACAAAGATTGACCGGCTTCTGAAGCATGGGATTCTCTGGCTGGACCATCCAGGTACGTATGGCGACGTAGAACCCCCGGCCAAAGCCGCGTGTGCTGCCAATGTTGCTCTTGCCAGGGGTGAAATTGCGGTAATGGGTGAACTCATCCAATTTAGTTTCACAATTGTCAATTGCTGCCTGCAGCACCTCGCGGTCACCGGTCAAGCAGAACCAATCGACGAGGCCAGCTCCGTAGAAGTGACAGTAGCAGCTCTTGGCCATTGCCAAACGCCAAAGTGTTCTGTCCGCATCGCTGCCCTTGTTCCATCTGGCAAAGTCGCGATTGGCCTTGCCGAGACTGGCTGCAAGCGTGATGCTCACAGCCCCGAAAAGGCTTCACAGCACATCCGCTCAGTGTGATTCGTTTGCGTCTTTTACTTCATTTTAGAAAAGAAGCAGGCTATAATATAGCTAATTCGAAATAGTCGATTCGGAGGCAAACAAAAATGAGAGATAGAATAAGAATCAAGAGAATTTTCGACCATTTAGTGTTAATCCTGATGCCGATATGGATTATGGTACCCATTGATATAGTGACAGCTAAAAACCGCTCGCAAAGTGGAGGGAATACGAATGGCTTAGTAAAGGACACATCAGTTTTAATAGAAGGAGGTCTTCAGCAGACCGACCTGTTTGTTTCCGGTCGGGATGGGTACAAGGCATATCGGATACCTGCTCTGGTTGTTTCAAACAGAGGGACTATTCTGGCAATCTGTGAGGCTCGGAAAAACAGCTTCTCAGATAAAGGGGACATTGACCTTGTGATAAAACGCAGCTTTGACAACGGCCAAACCTGGACAAGAATGAAAATCATCCGGGATGACGGTGATAATACAGTTGGGAATCCCTGCCCGGTAGTAGACCGCGAAACGGGAACAATCTGGCTGCCGTTTTGCCGGAATAACAAAAGGGTATTCATTACAAAGAGTACAGATGATGGTGCTACCTGGTCGGCGCCGGTAGAAATCAGTGAAGCCGTTTCACGACGGGAATGGACCTGGTACGCCACCGGACCTGGACATGGAATTCAACTCAGCAGCGGGCGGCTGCTTATCCCCTGTGACCACAAAATAAAAAACGCCACCAAAGAAAATCCTCAGTGGTACTTTTCTCACGTAATATATAGTGATGATCACGGCAAGACCTGGAAACTGGGGGGTACTTTAAATGGGAAAACAAATGAGTGCCAGGCGATTGAGACCGAGGACGGTTCTATTTATTTGAATATTCGAAGTTATGAGGGCAAGAACCGGCGTGCCTGCGCGTGGAGCTCTGACGGAGGACTCACATGGTCTAAGGTCAAGTTGGAGCAATCACTGATAGCACCAAAATGCCAGGCGAGTATTATTCGTTTCACCGACAGAAAGCATCATGGAAAAAACCGAGTGTTATTCTCCAGTCCTGCAGGGACTGAAAGAGAGAATCTGACTATCAGACTCAGTTATGATGAATGTCGTACTTGGCCGGTTTCCCGTACACTGTACCCGGGCAAATCCGCATATTCGGAATTAGCTATTGCCCCCGATATGACAATCTGCTGTTTGTATGAACGCGGCGTTAAGGACAAGTACGAGAAGATTACTTTCGCCCGCTTCACCCTTGAATGGTTAACACGGGGTAAGGAATCGTTCATTACTCTAAGCCATCAAAAACAGTTATTTCTTGACGATTACCTGGTTAGGTCGATGACCAATATCAAGCGGAGGATTCACCCCGTACAAAAATACCGCGGCAATCCTGTCCTTTGGGCCTCCGAACCTTGGGAACCAAAACTCGGCGTCCTCTATGGCTCGGTCATACAAGATGATGGTAAGTATAAGATGTGGTATAAGGCTGGTATGGGGGTTGGATATGTTGAAAGTAGTGATGGAATTAAGTGGATTAAACCACGACTGAATTTAGTAAAGATCAACGGCCAAAAAACCAATTTGCTCTTTCTTAAGCGGGAAAAATTCAAGGGACCTGAAGCCTATCCAACTTTCTGGGAACTGTTTGGAGTACACAAGGACGAAAAAGATCCCGATCCATCGCGGCGTTACAAGATGGGCTTCCTGAGCATTATTCGTCCTTATGAGGGACCTCGTCGAGATCCTTTCCATCCGACCGACCGGCGCGGTCTGGGTGTTGCCGGCAGTCCTGATGGTATCCATTGGAAACTCATCAATGCGTTTGCGACTGAGGCGATTTGTGATGGTGATACTCACTGGTTGTTTGACCCATCTCGCGAAAAGTATGTGCTTTACGGGCGAACCAAGAAGACCTTACCGGAGGTAGAGTCGGCCTGGTCAAAATACGATTGGTATGAACAGTATCACTCCGGCCGGGCTGTTGCTCGCCTTGAGTCGACCGATTTCCTGAATTGGGATTTTACCGAGCCCGCCAGTGCCCCTGTTGTCCTGACCACCGATATCAATGACGAGCCGGGCACTGAGATTTACTCGATGATGGTCTTTCCCTATGAAAGTGTGTACATTGGTTTGGTACAGGTCTTTCACGCCCGCCCAGAAGCCTGTTATTTAGACGTGCAATTGGCTGTCAGCCACGACAGCCTAAACTTTACTCGCGTTGCCGATCGAACGCCGTTTATTCCTGCTGGCCCAATAGGCAGTTGGGATCGGTTCAATCACTCCTTGGCAAATAATCCGCCGATCCTTGTAGGCGATGAACTTAGATTCTATTATGGCGGCCGGACGTATCGACACACTCCATACGAGGGAAAAGATACAGGTCCCAGGCGCGGGGGGATTGGCTTTGCGACCATAAAGAGGGACCGCTTCGTCTCCCTTCAGGCATCCTTTGATGGTGGCGAGATTCTCACAAAACCCCTCAGACTCCTTGACAGTGATTTGCACCTCAACGCTAAGTCTGACTTTGGAGAGATCTTAGTGGAGATATTTGATCTGGCTGGGAATAGTATCGCCAAGTCGGAACCTATTCGAAGCGACAGCCTTGACATTGTTATCGATTGGGAGTATGGCAGCTTGAAAAGCCTGAACGCCCCCGTTGTACTGCGGTTCACGCTCAAGAACGCTTGCCTGTTTGCTATTTGGTGCACATGACCGATAAGCGTCCCCGTCCTGTCCAAAAACTCATACGGGGCATCTGATCATAAGGATAGCATATCACTATTCCTTGCAATTTCAAGGTTTTATGTTAATATCTCGCCATGCAAACACAGCATGTGGACAGAACGCGGCGCGATTTTCTGGGCAGTGCGGCTGGAATGTTCGCGGCGACGTGGCTTGGGCTTACCACTGCGGAGGCAAAGGTCGTCCTCGGGCTTGGGGAGCGGCAACGGATTGAGGCAGCGATTCCGACCAAAGCCTTCGTTCGGCCTCGCAGGCATCGGAAGCTCTTGATTTTCGACCTCAATGTCGGATACGGCGGGCACCGCTCCATCCCTACTGCCAATCTGGCTTTTACGCTGATGGGCGCAAAGACCGGCGCTTTTGAGACGGTCATCAGCAGAGACCCGTCCGTCTTCAAGCCCGAGAATCTAAGGCGGTTCGATGCCGTCTTTCTGAACAACACGGTGGGCAATCTCTTTGAAGACCCCGGGTTGAGGCAAAGCCTGCTCGAATTTGTTTACGGCGGTGGAGGACTCCTTGGCGTTCACGGGACCTCGGTGGCCTTCACCCGCTGGCCCGGCGCTCACGAGGACTGGCCGGAGTTTGGCATAATGCTCGGTGCGCGCGGCGCGAACCACCGCGACAGCAACGAACACGTCTTCATCAAACTCGATGACCCCAACCACCCTCTCAATCAGCCTTTTGGCGGCAAGGGCTTCGATTACCGGGACGAGTTCTTTCGTTTCCACGGGCCTTATTCGAGGAACAGGGTCCGCGTGCTTCTCAGCATCGACACCGAGAAAACTGACATGAATCAGGGACGAGCGCGTGGCAACTGCTTCCGCGAGGACAATGACTATGCGCTGGCGTGGGTGCGGCAGTACGGCCGGGGACGCATTTTCTACTGCACCATCGCGCACAACCCCTACGTCTTCTGGGACCCAAAGATGTTACAGTTCTACCTCGCAGCCGCTCAGTTTGCCCTGGGCGACCTGCCGGCCCCAACCATCCCCAGCGGCAAATTGACGCCGGCCATCCGGGCGCAGGAAAAGCTGGGCTGGCGCCTCGGCATCGAGGCCTACACCTTTCATAAATACACGCTCTTCAAGGCGATCGAACGGACCGCCCAGCTCAGCCTACCGTATATGGGCGGCTTGAGCTTCCAGAAGGTCAGCAAGGAAATCCCGAAGAATTTCGACCCCCAACTGACCGACAACGAGTTGAAACAGGTCCGGCTGAAGTTGGACTCAGCCGGCGTTCGTCTCCTAACGTATTACATCCACCAGATTCCGGGCGATGAGGCTGGCTGCTGCAAGGTCTTCGAGTTTGGGCGAAAGATTGGCATCGAAACCTTCATGTCGGAGCCACTCCCGGAGGCGCTGGATACAATTGAGAAGTTTTGCGACGAGTATGACATCAACGTGGCCATTCACAACCACGACCAGAAGGCCTCGCCGCAGTATTGGCATCCTGAAGGGGTTTTGAAGGTCTGTCAGGGCCGCAGCAAGCGGCTCGGGGCCTGCGGCGACCTCGGCTATTGGATGCGCTCCGGCGTTGACCCCATCAAGGCTGTGAACACGCTCAAGGACCGCTTGATCACTGTGCAGATGCATGACCTGCACGAGCTAAGCCCTGAAGGTCACGATGTGCCCTGGGGGACCGGCGTTGGCAAGACCGGACAGTTTATCGAGGAAATCCACCGCCTCGGCGTCAGGCCCACCATGTTCGGACTCGAATACTCCTACAACTGGTTCGAGTCGATGCCTGAGATAGTGCGATGTATCGAGTTCTTCAACAAAGTGAGCGTACAACTGGCAAAGCGAGGTGCGTCATAACAAGAATGGAAAATTCCAAAGGAACAGACACGACTCGACTGAGCTCGTCGAAGTCTCGCCGTATCACGCGGCGCCAGTTCTTGGGCCGCACGGCTGCGCTTTCAGGGATAGTTGCCGCACCCTGGATTATTCCCTCCTCGACCCGCCCCTCGGAGGGGCTGGCCTCGGCGCGGGGTGCGGACGGGAATGTGGCGCCGAGCGAGCGCATCACGGTGGGCTTGATAGGCAACGGGCGGATGGGGAGTGGCCACTTACGCCGGTTGGCTGGCGACCGAGACGTTCAAGTGTTGGCCGTCTGCGATGTGGATCGTCTGCGGTGCGAGGACGGCAAACGCCGCGTGGAGGAAACCTACGCCGCCCACCGCTCCAGCGGTACCTATCGCGGCTGCTCGGCGTATAATGACTATCGCGAACTCCTGGCCAGACCGGACATTGATGCCGTGGTGATTGTTACGCCGGACCATTGGCACGCCTTGCAGGCGATTGACGCGGCCAAGGCGGGCAAGGACATCTATTGCGAGAAGCCGATCTCGATAACAATTCGCCAGGGGCGCCAGTTGGCCGAGGCGGTGCGCAGGTATGGTCGGGTCTTCCAGACCGGAACCCAGTACCGTTCTATTCCGACTATCCGGCAGGTCTGCGAGTTTGTCCGCGCAGGTGGACTCGGCAGGGTCAAATCGGTTTTCACGTTGTGGAACAGCCTGGCGGGCTTCATCGGAGCCGCTCGTTTCAAACCTTACGCTCAGGTGATGAATGTCGAGAAGTGCGGCAGTTCGTATGTGCCGCTGGATTTTGCTCTGCCGGCCGAGCCGGTGCCGGAAGGCTTGGACTGGGACCTGTGGGTCGGCCCGGCCCTTTGGCACCCCTACAACCGCCTCTACCACACGAACCCCTCTCCGGGCGTGGTACCGTGGTCGTTCTGCGAGGATTTCGGCGCGGCCTCAGTAACTTGGCACCATTCTCACAGTGCGGACGTGATTCAATATGCGCTGGGCGCCGAAAACAGCGGGCCGGCCGAAATCATCCATCCTAACAGCGGAGCGTACCCGACGCTCACCTGCAAGTACGCCAACGGGACGCTCCTTCACCTCGTTGATCACTGGGGAATGGTGAAGGACGTCTATAAAGCGGTTCCTGCAACGGCCCGATTAGCGGGAAACTTCGGAGGCCTGTTCGTCGGAGAACGGGGCTGGGTTACGTCGATGTCAACCGGCGGGCTCGTTGAGGGCGGCCCCGAGAAGCTCTTCGAGGAAATGAAGTTAAGGACTCGGCAGGTGAACATCGGGGCCAATAACCATCACGCGAACTGGTTCGAGTGCATTCGGACGCGGCGGCGGCCAAGCTCCGACGAGGAGATTGGTCATCGGTCGGCATCACTGGGACATCTGGCGATCATCGCGCACAAGCTGCAGCGGTCCTTGAAGTGGGACCCGGACAAGGAAGAGTTCCTCGGTGACGAGGCCAGCCCCTCCGAGGGGCGGGCCGAGGCGGCGAACCGTCTGCGCTTCTGCGCGATGCGCGCGCCGTGGCACATCTGATGCGCAGGGGCGACGAAAGACATCATGATGAATCTTGTCCCCCCGAAAAACTCCGTCATCTTTGTCATTGCAGGGCTTACGTGAACCCAGCCCCTCGGAGGGGTGGGGTGAACTTGCTGCGTGCAGAGGACAGGGGGCGGAAGGCAGACAAATCTGACATCTGACTTCTGTTTCAGTTTGTGCAGCCCGCAGCGAGTACCTGTGTCAGAGCTACCTGTGGCAGAGCTATCTTTCGGCTCATATCATTTTTGTAAAACCCGGTTTGGGCACAGGATAGCTACCATGGGCACCAGCCTTGGACGGCGGGTCCATACCGTCGCGGCAATCCTCCGGCCTGGGCGGGTAACAGAAGTCGGACTTGTTGATCTGCTCCCAGGTAACCTCTTTGCCGGTGTAACAGGAGATCTGTCCCATCACGGTGATCATTGTGCTACGGGCCATGTAGTCGCCGTTATTGACGGGTTTGCCGGAGCGAATCGCCTTAAAGAGTACGTTGTGCTCTCTCTGATAAGGATCGCATCTGTCCTTCCATCTCCAGTTCGTTTCGCCCGAAATACGGCAACGCAAGATGTCGGCCTTACCCTTGCTGCCAAGGACAACACTGGAAGAATCGTTGTGGCATCCGTTAGTCGTACGACAAAAAGCGTAGACGCGCACGCCATTGGCGAATTCGTAAACGACGGAATGATGGTCGAATACATCGCCGTAGATCAGCTGTACCATCGAAGACCTTCCACCCAGGCCGTGGCACTTGGCGGGGACCTGGTTCCCCATCACCCAACTGGAACGGTCCAGGTTGTGCACCAGCGACTGGGGGACATCATCTCCGGAGAGCCAGCGGAAGTGGTATTGGGTGCTGCATTGCCACTGGAGCTCCGAGAGTCCCGGCTTGCGCTCGATAACGCCATATGGTCCACGGAGGAAGTTCTCTTCAATGGCCACCACATCGCCGATGGCGCCGTCGTGGATTCGCTTGACCGTTTCGGCGTATCCGGTGTGATAGCGGCTGTGCAGACCGGAAACAATGCATAATCCCTTCTGCTTTGCCAGGTCGGCGGCGCTTTGCATAAGCTTGACCCCGGCCGGATCGATACCGTGTGGTTTCTCCACGAAAACGTGCTTTCCGGCTTGAATTGCAGTCATAGAATGTAGGGGGTGGAACTTGGCTGCGTTGGCAATCACCACCACGTCCGACGCCTCAATCACGTGTTTATAGCCGTCGAAGCCGGCAAAGCAGTGATCGTCATCCACTATGACCTGATCTCCTTTTTGCTTTTTCAGAATTCCGCGTTTTCCTTTGACACGGTCCATGAAGATGTCACACATCGCAGCCAGCCGGGCGCCGGAGTCCGCGGTGAGCGCCTGGGCGGCGGCGCCGGCGTTGCGTCCGCCGCAACCGATCATGCCCACGCGGATAATATCGCTGCCGGCGGCATGGGCTACCTGGCCGATAGTCAATCTACTTGCCAATGCGCCGCCTGCTAAAGCCGCCGAACTTTTCAGGAATCCGCGCCGTGTTGTATTTTGTGAAGCATCCATTGAAGTAACCCTTTCAGTTATTGGATTCTATTTGGGCAAATGTTTTTCATTTGGATCGATGGAACTGGCTATCCGGAAGCCTATGAAGTCCATTTCGGGCAGCCACCACTTGCTCTTGGGTATCTGCGGGTCGCCAAAGCGCCACCACTCCTCTTCGAAGACCCTGGCCGCGCAGCGCAGCTCCTCTATCGAGCTTCTATGGTCACCACCGCGAGCCACGTGCACCTCGCCAGCCGTTGGGCCTCGTGGATTAACGGTCGGGCTCTTGTTTGCAGCCTTCCTGTATGCCTTAGGGCTGTAAAAGTCGTAAACCCATTCACAAACATTGCCCGACATATCATACAGACCCCAGGCATTAGGCTTTTTCTTGGCGACCTCGTGGGTCTCGCCATCAGAATTGTCTTCATACCAGGCGAAATCCGCAATCCGGTTTGGGTCATTCCCAAAGCCAAAGGCGTTAGTGGTGCCCGCACGGCAAGCATATTCCCATTCGGCCTCTGTCGGTAGGCGATATTTGGTTCCCGCGGAGCGGGGTCCCCTGCCGCTCTTTCTTGAAAGCCACTTGCAGAAGGTCATGGCGTTGTGCCAGGTCATCCCCATAGCTGGATGCTTCTTCCCGTACCCCATTGTAAGGTCCCCATAAACGGGCGTAGGGCCTGTAATCGCGTCAACGTCGTCTCTGCTTTGCTCGGCGTCCTTCTTTGCTTGTTCCACCTCGATGAAGTCTTTCTTTGCACTCATCGTCTCTCGATAGTAGGCCAGGAAAAGCTCAATAGTGGTCTCTGTCGTACAGAGGTAGAAGGGAGCGAGGCGCACTTCGTGCTGTGGTCCTTCATCGTCTTTGCGGCCTGGTTCGTCCTCTGGGCTTCCCATTACAAACGTTCCGCCGGGAACAGGTACCATCTCGAATGAGATATTCTCACCGCTTTTGGACGTAACGGTCTCGGTATATCTTTTTGGGGGCTCACGGCCCTCACCTGGCACGTCCGAGGACCGCCCATCCGATGGGCTGGCCGAGGACTGAAAGGCAACGATACTAATGGCAAGCAGCGCGACATACTTGACTACATGATAAGGAACAGTGCTATAGCGTTGCATCACAAGACCTTGCGTATTAATATTTGGACAGTACCCTACTATTCTGTAACATCTAATTTGATGGGTGGCAGCCTCAAGTGAGCCCCGAAAAATCGGGACGAGCTTGGGGATGGCTCGGAGCAACTTCCAGTAACCACCACGCATTTATCGTGTTACAGACCACTACGCGTACCTAACGAACTCTCAGTATTCCCTATCCTTGAGGATGCCCGGCTGCGGGACGGGATATTTGCCGTCGGAGTCGGAACGCAGCGGCGCAGGAGAATCCATCGTCAGCTTGTCAACATCGGGAGCGAACTCATGCTTGCAGTTGAGGATATCGTCGAAGGTAACGACTTGGCCGGTGTGGGCGGCCATTCGGCCCATAGAGCTCACCAGGCTGGCTTCAGCACCGCGCTTCGCCTCGTTGTAAGGCTTGTCCTGACGAATGGCGTCTATCAGGTCGTCCCACTCGAGCTGGAACGGACTCGGCTCGGGCTGCGGGAACCGCCATATCAGGTTCTCACTCTTCATATTGTGCCCTTTGTAGGTACGGACTTTGCCCGGATAGTGCCCTCGTGTTGAGACGACGCCCGAGCCCTTCGTGCCGTGCACGTAGCTGTCAAAACCACCACGGCAGCCCGAAATGGCCCGACCGTAGTAGAAGAGCTTGGTTCCATCCGGATACGTGTATTCGACCGAGTAGTTGTCGAAATTCTGGTCGACGGCGTTGCCGCGGTAGTGGCGGCCACCGGTGGCATGGGCCTGGACCGGCCAGGCGCCCTTCATCCACGAACACTCGTCAATCTGGTGAATATAGTAGTCGCTGTACATACCGGCGCTGGCCCACAGGAAGCTGTGGAACCGCTGGATCTGGTAGAGCAGCTCGCTCATATTGTCCGGCGCGGGGCCGCACGTGGATGCCCGGCTGCCCATCCGGTAGGCTCTCATTGCGACAATATCGCCGATCTCGCCATTGTCGATGCGGCGTTTCAATTCCTGTCGGCCCCTGCAATGACGTATCATCAGGCCAACGCCCACCTTGAGGTTCTTCTTCACGGACTCCTCGGCGAGCTTCAGGAACTTGCGCGTGGTCGGGCCGTCAACCGTGATGGGCTTCTCCATAAAGACGTTGAGGCCCTTTTTGATGGCGTACGCGAAATGCACCCAGCGGAATGCCGGAGGCGTCGCAAAAATCGCCACATCACCTGCATCAAGACAGTCCATCGCCTTTCTGTAACCGTCGAAGCCGATGAACCTGCGACCCTCGGGCACATCCACCTGTTCAGCGGGCCTCTTCGCCAGATTCTTGAAACTGTTAGCAAGACGGCGCTCGAAGACGTCGGCCATGGCGACGAGCTTGATTGAGCCGTTTTTGACGGACAGGGCGTTCGACGCTGCGCCGGTGCCCCGGCCACCGCAGCCAATCAAGGCCACCTTGATAGTATTGTTCTCCGCTGCATAGATGCGCGGAACGGCTCCCGCCACCAGAGCCGAAGCTGCGGCAATCCGACCGGTGTTCTTCAAAAACTCGCGACGCGACGTGCCCCAACCCGTCTGCGACGGGCGGGACGTGCTTTTTTTAGTAATTTCGCTCATAATGGGTCTTCTCCTACTAACTGGTGTCTAATTCAAATACCAAGTTTTTCCGGGCATTACCATTTGCCCTTGGCCCAAACGTCGTTCGGGCTCCATTGCCCCCATTATACCCATGGCCCCGCACTTTACAAGCCTTTTTTCACGCATCATTTCCAAAAACCCATCCGCTGCGGCGCATCGCGACGAGTCGGCCGTTCTTTCTGAGGACTCATCTATACACCCCGCCCCTCCGAGGGGCTGGGTACACGACCCTCTAACCACTATTTTATGGGAGCAACACCAAAAACTCCGCAAGGTTCTGCACGACCTATTGAGCAAGCCGTGATAGGTTTATGATTTTGAAGTCCTGCCCCCTATTTCTGTGCCAGAAGCAATATTGGCAAAGTGATAAGCCAAATAGAACCCGACTCGTCTCGGCGAAGGCCGAAGCCGTAGTGGGACAAATACCGTCAAACACAACCGCAAAAGTGTAAATGAAAAGTGTAGTCCTACTTTTGAGAAACATCCCCTGCAGGTTGAGAAAGAAGCACCTGGCTCCGGCTTGCGACTTTGCCAAGACGAGCCCGTTAGGACCGGTCACTTCTTTGACAGCCCTCGTGGGGATCCTCGCTGACCTATTCTTTCCAGAAACCCTGTATCAAGGAATGGATCGTCTGTTTGCTTTCTGTATTCGAGAAGTGCCTTCGCCAGTCTTTCCTGAATCGATCGGTATTCGGGTTTTCCCGCCAAGTTGTTGAACTCCACGGCATCTTCTTCCAGGTCGTACAGCTCGAACTCAGGTGGATCGGCAAACGTGTCGAATGCCCGCCGCACCGGCGTGCCGTCATAGCGAGGTTCTCGTGACACCTTGTATGCAGGATCGGCATCGATGCCAGTCGATGGCTTTGCCTTTCCAGCCAGCAGATTATGGATCAGTTTGTAGCGGTGATCGCGAATCGCGCGTCGGGGGTAGAAGGGACGACTGCCGTGGAAATGGAATTCCGCCACGAGGTATTCGCGCCACGGAGCATTCGCGTTTTCCAAGACCGGACGCAGCGACTTGCCGTGCATTTTCCCCGCAGGCGCAACACCGGTCGCGTCCAGGATGGTCGGCAGGATGTCGATGGTGGACACCATTGCACGGCTTCGCATCGGTCTGGAAACGCCGGGCCAGCGGACGATGAACGGAATGCGAATACCGGCTTCATAGACAGTTGTCTTGCCTCGAGCGAAGGGCGGTCCGTGATCACCGATGAAAATCACCAGCGTGTCGTCGCAACGGCGGTGCTTCTCCAGTACGTCCATCAGCATGCCGATACCATCATCCAGACGCTGCACAGCGTTATAATAGCCAGCAGTGCGTACCCGCTGCTCGGGGGTATCGATCTGCTGGAACGCAAAGAGTGTCTTTTCGCTGGGTTGGAGGGGATTCTTCGGCAGCCCATCCACTTGAGGAGGAAAATACCACTTCCTGCGGTCCTCCGGACGGCGGAAAGCGTGAGGGTCGGAGTAATTCACCATCAGGAAGAAAGGCTCATCACCGGTCTGCTGAAAGAACTGCTCGACCCTCTCAGCGACCCAGCGAACCTGGCGTGTCTTCCCGCTGTTGGTGTCGCGGAAATCGAATTGAAAGCTCTCTTCCGGAGCAACGTGCAGCTTGCCGATGATGCCCGTGCGGTAGCCAGCCGGTTTCAGCAGGTTTGGAATCGTCTTGTCGTGGAGTTTCGGATGCAACGCGAAACCAGTGTTCGTTAACCCGTACTGCCCTGTTGAATGGGTATGCAGTCCTGTGAACATCGCGCTGCGCGACGGGCTGCAGGAGGCCTGCGCAACGTAGGCAATCTCGAACTGCACACCGCTGGTGGCGAGTTCATCCATGTTCGGGGTTTGGATCAGCATCTCGCCGTAGCAGCCGAGCTCGAGGCCGAGGTCGTCGGCCGTGATGAAAAGAACGTTCAGCCGTTTTTGGGGGCGGGACTTGCCCAGTGCACCAACTGGCGCCAACATTGAGACAGCGGTCAGTCCCGCAGCCCCTAAGAAATCTCGCCGGGTAATATCATACTCCATTGCTCAACTCCATTGTGAATAAGGTTCTATTGCGCGTTCTCGCCGCGCCCGGCTACTCTGCGAAGGTCCTGTGCGGCACGTTTCTTAAACTCAGCACCATACGGCACAAACTAACTAGGGACAGTCACCTATTTTTCTTCTCCATTCTAATTCGTTCATCGATTTCAAACAGCCTTCATCGAGTATATCGCCCCTTCGCCCGGTAAACAAGCAGCCATTTCTATAATCGATTCAACAATCTGTGTCAACCAGTGGCTAAAAAGAATTCACTTGACGCCCAACCTTATATGATGTATAATATATATCTAACTAATGGCCGATCCTTGATACTGAATAGCCAATAGACAATAATAAATCAGGAGGGTTCCTCATGGCTACCGAAGCCCAAATCCTCGCCAACCGTCGTAACGCCCAAAAATCGACCGGCACCCGCACCCGCGAAGGCAAGGCCGCCGTCTCACAAAACGCCGTCAAACACGGCCTGTTGGCCCGGCAGGCCGTAATCAGCCCAGAAAGCGATGCGCAAGTTTGACCCAAATTATGCAAAACAAAGCCAATTTCCGAAAGCCAAGATGAACGCAACCTTCTGTGTTACAAAGGACTATGAAAATACACCGGCCTTCGGGCTCCAAGAAAACAAACCCAATCAAACCCAATTTCAAAGTCCCGCAAAACCACCAAAGGAGCGGGAAGAGAAAAATCGTTCGGGGCGCCTGCTAATTGACCCGAAACGCTCGAAAGGACCGCCTGGCTACGGCGGGCTTCGCCCAGACGAACTGGATTTGCACGCCGTTATCGACTATGCAAAAAAACGCGGCATTGGAATAATCTTGTATGTGAATCGCAGGGCACTCGAGCGACAGCTCGATGAAATCTTACCACTGTGAAAAATGGGGCGTCAAAGGTGGTCTCGTCATGCACATCGGCTGCGGCGTTCGGCATGTCAAGTGCTGATTTGATTTCAGGGTTAGTAAATATCGATAGATAGGGATAATAATTTTCGTGACGTAATGCCGAGAAATCGTTAAATTGTAATATCAAGAATATGAACGATTCATGGAAAATTTCTTTTGCTGAGAAAGGATATTTGTTATGATTTCGAAATCCGGTACAAAGGTGATTCTAATTAGCCTTCTTCTTGCAGTCTATGGTTGCGGCAATAGTCTTTCAGATGCACCTTATCAAGCCACAGGCATCAAAATTGGTGAGGTGACAGATAAAACAGCTATCGTTTGGACGCGCCTGACACGCCATCCGGAACGGGTCGGGGTGGGAGCACCTGTGCCGGAGATTCTTTATTGTGATGCCAGGACCGGCGAAGTAATCAAGAAACCAAAGGGAAGGCCTAATCTAACCCCTGTCGTCAACTTTCCTGAGGGTTCAACGATACACACCATCGAAGGAGCTGTGCCAGGGGCACCAGGAAATGTCAGGGTTCTGTACAAGATGGCCCCCATTGCTTCTTGCGAAGCAAGATATGGGGGCGATTGGAAGGCCACCAATTGGCAGGTGGTCGACCCAAAACGCGATTACACTCATCAGTTCAAACTCACCAACCTCAAGCCTAATGCTAAGTATCAGGTGCGTGTAGAAGCTATAGCAAGTGCAGGAGCGAAAAAAGGACAGGTCGTAGACGGCAGGTTTAGAACAGCACCCCCTGCCAATCAAGCTGAAAGGGTTGCTTTCACAGTCTCAACGGGTCAAGCTTACCCTGATCAAGATGCTCCCGGCGGTGGTTTCAAGATATATCCCGCCATGCTCAAGCTCGACCCGAGCTTCTTTGTCCATACCGGCGACATAGTCTATTACGACAGGTTAGCCAAAACGATAGAACTGGCTCGTTGGCATTGGCAAAGAACATACAGCCTCCCAACCAATGTTGAGTTTCATTCTCAGGTTACCAGCTATTTCATCAAGGATGACCATGACACCTGGATGAACGATTGCTGGCCCGCAATGAAATCAAACTTCATGGGAGACTTTACGTTTGAGCAGGGGCAAGCGGTATTCTTAGAGCAGGTACCAATGGGTGAGCGAACCTGGCGAACCTTTCGATGGGGAAAGGACCTCCAGATATGGCTGGTCGAGGGGCGTGATTTTCGCAGTCCCAACATAATGCCCGATGGCCCTGATAAAACAATCTGGGGCAAAGAGCAAAAAGCATGGCTCAAACGGACCGTCCGGCAATCAGACGCCACATTTCGTATTCTAATCAGTCCCACACCGCTCGTAGGGCCCGACCGAACGAATAAGAATGACAACCACGCGAACGCGGGTTTCACACACGAAGGTAATGAGCTGAGGGAGTTTATCTCAAAACAGAAAAACATATATGTTATCTGTGGAGATCGCCACTGGCAATACGTATCGGTTGATGCAAAAACGGGCGTGCGGGAATACTCGTGTGGGCCGGCCAGCAACGAACATGCCGGTGGCTGGAGCAATGATAAGATATTTCCCGAGCATCGATACTTAAATGTGATTGGGGGATTCCTGGCCGTCATAGTTGACCGCTCAGAGGGCCAGCCCACATTGACCTTTCGACATTACGGTGTTGATGGTGACATTCTCAATGAGGACCGCTTAGTCGTGCAATAAAATAGTTACACGTATCCGCTATATTATCGGGGAGTTGCCAGGTCTTTCCATTTCAGCAGAATGCCACAGCAGCATTTTTTTGCCTTTGAAATTGGGTTTGATTGGGTTTGTTTTTTTTGAGCCTGAAGGCGGTCTCATTTTCATATTCCTTTATAACATATAAGTTTACGTTCATTTTGGCCTTTCGGAAATTGGGTTTGATTGGGTTTGTATTGGGTTTGTTTTGGCATTTTATTGGCTTTAATTGGCTTTGTATTGGCTTTGTTTGGGTTTGTATTGGGTTTGTTTTCACCAAGTGTCCAATTGTGTTTATTTTCATAAGCCTCTGTTAAAACAGTACTTACGTTCATTTGACTTTCCAGGAAATTGGGTTTGTTTTGCATAAAAGAGCTGATTTGTAGAGGACTCTTTACAAGTGTAAAGATGCCAAGACTGGCAAAATCCGAAATTCTAAGCTCTAAATCTCCCTGCCTACGACATTCTGGGACAGGCGAAACAATATCAAAATATAAATGACCTAAATCCAAAAGTCTGCCTTGATTACCAAATAAAGGTTTATGTGCGTGTATCTGCTGATACCAAGACGTGCGGTTCTCCGCTAAATGCCTGCCATCTCTATGGCGGTTTGTATTATACCAAATTTCGAGCAAAAGTCAAGAAGAAAATTGGCCACAGATTTCACAGATGTCTTTGCCACTAAGGCACCAAGACACGAAGTTTTTTTGTACGGAGATAGAAGTATATAAGTATATGCATATATACTAATGTAATGCTTTAAGGGTCATGGTTTTTTGCCACTAAGGCACAAAGACACGAAGAAATAGTTAATCGCGGATTAAGCGGATTGCGCGGAGGGTTTTTCGTTCAGCTTGGTGTTCTTGACAAGCAAGTCTCTTAAAGCGAGCTTTATCACCTTGGCTTGTCAGCGTCCACAGTTGCATTAAGATGCAACATATTTGAAGCAGAACGAAAAGCGAGCTTTTGCGCGGAGCTTAGCCTTCGTCCACAAGTTATTTACATGACTTTTTGCAAGGCCAGCATCATATTTAAACGCAAAGGACACGGATTTAACGGATAAGAACCATAATAATTCTGTCTTTCTTAGCAAAAACGCCAAAAAAGTGCTTTATAAGCACATAAATAGCGGTGCCTTAGGCACGTAAATAACAGGCGGCGGAAGTGCTTTATAAGCACATAAATAACTGGGTCCCTGCCTAATACATGCAGGGATTCGGACTCGGGCAGGCGGCGGAGGACAGGGGGTTTGTGTCTATTGAATGACTCCGCGTGTGCAAACAAGTTGTAAACCCTACCGGAGCTATATTTTTTCAAGAATTCCATCTATTATAACTTCGCTTTTTGAAACAACATCCGAAATCAAATCTCCCCCTAACACCAAATAATCATCTTTAATTTTTATCATACTATAATTACCGCTTTGAGCATACTTCTTGACAGCACTAATCGCCTCTTTAAGCTGCTTTGAATTAGAAATTCTTCCTCCATTGTGGACTACACAATTTCTAATTTTTATATAACAGGAGAAAAGTCTGACATCTTCGCCATTTGGGTCTATACTAAATCCGCGTTCGTTTAGAAGTTTAATATTTCTAACAAGCCAATCTCCTCTTTTCCGTTTCTTCTTTTTTTCATATCCTTTCACATTTTCATTCGTAATATCAGCCAACACATATTCTGTTAGCGAACAAAATGCAATTAGCATTGAGCTATTCAGAGTATTTCTGTATGGGAATTCAATCTCACGAAGGTATTCTTTGTATTTTTGCTCATCTCTACTTTCGCAAAATACTTTCCACTTTTCTGAAAATTTCGCATCAAAGTGTTCCATACATTCGAGGTACACATCCCACATGGTTTCAAGCCTCTTGTTAAAGTATTCCCATTTTTTTTTAGAATTCATATTCCCTGTTCCCGTTGCTTCTTCAATATTTATCCGCCTGTGGCGGACTCGTCCAATCTCTTTTATTAAACAATCGCGCCTTTTGGTGTTTTATGGCCGGAAAATGTGGCATTGTTGAACAAGTCTTCATTTGTTTAGGTTTTAATTTTCATTGTATTCTTCCCAAAAGCCCATGTACTCTTCTAGTATTTCAAGTTTCTCCTCGCACGCTTTTTTCTCCATATCTGCGATCTCAACTTCATGTATCAGTTGCTGCAATTCATCGTGTTTTCGTCGTATTCTTTCGACTTCCTTCATCTGTCGAGCCAGATTGGATACCATTCGTCGAAGCTCGGAATTCGGAGGAGAAGACTTCATCAAATTGGATATGGCGGTGGCCTTTTTCCGAGTGAAGGCTATTGCTTTGTCCTTGACTAGGGATTCTATAGCCTTTCGAGTGATTTGCAGTCGGAAGATATTCTTAGTTCTTTGCCTACCTTGGGTGAAAGTGCGCCGTATATCTTCTGGCAAGAAACAGAAGAGATGTCGCTCTTGCTGTACTTTTACATACACGAATAGGATGAAAGCGCCTGTTACATATTCCTTATCTATTTCCACACAAGTTGCTTTTTTTACCTCCCTGTACTTACATTGAATTCGACAAAACTTTGCACTGTCATCAACCGAAGTAAATCCTATTAAGTCACTCCCCAATTGATCAAATAAGGGTTTGGCCACCAAGATGCCGGCCTCAAGCAGTATGTGGGTAATAAAGCTCTCGCCGATTTTTTCTAGGTATTTGGTATCCACTGTGTAGGTCCAACTCCAATGTGTTAAATAATGATCATACAGACTGTTTCTTTCTGTATAAGAAGTTCCCGTTGCTTCTTCAATACTGGTCGAATCCTTTTATTGAATGATTGCACGGCTACAAACAAGTTTCACGGCGCGACGGACTTATTATGTTGTACCGTGCTTTACAAAATCCAACACACGTTTTACAAATCCCAAAAGTTCATTGTCATTTATCTGTTCTGTTTGCCAAGCAGGATTAGTATCATGATGAAATTTATTAGCGTATTCTGTTATATCTCTCAATTCGCGCCAATCAACAACACTCATAATGTTCTGCCCATTGTCGAAAAGATTCTTTACATGATTTCGAAAATTACCAAGTGAGGTTCCTGGGGTACAATGCTCAGGAAATGTAATGCGTAAATATCTTTCCATAACAGGCCTTAGACATTGAGCAACACCCCTTTTATCTTGGGTATCTTGCTCAGCATACTCTCTTAAGATTTTGTGACGTTTATCGTATTCGGTAAACGCATCAGACGATGCATCCCATGATTCTATTTCTGAGGTGTTATTAAGACCGCGCGTCATTTTCAATGGAGTCGTATTATCTTTGTCGGAATGCTCCCAAATATCACATAAGAATGCCTTCAAATGACATAAAATAATTACTTGCTTGCTGCAAGAAACCAAATTTCTAATCTTTTGTATTGTTGTGGTAGTACGTGCATCGTCAAGGCTTGAAATAGGGTCATCAAGCACAATAAGTGAATTGTTTAAATTAGGTTCGTTTTCAAGAGAAGCAAAAAAGAAAGCGAGGGCAAGTGTATTTCGGTCGCCAGCACTTAAAGTGTTTTTGAAGCATGGCAAATCAAAGGTATCTCCTTGAATTGCTAATGGCACTTGATGGTTATTCACAATTAAATGATATGTTGTACTGGGAAGGCCCGCCGCATCAGAAGATTGCAATCCTCCAATTCTGAAATTTGCGCCGAATAATTCTAAGTGTGCATTTATAGAATTATGATATTGCGAAAAAACTGTCTGCCTATGACTATCTAACTCTGCGCGTGCTATTTCTTTTTCAGATTCCAAATCAGCCTTTTTACTCACTGCTGACAAGTAAATATCGCAGAAACCTTTTAACTCATCTGAATGCCTTGATTGAGTTGCCTTTAGCCTGTTCAGTTGATTGGCTACATTTTGGCGATTACTCGAGTCTGCAGAGGCTTTTATTTCCCTGATTTTTTCGTTTGAGTTAATCAAAGACTCAATTTGCTGTTGAACTCCGCTAATGATGGAAATATATCTTTCAATTGTTTGTTGGGCATCACCTGTTAATTCTACTTTAGTAAGCGGAGAAGACTTTTTCGTTCTCAGCAAAGAAAGAGTTTCATCTCGCGCTTTTTGCCAAAGAGGAGAAATATCGGCCCACTTTATATCTAGTTCAGGAAGCTCAACAAATTTTCCCCAGAAGCTATGCAGGTCAATCACCTTGTTTACATCTTCTTGCTTTGACGATAACTGATCACCGCTAAAACCTGTTGCATATTGACTTATGTGCAACTCGATGTCTTTATTTAATGCTATATATGCTTCACCAAAATATGCTCTATACATATCAATCAAATCTAGAGCACTAATGTTTTGACCGCAGAAAGGACATCTTTCTAATCCTTCACCTTCACTTATAATCCTGGCCATACCATCTGATATCCACTCTTCGGCGTTAGCACCGATCAATGAAAAATGCTTTCTTACACTTTGAACAGCAGTTTCATTTAGGTCATATAACTCTCTAGACAATATATCTTTTAGCGCTTCGATGTTAATAACGGGAAAAGGAATTTGTGAGAAAAGAGGCTTCTTCGAAATGACATCTGCTTGCTCCACAGCATCATATTGTTTCTGCTTTTCTTTTATAGCATGTTCTACACCCTCGATTTGCGGCAGGCTACAGAAAGGATCAATATACAAACCAAATCTTTTATCGTAAGTTATTTCACTCGAAGCTTCTCGTATTATACGGTTACAGTCACTGATCTTCTGGGCAAGCTCATCGACCCCTCTGGCTAACGAGACTCCTCTATGACCAAGAATAACTTCATGCAAGCTCTGTCTGTGATTAGCTGTTATTTCAAGGCCTGAATAAACGTTTTGGCTTACAAACTCATCATCATATATAAAAATGTTTTCTAAATAGTTAGTCCATTTACTATCTTGAAATATTGTATTTTCAGTTTCACCTTCAATATTCAGTACAATATGAGGTTCGTCCAAAGCCCCTAATCTTTTTCTTCCCATAAGTATATTAGCATCGTTATTTGCCAATGAAGATAAGATAGCAGACACAGTGGTTTTTCCTCGCCCATTTTCTGCATAAATAAGGACTAATTTTTTGAGGTCGGTCAAACCACTGAAAGAGTCAAAACAACCTATATTTCTTATTAGATTAATTTCCTTTAACATTGCTTTTCCTATTTAATGGTCCACACACTACCCAAAGCCACAATTGCCGCCAAACAATTTAGTATCTCGTGTTGATTCCGCTCCCAGTTGCTTTTTCCTGCACGGTAGCAGTTAGTTATTCCTTATCCTTCCAGTTCTCCCATTTTAACAGCTCGGGATCATTCATATTATTAATCTATTGCTTACAAATATATTAAGTTCTAACTCTCTCGAACTCAGCTTATTGGGGGAAGCTATCTTCAAAGCGTTCTGGCGATGCACCGCCCCAGTTGCTTTTCTCCGCTCGCTTGGTCTGTAATTCTACCCTTATGGCTAAAAACTGCAAGATTTTTCTTTGAAGGCAACTCTCCGAGACGACATCGGGCAACAGACATCGGATAACATCATCTGAGTTTTCGGTTTGGGATATTGGTCAAACATATCTGGTCATAGGAGCTGGGGATTGTTCGGCTTAATAT
>JAUWBI010000123.1 GCA_030601745.1 Phycisphaerae bacterium
TGGCATGTTAGTGGACTTTATTATGACGCCCTCGCTGTATTTTGCCGGTCCCGGCGTTCCTATACCTACTGCGGTGATGTCCTGCAGGGAAAGGCCCGAATCGTCGAGTAATTTTTCTACTGTCTGGGCCATTTTGTCAATGACGGCGTCCGGGCCCATATCCGCTTCGGTCGCCACTGCTGTTTTACAGATAAGCTTTAGCTCGGAGTCGAAGCAGCCAATTTTGATATTGGTGCCGCCCAAATCGATACCGACAAAAATTTCGCTCATAGTTCGTATCTCGCATCTCAAGAAAAATCAAAAATCAAATGTCAAATGGGGTCCCACTTGCTCAATCCGTATAGCCGTCAGGGTGCTCGTTATGCCATTGCCAGGCGGTTTCAACTATTTTTTCCAGCTCGGGCAATTCGGTTTTCCAGCCGAGCTCATTTTTGGCCTTTGTGGCGTCGGAGGTTAATACCGGTGCGTCGCCCGGCCGACGGCCTGCAGCTACGACCTTAAAATCTTTACCCGAAACTTTTTTAATTGTTTCAATTACTTCTCTGACCGAGTAACCCTGGCCGTTGCCTAAGTTATAGACCAGTTCGCGGCTTGCCTCCGGCGTCCCCTCCAGCTTATTCAGCGCCAGCAGATGCGCTCTGCACAAATCCTCGATATGGATGTAATCGCGAATGCAGGTTCCGTCCGGCGTTTGGTAATCGGTTCCGTAAATTGGGATTTGGGGGCGTTTTCCCATCGCCGCCTGGATGGTCAGCGGAATCAGGTGCGATTCAGGCCGATGGTCTTCACCGAGCGAGGCGTTATTTCCTGCACCGCAGGCATTGAAATATCTCAAAGATGCGTACCGCAGTTTTCCTGTTTGGCTCTGGTAGTAACACATTCTTTCAGCCGCCCACTTGGTTTCACCGTAAGGGTTAATCGGCTTTTTCGGTGAATCTTCGGTAATCGGCACTCGCTCAGGTCTGCCATATACCGCGGCGGTGCTGCTAAAAACAAATTTCTGGACACCGGCCGCTTCCATCGCGCTCAACAGGGTCTGCGTGCAGGATACATTGTTGTGATAGTACTTAAGCGGCATCTGTACCGATTCGCCGACTTCAATGAGCCCGGCAAAGTGCATCACCGCCTCGATTTTGTCAATCTTGAGTGTCTTGACGAGCAATTCATAGTCGGCTAAATCGCCCTGAACAAGGTCGACGTGCCCGACCGCCCGTCTATGGCCTGTGCTGAGATTGTCAAAGACCACCGGCTCATACCCTTCGGCAGCCAACATCGCCGTCATATTACTGCCGATATATCCTGCTCCACCGCAAACTAATATTCTCATATCTCGTTGCTCGTATTTCGTTACTCGTATCTCGTGAAGCGTATCTCGTATTTCGCTTCACTCTTCACTCTTCACGCTTCACGTGTTTTTCAATCCGCTTCAAAATTTCTGTTGCGAGCATAGTGTCGTTGCCCAGCTCGACCCAGGCCATACCTTTTTTCTGCTGGGGGTGTAGTATTAACCTCTGCATTGCCGGGCTGCTTTGTGAAAACATCCGGTATGCCCGTGCGCTGCTGCTGATTTGCTGCTCAGGCATAGATAATCTTTGTACATTCACATTGCAGCCGATATATAATTGCCCGCCTTGCCGGCTTATATCCAATTCTACAACTCTTCGAATACTGTGCAGGTTTGCCTCAGCGGAGTTGAGATCTCCGACGTTATCGCTGCGCCAGAATTCGAAGAATTGCGCGCCCGGCAACGGCCTGGTTCTTATAAGACCTCGCTCGGCGTCGGCCTTGTCGATGGTAAAGTGCATTTTACCGAGAACATCCTCGGCTGCCTGCATTACCTGAAGCTTATCCGTACCCGGCACACAGATTTGCTCGACCGTTTTGAATTGCTGCTGTTTAGCGCAGCCCGCCAGCCCCGTTAGAAGTAAGACGCCAACTACTAACGGGGCCAGCATAAGTGCGTAGGTGATAAGTGCGTAAGTCATAAGCGGCCTTGTGCTCTTGTGCTCTTGTGTTCTTTTGTTCTTTTGCATTTTTCATCCATTCAATTTTTGGTTTCTGTAATCGGGCTGATTATATATGCAGTGAGCTTTTAGCTCAAGAACGAATTGATTTTCTCAAATCAGGCAGATGTATTCGGTAAAGAGGTGCTATCACCACGGCCAATTGTCGGCGAGAATAGCAAAATCATGGAGATCCACGATTCCATTTCTGCTCAGGTCTTCAGGCAATAAGACCGCTTCATAAAGCCATTTGTCCGTGAATAGCTTCAAATCGTTGTAATCTACTGAGTCATCGTTATTCAAATCAGCAACATTACCTTCATTTGACAAGGACATACTTGCCTGCGGCGTGCCGCCATAAGCGCCCATATTTATCCGTTTGCCGTGTGGCCAGAGCTCGTCGGTCCAATCTGAATTGGGGTCACCAGCATCTATACAGGGGCTGTTCACATCATCCTGAACCCAGCTTTCGCTATTCGGGTCCCATCTGCCGGCCTGCGACTTCAAGTGATAATCACCACCAACCCAGAAATCATCATTTGCATCATCCGGTGTATTATTTGCGTCCCAGTATCCCGGCTCGGCAAAACACGGATCAACATCAGTATTTCCCAGACCGTAACCGTGCCACTCGGATGAAACAACCGAATAGTGAACAGCCAGCTCAGTCGTTTCGTCTACTTCGTCGAAGGCCACAGCCGACTCCCAGAAGATACTGCTGTCCACGTATGCACCCCTGCCGGGTCGCCGCCCCTGCCAGTTAAAATATATCGCAGGACCCGAGATACCCACCACCGTGTTGTTCACAAACGTCATAAACGCCTCATCCTTGACCTGCGCTACATGCTGCACATTGCTGAAGATGTTGTGGACCACGGTGTAATCTCTTTCTTGCGTCTGGCCGCTGCCACCTGCAGAAATAGCATTCGACTCGCCCGTGGCTGTGTTATACTCATCCCTCCTGTAGTTCATAAAGATGTTGCCCTCAATGTGCAGGTCGGCTTCAACATCCAGCGCATCGTCACCGCCCCCCATAAAGACATTGTTGACAATCAGCATAATCGCGTTTTCACGCCGCGGCGAATCAAAATCAATCGCATCGTTGTGCCCCGTGGTAGTACCGAAGAGGTTGCCCTCGATAATAAAATGGCCGGCTTCCGGCACGCCGCTGCCCCAGATATGTTCGTTGAGATTGTCCGTGGTTGGTGGCTGGCCCGGCGCAAACATATCAGTAAAGACACAGTTGCGTACAATCAGGGACGAATTGGCCGTCCGAATACGCCTAAGGTCAGTGTTGGCCAGCGTGACATCCTCGAGCAGGAGGTTCGAGTTCGTTAGACCAATCATTCCATCGTTCGTCCTGCCGTGCTCAACCACTGCGTAAGTAATCCTGTTATCTTCCGTGCTTCCGACAAACTGCAAACTATGCCATTTGCCGGCGCCCGGCACACGGGTCAAATGAATCAACTCGCCTTCTGTCCCGTCGGCAACGAGCCGGCCGTTGACCGTTATCCTCTTGCCGGCACCAACGTACACTGTCACGCCTGGCTCGATCGTCAGCGTCAGACCATTTGGCACAACCAAATCATCGGTCACATTCCACGGGCTGGAGTTAACATCCAAAGTCGTATCAACTGCCAGCACCCCCGAAATCTCCGAACCACCGTCAGCGTAAATGACTCCTCCATCAAAGGCGCCGCACCACACGCTCAGCAGCAATACGGTTATCACAAGATAAGTCTTCATATTATCTGCCGCACCCGTCTATCTGTCCTGCCCGAGGACTTCTCGTGCATATATCATCGTTATGCTGTTGCTGCTATGGGCTATTATCTTCCAGCCAATGCAAAGCCAAAAATCAGCTTTTGCATTTCGATACCCTCCTGAAAAGCTTGTGCTTGACTATTATTTTAGTGCAAAGGCAGCACGAATTCAAGTAAAAAAGATGATATTTGCTTTTCTTCGTAGCTTTATCTTGCTCAAGAGAGCGCAGAAAACACGGGCAAAAGCGAACCGGGATCCGCCCCTCAAGCAATAATCTTACTGATGTCGATGAGGTACATCTGCCGGCCGTTGCCACCGTGCGGCGAATCAATGACGACGCTTCGGCCGTCAGGACTGAAACGCGGATGAGTATCACAGCGCCATTCGCCTTTATACTGCGGAGGCGAATAGAACCGGCCGAGCGGAACTTTTTTGCCGGTCGTTGTGTTGTAGAGATAGACGTGCTGTTTTCGCTCTTTGTCCGGATAGGTGTCGTTGAGAATCCACTTGTTTGGCTTCCCGCTCCGCGGGGGCCCGGGCAGGTAACTGCAATGTCCGTTTTGAGTTAAAACGGCCTTGCCGACTACCTCGACCTTGCGTGTGCCGTCCTCATAGAGATAAAAGGCGTTTCCGTGTGAGGGGTGCCAGGCCCAGGCGAGGATATGGCGTGTGTCTCGCCAGATAAAGTGTGATGTCCGGCCGTAGTCGTCCACGACGTGAATGTTTGTGCCGTCAGGTTTGGCGGTAAGCATTCGCGTGCCAAAGCCGCGCTGCCCCTTACCCCGCCAGCGGTGCAGGAAGATGAATCGGGAGCCATCGGGATTGAACAGCAGATGATTGAAGTAGTGTTTTGCGCCGGTCAGGTTAGCGCGCGGATTGGGGATATTTACCACGTCCGCGATGGAGATTATTAGGTCTTGTCTGCCGGTTTCAAGGTCGAGTTGGAAAATGCCTGAGTCCTTCGGTGCCAACTCGTCTGCATAGGGGTCGGGCAGGCCTGCGTAACCGTAGCCCGGGCGCATCGCATTGACCCGCCGGAAATCCGGTGCGACGGCGGTGCGGCCGTCGGGGCTGACGGTGTAGAACGGGTGCGGCAGCGTTCGCTTTTTGCCGCTACGGACGTCAAGGATGTGGGAGACAAATCGGCCGCCTTGTCGGTCGTTCCACATAATCTTGTTTTTTGAGCCAGGCCGCCACTGGAGCATACAACCCTGCTGCCAGCACCATGCACGGCTCTCGCCGAGCTCGACCCAGTGGTCGTTGTTTTTCAAATCCACCATCCCAATCTTGATAACGTCGTCGGGTTTAGGGCTGCGGTGCTCGAAATCAACCTCCATCCCGAGCACGTACCGGCAGGTAGGGTCGAACTGGAGTTTGTCGTAGTAGCTGAACCAGTGGAATTTTGGCCCGCGAGTGATTGCCCGGACAGGGGGCAGGTTTTCGATTTGCAATTTTCGATTTGCAATTTTCGATTTGGTTCCGGCTGTTAGGTCAGAAAAACCTGCTAATGCCAATGTGCCGCCAGCGGCACAGCGCAGAAATTCGCGGCGGGTCAGTTTAATATCGTCCATATCGGTTGCCTCCACTTTCGACTGTTCTCGGTACTCGATACTTAGTGTTGAGCATCCAGCATCGATTATAGGATTTCTAACTGGATTTGCAACTAAACCCCGTTAGAAGCTATCTGACACAGGCGGATTTTTTACACAGGCGTAGCCAAAATACAGGCCAACAAGGGAAAATTTCTAACGGGGTAAAGCTTGGCTCGTTTTAACGCCGATATGGATGTTGTCCAGTTTATAGTGTATCTGGGGCCCTCCGTTTTGCCACTGATTGCAAAATGGGAACCCTGGGGAATATTGCAGTGTCCTCGATGCAGACACAATCCGTTGCAGATAAAGTACTTGCGTTGCCTTTAGGACGGAACGTCAAGGATTTCCTCGACTATCTGACTGTTGAGGCCGGCCTGTCTAACAATACTGTTTTGGGCTATGGCCGCGATTTGAAGAGCTTTCTGGCATATTGCAAGTCCAATGGAATCAGGCAGTTACAGCAAATAAACCCAACCCTTATCCAGAACTATCTGGCGCTTCTGTCCAGGGGCAATAAAGCCGAAAGCTCGATTAAGCGCTGCCTTGCCGCTATAAGGATGCTCCTGCGGTTTGCCAGGCTTACCGGCCGAGTCTGCGACGACTTCACCGCAATCCTTGAGGGCCCAAAGCTCTGGCAGAAACTGCCCACTATTTGCAGTAAAAACCAGGTTATCAGTATTATTAACGCTCCTTCGCCGGGCGAACCTTTTTACCTTCGTGACAAAGCGATGCTTGAATTGCTCTACGCCACCGGAGTACGTGCCAGCGAGTTAGCCGGGCTTAGACAATCGGATTTGAACCTTGACATCGGCTACTTACGCTGTTTTGGCAAAGGTAACAAAGAACGCGTAATCCCAATCGGCAGAGCCGCCATTGCAGCAACAGTTGAATACCTGGCAAAGCTGCGGCCGAAACTGGTCAGACCCTTCAGTGGCGATTTTCTGCTGCTCTCGCGAACAGGCCGGCCTATGAGCCGTATTGAGATTTGGAGATTGGTTAAGAAATACGCAATCCGTGCAGGTATGCCCAGAAATCTAACCGTTCACACATTGAGACATTGCTTCGCGACGCACCTGCTGACCGGCGGAGCCGACTTGCGGAGCGTCCAGGAAATGCTTGGCCATGTGGACATAGCCACCACCCAGATTTATACGCACGTTGACCAGGAAAGATTGCGCAGTATTCACAAGAAATACCACCCAAGGCCGTAGGTTGGTTGTCAATTGCTAACTTCAATTGCCATTTGTAAATTGAAAATAGGCAATAGCTTATTGACTTGAATATGGTTCCGGGATTATTATGGTAGTTAAATTGACAGGCAGGAGTTTCTTTGGGGTCGTGCGAATGGGTGCGAAACGGCTATATCCGGGGGTACCGGTGGTAATGCTACTGTTGGTGATAGGATGCCAGCAGGTCAGCACCGGTCAGGACAGACCAACC
>JAUWBI010000016.1 GCA_030601745.1 Phycisphaerae bacterium
TTATGTACACCGTCTCTTGTTTCAATTATCGCAGGTTTACTCTAACTAACGGCTGGCTAAAATCCCCGACCAGCTATTTATTAGTCCTTAGTATAGCGTTACTTATACTCGTTTTATTCCCGCAATTCGGCACCGAGGTCAACCGCGCCCGCCGATGGCTCAGAGTCCCTGTTGGCCCGGCAACGATAAGTTTTCAGCCATCTGAACTGGCGAAATGGGCGATTGTGTTTTTCTTAGCTGCATTTTGCGATAAGTTCGCTGCTGGCATGAAGTTATACTGGAAAAGGTTTGTCCCCCTCTGTCTGATTGTGGCGGCGGCGGTTGGATTGATACTCGTCGAAGATATTGGCACAGCGGTATTTATATCGCTTTTGGCATTTCTGATATTAGTAATAGCCGGTGTGAAGTGGTGGCACATTCTGACCCCACTGCCATTTTGCGTAACTGCCTTTTGCATAGCTCTGATTCGCTCGCCAGGCCGAATGCAGCGAATTGCGGCCTTTTTAAATCCCGAAAAATGGGCCGATTCAGCTGCCTATCAGGCCAATCAGTCGCTGATTGCCCTCGGCTCCGGCGGATTGTTCGGCAAGGGATTGGGTAGAGGAATTTGCAAATACGGCCATTTGCCGGAAGATACAACAGATTTTATTTTCGCTATTATCGGTGAAGAGCTCGGCTTCATTGGAACCGCAACGGTCATTGGGTTGTTTATTGTGTTTATTTCGCTGGGAATTTTGGTGGTTGTGCGCTGCCGGGACCGTTTCGGCCAGCTTTTGGCCGGCGGAATTGTCTTAACAATTGCTATCCAGGCGGCGCTAAATATTGGGGTGGTGACGGTTATGCTGCCGACGAAAGGCATACCTCTGCCGTTTGTAAGTGCCGGCGGAACGAGTATGCTGCTATCAGCCGTCGCGGTCGGCGTTTTGCTAAATATCGCTAAACAAGCCACCCCAAAGCCGGTTCACTTGGAAGATAACCCAAGTTTCTGATTGGTTATTTTAGAAAATGGACAACAATATTGAGTTAGGCACAGTCTCCTCCCGTTTCCGGCCTTTAATAGATTACCGAATAGAGCTTACTGTTTTTCGCCGGACAAGAGTTTCTCCGCTTCGGTTAGAAAGGCCTGTGCTTCCTTGATCTCGGCAATTGGCTCTTCCTTGCGCAAATCCCGCAGGCGTTGAAGAGCAACCTCTGTGTGCTCATCTTGGCCAAGTTTGTGAGCGGCCATTGCCTTAGCGATAAAAGCGACAGCAGCGTCAATGGGGTCTTGCATATTCTCCCACATTTTCTCAGCCCTTGTTAGCGTTTTGATGGCCTCCTGGTATGTCCCGACGCGGTACTGGGCCATGCCCAGAATAGTAAGGATGTCCGGATTATTTGGGTCCAAATGATCCGCCATCTCAACCTTTTTCAAGGCCTGCTGATAGGTCTCGATGTCCTTATCAGGTGAAGCAACCACTTCCAAGATTTCCACTGCAAACTTTTTGACGTCATCGCCGCGGCGAGAATTGGTAATCTGCAAGGCAATCTTACGTACGTGCTCATCAAGGGTCTTATCAGCCTGAAGTTTACTTATCACCTCGTGGTAATACCCGTATTTCTCGTATAACTCGCCGACGACTTTGAGGGCTGCTTCGCTTAGCTGGCGTGGCCGGTACGCGCCGGTAGGTTTGGCGGATCCCCAAAGCACGACCGTGCCCAATGTGCCGGCGGCGATACTCTTGCCGTCAGGACTAAATGTGACCGAGTTGAGGCCATGATCGCGGAGCGTCAGCAATTCGTCGCCCGTTGTCGAATCCCATATCTTGGCAGTTCTATCCCTGCTCGCCGAAACGATACGCTTGCCATCGGGGCTAAACGTAACAGAGGTAACGGCCTCCGCATGTCCACGAAGGGTCATTACTTCGTCACCAGTTGCCCAGTCCCAGACCTTGATTGTTCCATCGCTGCTTCCGCAGACGATTTTGGTGCCATCTGGGCTAAATGCCACATTTGAATAAAGATTATCATGCCTTAGCGTAATCAAATTAGCACCTGTTGCTGCATTCCAAACCTTAATTTCGCCTTCCCTATCTAATACTGCTCGGAGCTTAAGATCAGAGCCTGCTGAGGCGATGTGCTTGCCGTCCGGGCTAAACGCTATTGATACCACGGTTTTGGTGTGCCCATGGAGGGTAATCACTTCCTTTGCCGTTGCCACATCCCAGATCTTGATTGTTTTGTCCAAACCACCCGAAGCTACCTGCTTGTTGTCGGGGCTAAATGCTACGGAAGTGATCAGGGCCTCATGCCCGCGCAATCTCAACGTTTCGACACCCGTTACTGCGTCCCAGAGCTTAACTGTATTGTCCCAATAGCTCGGTGAGGCGATGTATTTACCATCGGGACTGAGAGCTGTCGAAAATAGATACCCACCACTTGCAAGGATGCTCATAGTTTCGGTGCCACTTTCCACTTCCCATACCTTTACTATTCCATCTTGACTTGCTGAAACGATGCACCTACCGTCCGGGCTGAATGCTACAGAATGAATTTTCTCTTTATGGCCGACAAATCTGGTCGACTCATGGTCGGCGCTCACATCCCATACCTTGATTGTATTGTCACCACTGCCTGAAACAATCTGCTTGCCGTCAGGGTTAAATGCAACAGAATTGACAGAACGCTCATGACCACGGAAAGTCAGCATATTCTCGCCTGTTGCAATGTCCCAGACTTTGATCGTGTTGTCCGCACTGCCTGAGGCAATGCGCTTACCGTCCAGACTAAATGCAACTGAGTTGACCCGGCCTTCATGCCCACGCAGAGTCATCAGCTCGGCGCCCGTTGATGAATCCCATATTTTGATGATATCGTTGTCTCCGACTGAGACAATGAACTTGTTGTCCGGACTGAATGAAACGAAAGAGCACGAAATGCTCTGGCCGCTGATTGTCATTAGTTCTTCGGTCGTAACCGCATCCAAAAGCTTAATCTTGGAATCGCCGAAGGCCCCAAGGGCAATTCGTTTTCCATCCGGACTGAATGCAACAGAAGAAATTCCTCCAGTGTAGGAGAATATCAAGGTAGTCGGTTTGGTCCCAGTCACGGCATCCCAAATTTTTGCCATATTGTCCCAGCTTCCGGAAACAATGCGACTGCCATCAGGGCTGAACGCAATGGAGGAGACCCCATAGACATGTCCCTTCAGTGTCAGAACTTCCTTTCCACTTCCCGCATCACTAACAAGTATCTCTCCTGAACCATCACCCGAAGCGATGTATTTTCCATCAGAGCTGAGTGCAACACAGTGGACAGCGTTTCCCTGCTCTCTGGAGATAGTCAACAGCTCTGTGCCTTTAAGTACGTCCCAGACTCTTATTGTGTTATCCCAACTTGCCGAAACTACCTGCTTGCCGTCTGGGCTCATTGCTACCGAACTGACCATATCAGAATGGCCGTGTAAGGTCATTGTAGACTCGTCTGCAATGTGGTTCAGGCGATCCCATTCCCAGCCGCGCAGGTCGTCAGGACATGACTCCAATAGTTCGTGGACACGCCGTATGTTTCCCTCGCCGTATTTAGCGTCAGCCAACTGAATGCTGTTTACATAAAGAGTACGACGTAGCTCTTCGGATTTCTCCTTGGCTGTCTTTTCAGCGTGCTCGGCTCTGGCTCGAGCAGCGGCTTCTCTGTTAAGAGCCTGCTCGGCTCGCAAGTACATTGTTGTACTGACAATAAGGCCCAAAACTATCACCACGGCTACGAGCGCGGCGGTTGCCACTGAGCCGGCGTGTTTTCGCACGAACTTTCTGGCCCGGTACACCGCTGACTCTGGCCCGGCGATAAGGGGAGCTCCGTTAAGGTAGTTCTGAATGTCATCGGCCAGTTCAGATGCCGACCGGTATCTTCTCGTTCGATCTTTTCGCATCGCTTTCATGGGGATCCACTCCAATTCTCTGTGAAGACGTCTGGTTAATGTGATGATCTGTGTTCTACGGTTCTCAGCAATCGCTTTGGCCTTATCGCCTAAGCTCGTCAGCCGTGTGCTTGGCAAGGGCGGTTCCTCTTCTCGGATGGTCCTCTGAATCTCAGCAAAACCTGCTTTCTCCAAAGATTTTTGGTCAAACGGCAGTGCTCCACTCAGCAGCACATACAGCAGAACTCCCAATGAGTAAATGTCTGAGCGAGTGTCGATGTCCTGGGTGGCCAGGTCAACCTGCTCAGGACTCATGTATTCGGGTGTACCAAGCAACTGACCTTCTCGTGTGAAGAAAGTCTTCTCGGTCAGAGGCTGAGTTATAGCTTTGGCTATGCCGAAATCGATAATCTTGGGCACGGCCTTATCCCCGTGAATAGACACCAGGATGTTTGATGGCTTGAGATCCCGGTGTATAATTCCTTTCTGATGAGCGTGTTGAACACCTTCACAGGCTTGTTTGAAAAGCTCGAGCCTTTTCTCAATATTCAGCTTCTGTTCATCGCAATATTTAGTGATGGACAGACCTTTTACGTATTCCATCACGAAGTAGGGTCGCCCGTCCTTAGTCGTTCCTGCGTCGAACACATGGGCAATATTGGGATGCTCCATCACCGCCAGGGCCTGTCTTTCAGCTTCGAAGCGGGCAATGACCTGTTTGGTATCCATTCCGGGCTTGATGATCTTGAGCGCCACCCGGCGTCTGACCGGTCTTTTCTGTTCGGCCAGATAGACCAAACCCATACCGCCTTCGCCAACAAGCTCCAAAAGTTTGTACCGCCCGATTCTTGTGCCGGGGCTTTCGATGTCGCCAGGGTCATCGACTGTGGCTTTGGCGCCGCTTTCCAGGCCCATCTTCATTAGACATTTGGGGCAGAGGCCATGAGGGGCATCGGCGGGAAGCTCGGCACCACATTGGGGACAACGCTTTTCTTCAGCCATAATAACATCTCCTTTCCTGATATTGGTTTCTTCCACCTATTACTTAGGCAAACCGGCAGAAAGGTTACAAGCTTTTTACCGCCGAGCCCGCAGAGGCCGCCGAGATTTTTTAATTTTAGTTTTTTCTCTGCGTTCTCAGCGTTTAATTCTTTTGACAGGCTCAGTGGGCCAGGGCGGCAAAAAGGTCGCGAATTTCCTCATCAACCTGGTCCTCGGCAGCAACTGTCTGGGCGATTTCATCCCGCAACAGCTCGCGGTAGCGCCGCCGAAGGCGATGCACAGCGACCTTCACCGCCCCTTCGGTCATATCCAGCTCGGCAGCCACGTCGCGGTAAGATACAGAGCTTCTCTCACCGGTCAGGTACACTTTCAGATGGTCGAAGAGCTTCTGCTTGTTCGTGCTGGCTGATTCGGCTTGCAGCCGAGCCATTGTTTGCTCCAGCACCGTCAGCGCCCAGGACCGCTCAAAGAGTTTTTCCGCCGTCAGTTGATGGGACGGCTCAAGGGCGTACTGACTTTCAGCGTTTTCAAAGTCGAGAGAAAGGACTTTTCGGCCTCCACCGCGTTTTTGGGCTTGCGCCCGGTCACGCTCACTGGCCAGAAAGTGCTTCAGTGCGGCCAACAGAAACGAGCGGAATTTGCCGCGCTTCGGGTCGGCCAGACGCAGGCCACGCTTCTCCAGCATCCGGGCGAAAAAGGCCTGGGTATACTCCTCGGCCTGGTGACTGTCATATCCCTGTCGCCGCAGATAGGCATAAAGCGGAAACCAGTATGTTCGGCACAGCGTCCCCAGCGCCTGTTGGTAACGTGGAGACGCGGGTCGGCCCGCTGCCAGGACTACGCTCCAGTGCGTGGTCGCAAACCGACCGACGCCAGGCGGAGTGGAACTTGTGGGGGTATTATCTGACATTTTCCATTCAACCTTCTCTCAGCAATGCGGCAGAACCTGTATGCTATCAAAATAAACTATTTATCTAAAAAATGCAACCGCTTCGAGTGAATTTTATAGACTTTGCTGTTTCGACCTTCGGCCTGCAAACCTGACGGGCGGGCTTTGCCCTAACGCGATGGGAAAAACGCTTGCATTTATCGCCGAGTTCGGGCATACTTTCAATGTGCAGGTAAGCAAGCCCCGCCCATATAATGGGCGGGGCAAGGAGCTGTTCGATGGGTGATAAATGCTTTTTTTAGCGCCGAGCTCGCAGAGACCGCGGAGAAAATAGTCTTATTATCTTTTTGACCTCTGCGTTCTCGGCGTTCTCTGCGGTTAATGAAGGCGTTAAGGAATGAGTAAGTGTTTTTTCTTTGCCGGTGGGGGGACGGGGGGACATATATATCCTGCTATCGCAGTTGCAGAGCAAATAATAAAATTAGAACCCGATGCGAAAATACATTTCTTTGTCAGCACTCGCAGCATTGATGCACGAATCCTTACGCAAACCGGCTTTGAATATACCCGATTGCCGGCCAAAGGTTTCTCCATCCGGCCCGGCAAACTAATCGGCTTTTGCACTTCGTTTTTGAAAAGCTATCGAATTGCTAAACAAGCAATTGCTGAAAGTGAGAACGCAGTGGTGATGGGGGTCGGCGGCTTTGTTGCGGCGCCGGTTTGTTTCGCAGCGCATAAACTAAAGGTGCCTGTCGAGCTTTTGAACGTCGATATTGTGCCGGGTCGGGCAAATAAGATAATAGCACGCTGGGCAGACGAGATTTTTGTGCAGTTTGAAGATACGGCTGAGTGTTTTGCGCACAGAGGCGCGGGCGTTAATGTAGTCGGCTGTCCCTTGCGAAGCGGCTTTGGTAATCCAGAGCCGGAGAAGGTGATGGAGCAATTAGGCCTTGAAAATAAAAAGATTTTGCTTATAACCGGTGCATCGAGCGGGTCGGAAAATATTAACAGGGCAGTGTGCTCGCTGTTGGAAAAGTTAGCTGATTTTGCCGATGATTGGCAAATAGTCCATCTGACAGGGGCCGGTAATTACGAAGAAGTCGGGCAAATGTACGCCGAGACAAAAATTGGGCATAAGGTCCTGGATTATTTCGATGATATGCCGAGTTTATTGTCGGCTGCGGATTTGGTGGTCGGCAGGAGTGGAGCGGTCAGCGTGGCTGAATATGCCGCGGCTTCTGTGCCGAGTATCTGTATGCCGTATCCGTATCATAGGGACAGGCATCAATACCTGAATGCGGGCAAACTGGTTGAGGCGGGAGCGGCGGTTGTAATAGATGATTTGCCGGTGCGCAAAGAGACGGCTGAATGGCTGGCCGAGGAGCTGGAAGAGTTGATGAAAGATGAAAAAAAACTAAAGGAAATGGCGAAAGCCTGCAAGGCAATTGCGAGGCTGGATGCCGGTTTGAAGATTGCAGAGAGGTTATTAAAGATTGTTTAACCGCAGAGAACGCGGAGCAGGGGCGGTTCTCTCGTCTGGGCGAAGCCCGCCGTAGCCCGGCGAACCGCCCCTACTAAACTACACGCTATTCGCTATACGCTATGCAACGACCGACATATACGGACGCAGGAGGCAATATCCCATTGAGCGGGATTCCTGCTTTTGGGCTAATCGATTGCCAATTGGGCCGGGTTAGAGAGCTGATAGATAAGCAATTGACCGTCCCGACCAAGGCAGGGGACATCAAGCCGTTGCTCGAATATGTGAGTACCCGCAGCGGCAAGATGCTTCGGCCCGGGCTGGTTTTGCTTGCGGGCGGCTGCTGTGGTAAAATCACAGATGAGCATATCCGTGTTGCAGCGATTGTTGAGATGATTCACAATGCCACGCTGTTGCACGATGATGTTATAGACGAGGGGCAAAAACGGCGGGGCCTGCCCACGGCAAACAGTCTCTGGGGTAACGAATCCGCTGTTTTGCTGGGCGATTTTTTATTAAGCCGAGCCTTCAAGATGTGCGCCGAACTGGAACCGCAGGTAGCGAGGGTAATTGCCGCTACCGCGATTCGGGTCTGCGAAGGTGAATTGAGACAGGTAAGTCAAAGGCGGAATTGGCAGTTGAGCGAATCAGAGTATATCGACATAATCACCGAAAAAAGTGCCGCTCTTTTTAGTGGCTGCTGCTATCTTGGCGGCCTTCTGGCCCGGGAAAGCAAAGCGCAGGTTCAGTCGTTGGCGGTTTTTGGTTTGAATGCCGGCATTGCGTTTCAAATTACCGATGATTTACTCGATATAATCGGTGATGAAAACAAAACGGGCAAAACACTCGGCAGTGATGTCAGTAAACGCAAGCTGACGCTGGCTGTAATACATTTGTTAGGGGCGGTGGACGACCCCGCACCAATTAGGCAGAGCCTAAGCTCAATTGGTGCGGGGCTGGCAGAGATGCTAAGCCGTTATGGCAGTTTGGAATATGCGCGCGGGCGGGCGCAGGAATTTGTCGACAGAGCGGTCGGGGCATTAGCCGGCTTGAAGGAAAGCGATGCTAAAGGCGCCTTGATTGAAACAGCAAAATTTATGGCCGGCAGAGTGGTTTAGTGCAGGTTTAGCTGGTAAGCCAAGACAGAAAGGCCGGTTTTTAATAAACCGGCCTTTCTGCTTAGATAGTAAGAAACTACCTGGTCGTTTTAGAATCTGTACTTCACACTCAAGCTTACCCAGGTTTCGTCCTTATCGTCATTGACCGAATCATCCATTGTTATCTGATGATAAAGTCCCGGGGTGAAGGTAAGGTCGTTGCCGAGGTCAAAGTCTGTTGAGACGCCGAAGACGATGTTTGACCAATCGTGGTCGACACCTATGCCGCGTGGGTCGACCCCATCATTGAAGACCATCTCCGTATGCAGATTCAGAACCTGCTCCGGCATATCCGGAATTAAAGTACCCAGGTTCAAGCCATAGTCAAGCATGAAGACGTGTGCCCAACCGGAGGCTTTACCATTTAGAGTATCACCGTTGGAGGGCCACAGCTTGATAAGGGCGTAGCTGGGGACGACGCCTGCGGGGCAAATTTCCGGCCAGGAAAGAACCAACTGCATTTCCTGGAGGTCTATACTGCCCCTGGTGTGACTGCTGTTATCCGGATAATTATAGTATACGTAGCCGAGTCTGTAGTTGGTTGCATAAGTTTCGCCTTCAAAGACGCTGTCGCCGTAATACACGGTGTAGTCCCATCGTTCGCCATTTTCGTATCCGCTTGAATTTGCCCTGTGAGCCATGATGTTGATTCCAAATCCTGTTTGGTACAAATCCAGGTCTATAGATGGCTGAATTGCGCTTTTGTCCTCGTAAACATCGAAGCCGCGCCAGATGTACTTACTTTGATAAGTAAAGTCAAGCACACCGCGCAGCTCACCTTCCAGGGCCTGGGCAAAGCTGGCCGCGCTCAATAAGATTACGACAGTTAATAGAATTCCTTTTTTCTTCATACTCATCTCCTTAAAAAGACTTTACTCAAACTTCCCACGCTACACGAAAACTTCTATCTGGCTGATATGAGGCTAAACTACCTCCCAGCCACTTGAAAAGTTTATCGGTATATAGCTGCAAATCAAATAAAAAAAAGTTTTTTTTGGATTTTTTTTTGCGCTGGCTGTGTAAAAAGGCTCAAAAAATGGCCAAAATCGCATTATATTAAAAGCGATTGCAAGCCAGCGTACTTTTTATCGGCCTATGCTGCAAAAGCAATTTTCTGTACTGCAAGTCTGTCTCAGAACAGATTTGGCATTTACCAGCTTTATTCGAGGGCCACTTTGGGCAGGTCAGCCAGGGCCTCGTCTATTTTCTCCTTAGGATATTCGTAATCCTTAAGTTTACCGCTAAAGTAGGCATCATAAGCTGCCATATCAACGTGTCCATGTCCACTATGAGCTATGAGTATCGTTTTTGCCTCACCGTTTTCCTTGCACTTGAGGGCTTCATCAATTGCCGCCTTAATACAATGATTTGTCTCCGGAGCGCTGATAATGCCTTCGGCGCGGGCAAATGTTACGCCTGCCTCGAAGGTACTAAGCTGGTGTTCAGCTCTGGCTTCAACGAGTCCTAATTTATGCAGATGGCATATAATGGGTGCCATCCCGTGATAGCGCAGCCCGCCGGCGTGGACCGGAGGTGGAATAAAGCCGTGCCCGAGGGTGTACATCTTAATCAATGGAGTAAGCATGGCTGAATCGCCAAAGTCATAGGCATAAGGTCCCCTGGTTACAGTAGGACAGCTTGCCGGCTCTACATTGATGATGCGGAGGTCTGGCTTTGTGCCGTCAATTTTATCCTTGACGAAGGGCAAAAACAGCCCGGCGAAGTTTGAGCCGCCGCCGATACAGCCCACAAGGATGTCGGGGTAGGCATCTATCTTCTCCATTAGCTTTTTTGTCTCCAGGCCATTGACGGTTTGATGTAGTAAGACATGGTTAAGTACACTGCCTAAGGCGTAATGTGTATCATCACGAGAGACAGCATCCTCTACCGCCTCACTGATAGCCAGGCCTAAGCTACCGGGACAATCGGGGTCTTTTGCCAGCATATCCCGCCCTGCCTTGGTATCGGAGCTGGGGCTGGGTACGCACTTGGCGCCCCACGTCTCCATCATTACGCGGCGATACGGCTTCTGATTATAGCTAATCCTGACCATATAGACCTTAATCTCAACCCCAAAACATGCACCGCCGAAGGCCAGGGCGCTTCCCCACTGCCCGGCTCCGGTCTCAGTGGTGATGCGCTTGACGCCCTCCATTTTGCTGTAATAGACTTGAGCCACAGCAGTATTTGGCTTGTGACTGCCGGGAGGACTTGTCCCCTCATACTTGTAGAAAATCTTAGCCGGTGTATCCAGGGCTTTTTCCAATCTGTGCGCCCGAAATAGGGTCGTTGGCCTCCATAATCGATAAATATCCCGCACTTCCTCAGGAATGTCAATCCACTGCTCGGTACTCACCTCTTGCTTGATTAGTTCCATAGGGAATAAAGGCGCCAAATCGTCCGGGCCTACCGGCTTTCCTGTACCCGGGTGCAAAATTGGCGGCAGTGGCTCAGGCAAATCTGCCAGGATATTATACCATTGTGTAGGTATTTCATTTTCATCAAGGGTGAATTTTGTTCTCTTATCCATTTTATTCTCCTTAAGTTATTTTTATAAAGGTTGATACACAAAGCAGTTCTTGTAAAGCAGTAACGCAGATATGTCAAGAAAATTTATTTGATATTTCCCGGAAACTGATGCCGATGTGCTGCTGAGGGTACTGGCGAATGGGCTATTTATTTGGGAAATGGGGTTAAAATATGTTTTCGACAGTTTTGCACTTCTGAAGTATAATACGTAGTAAATGCGAGAGGACCAAGGTGATAAAACGTTGTTTAGCCCGTCTGAAAAGGCCAATATAGCCTCGGCGGCGCCTCTGGCGGTTCGGATGAGGCCGAGAAAGCTCGGTGAATTTCTCGGACAAAGACACTTCCTCGGCCCGGATAAACTGCTGACAAGGATGCTCGAGGCCGACAAGCTCACCAGTTTGATATTTTACGGGCCGCCCGGCGTGGGAAAGACCTCGCTGGCAATGGTTATTGCGAATTACACAAAGGCCAGATTTTACTATCTCAGTGCCCCGGCGGCCAGCGTGAAGGATATTCGCGAGATAATCTCTGCCGCCCGCGACAGGCTTGCTGTTAGTCGTCAGCGAACCGTGCTTTTTATCAATGAAATCCACCGCTTCAACCGTGCTCAGCAGGATGTTTTGCTGGATGACGTCGAATCGGGGGTTTTAATCCTCATAGGTGCTACGACGGAAAATCCGTTTTTTTCGGTCAATTCGCCGTTGATTTCGCGCAGCACCGTGTTTCATTTTGAGCCGCTTGGCGAAGAAGACATTTTAGAGTTGCTGAAAACCGCAATTGCTGATACCGAGCGAGGGCTCGGTAAATTTGACATCCGGGCAGAGAAGAAGGTACTGAAATTTCTGGCAGTGACCAGCGACGGCGATGCCCGAAAGGCCCTGACAGCGCTGGAGGTTGGCGTGTTGTCGCAGGCCGCCCGGCAGCAAGATGCAAAAATTAACTTTAATCTGGAAATTGCAAAAGAGTCGATACAACAAAAGACGATTGACTACGATGGCACGGGCGACACGCACTACGATTTGGCAAGCGCTTTGCAGAAGAGTATGCGCGGCAGCGACCCTGATGCTACCGTTTATTGGCTTGCCCGGATGATAGCAGGCGGAGAGGACACTCGTTTTATTGCCCGGCGTATTGCGGTTTGTGCGTCCGAGGACGTTGGCAATGCCGACCCGATGGCGACGGTTTTGGCTGCGGCTGCCGTCCAGATATCCGAGTTTGTCGGCTTGCCGGAAGCGCAACTGGCCCTGGCGCAGGCAGCTTTGTATGTTGCCTGTGCACCAAAATCAAATGCTGCGGCTTCGGCTATCTGGAAAGCAGTTGACGACGTGAAATCCCAGAAAACGATACCTGTGCCAAAACATCTGAAAGACAGTCATTACCGGGCTGCGAAAAAAATGGGTTACGGAGCTGATTACAAGTATCCGCACAATTTTGATGGTGGTTTCGTGCCGCAGGAGTACCTGCCGGCGGCGATGAGGAAAAAATATTACAAACCGAAGGAAATCGGGTGTGAAAAAAATATCAAGCGTTATTTACAAAAGCTGCAAACCTTGATAGAAAATAGCAGGCCCCGCTCCTCCGGGGAGCTGGGCAGGCCTGTCAAAAGGAGTGCCGGAAAGAAGGATGGCTAAATGGACAAGGAGCAGTTGCGTCTGAGGCTGCGGAAGTGTTTGCTCGAGATGACTGAAGAGCAGAGGAGCGAAAAGAGCCGGAAAGCATGCCGGAATTTGGTTTCGACCCCGCAATTTCAAAGTGCATCGGCAGTTATGATGTATTTGTCCCTCCCGCACGAGGTGGATACTTCCGAGGTAATACTTTATGCCTGGCAGCTCGGTAAGATAGTGGTGGTGCCGAAGGTTTCCTGGCAGCAAAGGCATATGATACCGGTACAGATAAACTCGCTGGAGACGGGCTTTTCGACCGAAGTTTCCGGGCTGCGAAATCCAATAACCGGGGTGCCGATGCCGATTGAAGAGATTGACCTGGTGGTTGCGCCGGCGTTAGGATTCGATAGGAAGGGCAACCGGCTTGGCCGCGGCGGCGCCTATTACGACAGGTTTTTCGCTAACGAGCAGCTTAAGGCGCCGAGATGCGGCTTTGCTTTCGCAGAGCAGGTGATTGACTCGGTACCGGTGATGGAGCGTGATGAGCGGGTGGATTTGTTAGTGACCGATGAAGAAATAATATATTTTAACCAGAATAGCCGATAGAATATAGTGGATAGAAAAAAGCTAACTAAACGCTAAACGTTATACGCTAAACGCTGAAAAAGGAGAATAAAATGGCTCGTTATCCTTCCAGCTTACACGGCAGACGAAGAGGCCGGCCCCTAAGGCGGACATATATCATTTCGGCTTTGCTTATTATTGCTGTGGTGGTTGCCTTCATTTATCGTCCTTCCGGCAAAAACAAAGATGAAACAGGCCCGGAAGAGGAACCAAACTCGCCCGTGGTTTTTATACCGCCATCACCACCTGCGCCGGAGCCGAATTTGTCGGATATCACACCTGAGCCGACTTCTGACCCTAATCCCGAAGCGACTGCGCTTATTGCCGAAGCTATGGCGCTGATGAACGCAAAGCCCGCTAAGATTATAGAAGCTCGTGGCATACTAAACGACATATTACTAATGCCTATGACCGACCGGCAGCGAGCGTTTGTGAAAAGCCGACTCTCTGAGCTTGCCGATAAATGGCTGTTTAGTAAAACCGTTTACCCGCAGGACAGTCTTTGCAGCAGTTATAGGGTCAAGCGGGGTGAAATACTTTCAACAATCGGCAAGCAATATAAGGTGCCGTGGGAGATTCTTTCTAAGATTAACGAAGTTCGCCCTGAAGTTTTGCCAGAGGGAGAGACGATAAAAGTCATCAACGGCCCTTTCCACGCCAGGATATATCTTTCGACTTTCACGATGGAGTTGTTTCTTCAGAACAACACTTTCGTAAAGAGTTTCCGTGTGGGTCTGGGCCAGTCGGGCAGGGAAACGCCGATAGGACTGTGGCGTGTCAAATTGGAAAGCAAGCTGATAAAGCCGCCCTGGCGTGATCCTGTTACGCGTAAACTTCTTCACTACGGGGAGCCGGGTTATGCTTTAGGGTCGAGATGGATAGGATTGGAAGGTATCAAGGGAGCTGCCAAAGACAGGACGGGCTTTGGCATTCACGGCACCGAGGAGCCGGAAACGGTTGGTACTAATAGCTCAAGAGGATGTATTCGCCTGCACGATAGTGATGCGATATTTGTCTATAATTTATTGGTGCCGGTTCACTCTCTCGTCGAAGTTGTAGAATAAAATAACGGAGTATTTTTTGTCTGTATCGATGAACCAAAGGATGGTTTGTACGGGGCGAAGGGGCAGCGTGACATTTTGGGCATGGATGGCCTCGATTGTCGTGCATCTGATAGTGCTGACGGCGTTTGGGGCGGTCAAATTCTCGCCCTGCCGGCAACAAGCAGGTGCCAATGCTCAAGGCAAACCGCGGCCTACACCGATGGCTAAAATAAGCCGGATAAAAAAGCTCCTGCAAGCCGCTCCCATAATCCCCAAGCCGAAGATAAAAAAGTCTGCTGAAAGCCGGTTTGCAAGAAGGACGGACAAATTGTTGCCGACAAATCGAATTTTTGGCGCTCTAAAGCCGGGTTCGCAAAACTTTGGGGATTTGGCAAAACCGGTACACTCGCGAAGTGTTTTTTCGCTGCCGGGCAGCGCCGATTTGCCGCACAGGATTGAATTTTTCGGTAGTCGGACGGAGCAGCGTAAAGTCTGTTATCTTGTAGATTGTTCGGGGAGTATGCGGGGGATATTCGTCCAGGTTCGAAAAAAGCTCAAGGAATCGATTGGAAACCTGCAGCCAGACCAATATTTTTACATTATTTTTTTCGGCGGTGACAGGTTGTTTGAATTTGGTAATGACAAGCTGCTTCGAGCGACGCAAAAGGCTAAATCCGCTGCGTATGATTTTATTGATTCCATCCGACCGGCCGGGCAAACTAATGCGCTGGCGGCGCTGGAAAGGGCGGTACAAATTCGTGACGGCAGTGGAGTCGCCCCTTCGCTTGTTTATTTTCTTACAGATGGCTTTGAGCTGACAACTGAAGATGTGCAGAGGTTTTCGCAGAAAATAGCGAACCTGCTGAAGCGATTTGCGCCGAGGACAAGAATCAATACCATAGGATTTTGGCCGCAGAGCGATGACCGTAAGATGCTTGAGGCGATAGCAAAACAAAGCGGCGGCGAATTTGTCTTAATCACCGACGGCGATGAAAAATTTAAAATAGCTGCAAAAAAGCACAAAATGAAAAAAGAAATAGAGATTGCTTCCCCGCGCCCGCAATGACATAATACGACATACGAGATACAAGGATGCGTAAGAGCTTTTTATTCAAGACGGTCTTTTTGGTCATTGTACTGGCTGCTGTGCTGGCGGTAATAGTTGCTACGAGGCCCCTGCTTTCTCAGGGGCGGGCTGACGCAGCGGCAGGCTCTGTCATTCCTGCGCAAGCGGGAACGCAGACATTCTTTGAGCAATTTGTTATAGGCGGCGGCCCTATTGTCTGGTTTGTGCTTTTGCCGATGTCACTTATTGCGGTTTATCTGGCGGTCGAGCATTGCCTTACCATTCGCCGCAAAAAACTTCTTCCGGCCGGTATAGGCGGGAAGATTGTCGAGATAATACGGCAGTTTGGCCACGGACAATTAGAGGCACGAATTGCCGAACGAAATGATTTTGTCAGTGTCGCAGTTGTCAAGGCAATTACGCAGGGCAGGGGCGATTGGTTCCGGATGCGAAACGTGCTTGCCGAATCGCTGCAGGAGCAGGCGTGGGGGCTTTTGCGCAGGATAGAATGGGTCAATCTGATTGGCAATGTTTCGCCGATGGTAGGTTTGTTCGGGACGGTTTTCGGAATGATAAAACTTTTCAACGCCATCGTGCTGGCCGGTGGTCAGCCGCAGCCGGCGCAATTGGCCGAGGGGATTTCCGTTGCCCTGGTGACAACTTTTTGGGGCCTGTTTATTGCAATACCGGCGCTGGCGATACACGGCGTGTTTCGAAACCGGATTGAGATGCTGGTGAGCGATGCGGTAGTAGAAGCTGAGAGTATTATACCCGAAATAAGACGCAGCCTCAAAAGGCAAAAGCAGGATGAACAGCCAAAACCCAAGCAGCCAATTCGTGAACTTCCAGTAAAGCCGGTGGAGACCGTTCACAAGTCTCTGCGCCCGTGATGATAAGAGGGTCCCGGATGAAGGGAAAGGGCCTATGTCTTTTAATATGACGCCGATTATAGATATTGTGTTTTTGCTCATTATATTTTTTTTAGTGGTTTGTCAGTTCATCGAGGCCGAGAATTTTCCGGTAACCGTCCCGGACGGCTGCGAGTTCGCCCAAAGCGGCTCCGAACCCGGGGTCCAGGTGACTACGGTTACCGTTATGAAGACAACCGGGGAGAAGGTCGATTTTGCGGTCGGCTCAGAAAAAATCTCAGCGTCAGACTATGCCGGTATAGTTGATAAACTCGCTGAATTGATAGATGTTCGTTTGCGAGGTTTGCCGCCGGAGCGCAGGGTCGTTACCTTGCGTATTGATAAGGGTATTTGTTTTGGTGAGGCTCAATACGCCCTTGCGGCTGTTGCTCAAAGCAGCGCAACGGACATCCAGTTAGCAGTCTCAAGGGGCGAGCAGTAATTTTGAAGCCCAATTGCCGGCAGACAAGCTCTATGCGGATTCTTTTTTTGCTTTTTGTCTTGCGGTGAACAAATCGGCTTTGCCTTCGACAATGTCACGGGTAATTACGTATTTTGCGGGCTTTGGCTCTTCCGGCAGTTGATACATCAAATCAACCATCAGCTCCTCGGTAATCGCGCGCAATGCCCTGGCGCCGGTGTCACGCTTGAGGGCCTTCTGTGCCAGTGCGCGTAAGGCGTCGTCTGTGAATTCAAGCTTGGCATTTTCCATCTCGAAAAATCTTTGATACTGCTTTTGCAGCGCATTTTTCGGCTTGGTTAGTATGTCTATAAGCGTATCTTCATCGAGAGCTGAGAGGGTGGTAATTACGGGGAGTCTGCCGACCATTTCAGGAATCATTCCATACTCGATGATATCTTCCGGTATGACCTGGCTGATTATATCACTGTACTCGGTTTTTTCGTCGGTTTGCCTGGACAACTCTGAATTGAAGCCGATCATTTTTTTGCCAAGCCGCTTCTTGGTGATATTTTCCAGCCCCACAAAGGTTCCGCCGCATATAAAAAGTATCTGCGTGGTGTCAAGTTGTATGTAAGATTGTTCCGGATGCTTTCTTCCGCCCTGTGGGGGGATATTGGCAATAGTTCCTTCGAGCATTTTCAATAGTGCCTGCTGAACGCCTTCGCCGGAGACGTCACGGGTAATCGAAACGTTCTGGGTGGTTTTGCCGACCTTATCTATTTCATCGATATAGACGATTCCCCGCTGGGCGGCTTCTATATCGTAGTCGGCGGACTGCAGCAGTCGCAGCAGGAAGTTTTCGACGTCTTCGCCGACATATCCGGCCTCGGTAACGGTGGTTGCATCGCATATTGCAAACGGCACTTCCAATTTGCGGGCGAGGGTGCGGGCAAGCAGTGTTTTGCCGGAGCCGGTCGGGCCGATTAAGAGAACATTGGATTTGTCTATTTCAACATCGCTGTCGTCACTATCGCTGTGTAGAAGGCGTTTATAGTGGTTGTGAACCGCGACTGAGATATATTTTTTGGCGTGTTCCTGCCCAATTACATATTGGTCGAGATATTCCTTTATTTCTCTGGGCCGGGGCATTTCTTTCAGGCCAATGCCCTCCCTGCTGATTCGTTTATGGTCTTGCTGGATGATGTTGTGGCACAGTTCGACGCATTCCGGACAAATAAAGACCTTGTTCGGTCCCTCTATGAAGGCATCAGCCTGGCTTGCCGACCGGCCACAGAAGCTGCAGATGACCTTGGGTTTTTTAATATTTGTTCGCTTGGCCATTTTTATGTTCCTATTCGCAAATTAAATCTGGTTTTTGCATTTTACATATTATAGTTCATCGCAGCTATTTATGCAAGTTATTTAGTGAGCTGCACTATTGTTTGCAGCATTCTTATTTTTCTTTTTTGTGTGTTAGTTGACTGCTCTTAAGCGAGAACGTGTAGATAACCTCGTTATCAATACTGATAATCCGGTAAGTTACTTGCGGATCCGGCGGCTACTACGTTGCAGAACGGAACCAGGGAGCCGGAAAAAGCAAAATCAGACGCCGGCTGCATCCTGACTGAGGACTGCTATTAAGTTGATAGGCTTTGATGGCTGCGAGGCACGGTGCTATATGCGCGCACTTGAGAGCAATCACGGCTTAACTTTGCCTATCAACAGCTCGCCGTTGCGCGGCTTTCTTGAGCGGACCCGCCTCGGCCTTCATACTCAAGCCGTCTGAACTTTTTCTAAGCGCCATTCATACGCACGGCGGGCCGAGTCTGGCCATAGACAAGAAAAAAGGGCACTCCCCAATTCATTTTATTCTTATCCTTAATTTTAGACTTTTTTAAGTTAAAAGCTAATAACCTATAAAAATTTAAAGCTTTTGAATTCCGCGATATAGTTTTTCGTTTTGTGTTTTTTATTTTTCGCTGTGGCGGCACTTTTATTTCAGCGAGTTTAGTTTTTCAGCCCATAAAGGTGGGATGTCGGCGAAACTATTTTCGAGGACCTCAATGGTATGTAAGACTTTCTCTTTTTGTATTTGTGATATTTTTGCGCAACAGTGAAGTTCATAAAACTTAGCTCGCCACCATTTCCAGCTTCGCTGGTTTGTTGAAACAGTTTCGCTTTTTCGTATTTTGGCAACTTGCGCCCACAATCGGGCTGCATCGGCGAATTTGCCCTGGGCGGTGAGCAGTCTGGCCCGGCAGCGGAGCACGTCCACATCGTTGGCATCGCCGTCTCTGGCGATATTATCGAGCAGTTTTTCAACTTCTGATAATTTTTCCTTATCTTTAGCTGCTGCGAGTATAGAAATTTCTGTTAGAAGCAAACCTGATTGCCGGTCGTTAGTGGATTTATGACTGAATTCAGCCAGCTTTTTACAGTTATGAATCGTTTTGCCAAAATCATCTGCTTGTAATTGTAACTTGTCGATTGTATCGACAACTTCAGACAACAGTTCCATTACTTCGCCGGCAAGTGAGCCGCTGTCGTCCTGAATCGCTAAAAGCATGTAGTGGGCCGATTCGTCCAGTCTTCCTAACTGCTGAAGTGCCTGTGCTTTGAATAATTTGAATAAGTTGAGGTTTATACCGGTGGTGGTTTCAGCTTCAGCTAAGATGGTTAATATGCTTTGAGCTGAAGCTTCGTTTTTAAGTTCAAGAAGCAATTGGCAGTATATTGTTATTGCCTTCATACGTAATTTATTGTTCTTTTTGTCCCGGCTAGGGCAGTTCAAAATTAATTCTCTTAGCTGCTCAAGTAACTCGCTGTTTTGCTGCTCTTGCTCTATTGCCTGTATTATGAGGTCTAATTTTGCTCTATTACGCCAGTATCCGGCAGGGCGGTTAGCTATCTTTTGCAATAACTCTTTGCTTTTTGTAGTTCTGCCGCAGTCATTCAGGACGATACTGTAGAGGTACTCCAGCTCTTCATCGATTTTTTCATTTGCTATCGTAGAGTAGTTCTCAAAGGCTTCGAGGACAGCCGGGCAATTAAGTGAATTTTGGGCGAACAGATTATATGCGAGCTTTGCAGCTTGTTCGGCAATTTCCTCGGCTGACGTTTCCAACATCTCGCTTTTTTGCTGTTGCTGGAGTTTACTTGCCTTTACCAGCAGTTTAACCGCTCTGGTTGGCGACGAGTCTGCGAATCTAACTGCTGTTACGTACAGTATCAAAGGCGTTTGAAACTTTTCTGTGCTTGCCAGACAGTCCAGGAGCATTTGATGTTCTCCGGATGTATTATTCCATATTTTTTGTACGGCGAGCTCTGCTTCAAAAACGGTAATTTGCTGTAAGGTTTGTTCCGTCAATTTTCCTGCTTTAATCTGACAGGAAAGATTCTGCAATATCAGTGAGCCGAGAAAAGATTTTGTTTCCGGCCGGAGCTGCACAATTTTTTCAAAGGCGTTGGCATCGTGTTGTCGCTGCAGAAACGCCAGAGATAAAACCAGTTCAAGGTCATCGGCGCAGCTGCTTTGTGCAAGCTCCCTGGCCAGTTTCTCTAATTGGGCCGGTTTGGTTTGGCCGAGTAATTTAATTCTCTCTATCGCTATCCTGAAAACAGTTGAATGGCTCATATCGGAGCGAACCATAAGCGCATCAAACTCTTTTTTTGCTAATGGCTTATAGGTCGGGGCCGTCCGGGCGAGCAGGGCGAGGGTTCTGGCTTTTAAGAACTGTGAATACGCTATATTACGGATTTGGGTTAATGAATCTATTTGGGCCAGTATCTCCTGCGATATTTTATTTCTTTGTAACTGTTGGGATGAAAGGGCAAGATAAAAATCAATTTCGCACTTACTTAAAGTGGTTACGTAAAGGTCCCTGGAGAGCTTTCTCCAGAGCCCTGTCGAGCCGAACCTGTCGTCCCAGTTGTCTCCTTGATAGTCTTCGATTTGTTTTTTTAGTTTTCGTTGGCTTTCAGCGATTGCCTGCAGCCGGTCAGTGGCTTTTTTTGCGAGAGTGTGCAGATTTTCCTTATCGTTCCGGGTCAAAAATTGCCCGCTGAACTCATATTGCATACGGAGCTGGAAGCTTTCGCGCATAAAGGTATCGGCGGTCAGCCTTGCTGCTTCGGCCAGACTGTTAATATCCTCGGCGGCAGGTATTGTATTGGCCGGGCTTACCGGCAGAGATGAAAAGAAAAACGCAACACATAAAGCGGTTATGATTTTAGGGCTGCATTTAATAGAAGTACCCATTGTTGGGGGTTACTCCGTCATTGGTAATGTAATGTCGGTCAGGCCCATTCCGTAAAACACATTATATATTTTTGCCAGATGTTCCCATTTCACTTCCGGGCTGCAAATTATTTCTACGGGGTCGGTGGCGAATCTTTTTTGGGCAAGCAGGCACTTCTCTATTTTTTCCATCAACCCAACCAGGTCGGCCTCAATTGTTTGGTTTTCTATTTGGACCGTATATAGCTGCCCTATCCGGACCTGGCAGCCGGTTTCCGTTGCAAAAATGTGTATTATTAGAGGCTCAGCTTTTCCGATTCTGTGGTCCTGTGCCTGTGCAGCAGGTAATTGGAACGGCAGGAAATCCTCCTGCGGTCTCCACTTCGCTGCTACGAAAAAGAATATCAGCAGCAGAAAAATCATATCTATCATCGGTGCCATACGCAGAGTAAACGGACGCCGTCGGCTGCTGTTTAACCGGCTGAAAACATTTCTTTGCATACTTTCTGTTTTTTCTGTTTCCAATTTTGTATATCCGCTATTCGCTGTTTTTAACGAATTCGGCGCCGCGGCGTAGAGCTTTGGTGTTGACCGGCAATGTTTGATGGTACCGCTTCGCAAGCACGTCGGGCAGAGCTTCAGCCGCCGCATCTGGGGTAAGATGTCCTCGCTTTTGCAAATACGCGCCGATGGCCACCATATTAGCGGCTTTCTGGTTGCCTAATTCAACTGCCAAATCGTCGGCAGGCACCGCTATTATCTCAATCGTTTTGTTCAGTTGCGGCTTGCTGTCTATCAGGGAACTATTCATAACCAGCAGCCCGCCGTTTTTAAGGCGGGGTGCGAATTTATTTAGCGAGGCCTTGTTCATTGCAATCAGCGAATCGGGGTCGGCGACGACGGGGCAGGCGATTTTTCTCTCTGCGATAATAACCATACAATTTGCGGTACCGCCTCGAACCTCGGCGCCGTAGGAGGGCATAAAAGTTACCTCGAGGCCTCGCTTCATCGCCGTCTGGGCCAGCAGTCTGCCGGCCAACAGAATTCCCTGGCCGCCAAAGCCGGCAATGATAACCTCTTCATAAGAATCATTTGTTGTTATTTGCGCATTCGACATTCGATATTTGGCTTTTAACCTTTCAATCGGCCGAGCGGGAAAACTTTTGTCATTTCCTTTTCTATCCATTCCATCGCCTTAACGGGCGTCATTCGCCAATAAACCGGGCAGGGCGAGAGGACCTCAACAAGCGACAAGCCTTGAGCACCGCTGACCTGCAGCTCAAAGGCGTGTTTGATGGCCTTTTTGGCCTTGCGAACGTGCGTTGGATTGTGCAATGAGCAGCGCTCAACATAAATTGCGCCCGGTAACAGTGCCAACAATTCCGATACTTGCAGCGGATAGCCCTCGCTGGTGGTCTGTCGGCCCCGTGGGGTCGTTGCTGTAACCTGCTCCAGAAGGGTCGTCGGCGCCATCTGCCCGCCCGTCATACCGAAGACCGCGTTGTTGATAAAGATAACCGTTATCTGTTCGCCTCTATGAGCGGCGTGAATAATTTCCGCTGTTCCGATTGCCGCCAGGTCGCCGTCGCCTTGATAGGAGAAGATTATTTTGTCGGGGTTAGTCCTTTTCATACCTGTTGCTACCGCCGGTGGTCTGCCATGTGCCACCTCGACCATATCGATATCGAGATAATTATACGCCAACACCGCGCATCCTACCGGTGCTATGCCGATAGTGCGGCCGCGTATGCCCAGCTCATCGATTGTCTCAGCTATCAATCGATGAGCAATCCCGTGCCCGCATCCGGGACAATAATGCGTCGGACAATCTTTCAAAGTCGGTGTTCGCATAAATACTGTTTTCATGCTAACTACGTGATTAAATTAAAAACTAAAAGATAAAAATTAAAAAATAAAACCTAAAATTCAAAATCTACCTTTTCCCTTTGAGAGTTAAGATACTTGAACCTAATATATTTGCCAATTCTTTGGTTTCACTTAAAAGATATTCTAACTGACCGTTATGTATTTTCTTTGCATCCTTCAGCAAACCAAGCCAATATAAACTTTCGTTAGCTGATTTAAGTGAATAACTAAGGAAATTGGTAAAATCTCTTCTCGAACTGGAGGCTTGAGCCTCAACAATGTTTGCACCTATAGATGTAGCCGACCTTAATAGCTGTTTTGTAATAACATGAGAAGAGGTATCTTTAGGTAGGGTATCCAGAAATTCTATTATTTTAATAGAATACTGATATGCTCTGTCTTTTAATTTGATTTTAAATTTTAAGTTTTGGTTTTGCATTTTTCGCTTTACATTTTACATTTCTGGGTATCGTCAATTGTTTGATTCTTTCCAGAATCTCGTCGACGGTTGGCACGCCGCCGCCGGGTCGGCCGTAAAATACAACCGGTGCTTTTCCGGCGATGGCCAGTTTTACGTCTTCGACCATCTGGCCGCAACTCATTTCGACAACGAGGAAGATGCGCAATTCGTCAGCGGCCTTGCTGATTTGCTCTGTTGGGAACGGCCAGAGAGTGACAGGGCGTATCCATCCGGCCTTGATTCCTTCTTCTCTTGCTCTGGTTACCGCGCCTCGGACGATTCTTGCTGCTACGCCGTAGGCAACCACTATTATTTCGGCATCGTCAACCTCGTATTGTTCGCAGATGACTTCATTCTTTTGCACCTGCTCATATTTGGCCTTGAGCTTATAGTTGTGTTTTTCCAGCGCTCCTTCCGGGAGCCATAATGAGCGGACAATGTTCTGCTCTCTGCCTTTGGCTCCGGTCAGGGCCCAATCTTTGGGCGGCAATTCTCGCCGCGGCTTTTTCTCGAGCACTATCGGCTCCATCATCTGACCCAGAATACCATCGGCCAGGACGACAACAGTCATTCGATACTCATCAGCCAAATCGAATGCCAGCGCCATACAATCGACCAGCTCCTGTACGCTTGATGGTCCGAAGACGATGGTTCGATAATCGCCGTGTCCACCGCCGCGAGTGGCCTGGAAATAATCGCCTTGTGATGGTGCAATGTTGCCGAGGCCCGGGCCGCCTCGCATTACATTGACGACCACGGCCGGCAGCTCGGCCCCTGCCAGATAGCTTATTCCCTCCTGCATTAAGCTGATGCCGGGACTGGATGAGGTTGTCATAGCCCTTTTGCCCGTGGCCGAGGCACCGAATACCATATTAATCGCGGCTAATTCACTTTCACTCTGTACAAAGACCCGGCCCTCCTCGGGCATTCTTCGGGACATATAGGCGGGGATTTCGTTTTGCGGCGTAATCGGATAGCCGAAATAGGCATCGCAGCCGGCAAGGATAGCCGCTTCGGCAAGGGCCTCATTGCCGCACATTAGAATTCTCTCATTCACGCTATCACTCCCTCTTTCTTGACATTCAGTATAAATGGAGAATTGTAACTTTCAAAGAAATCTTCGGGAACTACAATAACTGAAACAAGTTCGCCTTCATTAAGAATTATGTCAAACAAAAGGTCGCTCAGGCTTTCTCTGGCTTCAAAAGGATTCAGGGACTGGTCAACCAGTACAAGTATATCGATATCAGAATCCCTCGTCGTTTCGCCCCTTACACAGGAACCATATAATATAACCTTTCTGATTTTTTCCCCGTACAGCTTTATCAGATGTGCTTTTATTTGATTTATCAAGCGTTTTATTCTTTCATCCATCTTTCTTAATCTCTTAAGACGATTCTTTCAGTTAAAGTAGTTCCCCGTTAGATGCTTGCTATCTAACGGGGCTTATGCCTTTTCCTTAATGAGATTGGGCTTTCCTTTCTTGTTAGATTTGGCAGCTTCAACTTTGCTTTCGTAAAAAACTTCGATAGCCACATCCGGGCAGATAATCGCACACATAGCGCACCCTGTACAATCAGAGTTGGTCACCTGGGCGGGGAAGTAACCGTTTTTGTTGGAGTGATTAGAGATGACGATGCAATTCTTCGGACATACTACCACACACAAGCCGCAGCCTTTGCACCGTTCGGTATCAATAACTATTTTGCCAGCCATTTTCGTATTTGGTCTCTGTTGAGCCATTTTATAACTTAGCTGCTGGATTTTAACAGGGCTGCGTGTGTTTGTAAAGTCAAAATGCAATTAACAAGGTGTTATATGCTTCTGTGAGTGGCAGGAGAATGAATTTTATGCTTAAAAACGGGCTGCAACGCATAATAGATATCTTCGGGCTTGGCTTCTGCACAGAGTTGAGGTAGACTGGTTTCGAGGCGTGTGTTCTGACGGCATTATTTGGGAATATTAATTGCGTATTCTGGTAAACAGAGTGCGAAATCTTCACCAAAGACTGGGAAATTGCAAATCAATATGAAAACAGTTCGACTCAAAGGCGGCTTCGTGGTAACACCGCAAGGTGTTGAACGTACTGATATTATCCTTCGCGATGGCAGGGTCGAACTTGCCGGCGACAAGGACCGCTGTGACCAGGTCGTAGATATAACCGGCAAATATGTCGTGCCGGGATTTGTTGACATACATTTTCACGGCTACAACCTCTTTGAGTTCACGACCGGCCTTTATGACCCAAAATCCAGGACCTTCGATAATAGCCCATCTGCTTATGAATATGGCTTGAACATGTTAAGTGAGACCCTCGTCAGGTTCGGTGTTACAGGTTTTTACGTTGGTACGTGGGCCAGCCCAATTGAGAATCTCAAGAATTGTTTTGCTCAACTGTGTCGTTATCTAAATAAACTGGAAACTCAACCGGGCGCCAGGGTTTTGGGCGGACTTTTAGAAGGCAGTTTCATTAACCCTCAGATGGCCGGCGCTCAAAACCCGGATTATGTGCTTGAATTTCGTACTGAGTCGTTCGACAGAATCGAGGACAAAGGGACCATCAAGCTGGCAAATGTGGTGCCGGATTTTGGTCGAGCCAGCTATGAGCTGACCGAATATCTTACTAACAAGGGTGTTGTGGTGGGAGCCGGACACAGTAATGCAACTTGTGAGCAAATTGTGGAAGCAACCAGAGCGGGGCTTAAATATTTCATCCACTTTACGAACGGCCCCACGGGCGGTTCGTACAAGCCATTCCACGGCGGAGGAGCAATTGAAGCGGTATTAAAATCCGACGAACTCTATGCCGAGCAAATTCTTGACGGCTACCATGTCAACCCCGCCTATGTAAGAGATATTCTGAAACGCAAAGGTGTGGATAGGATTATTGGGGTAACAGACTGTTTGTTTGTTGCAGGTTCGCAGGTCAAGCAGTTCACCAGTGGCGGTATACGTGGCGCCCTCAGCGAAAGCGGCGACTACTTTCAAGCCGTCGGCAAGCCCGGTACGCTCTTCAGCAGCAACCTAACGATGGACCGCGGATTTGCCAACCTGCTCAACTGGTTTACCACGGATATGCAGGGTATCTGGAATCGCCTGCACAATGCGTTGGAATTCGAGCAAGCTCTTGTGATGGTCGCAAAGATATTGTCAACAAACCCATGCGCGCTGACAGGGCTGGATAAAGAGGGCTGCGGCTCAATCGCCGACGGGGCAAAAGCTGATTTGTGCGTGCTCGACATCACCGGCTCAGCGGGTGATTATAGGGTGATGGTTGAGTCAACTATAGTCGATGGCAATATAGTCTACTCCGCAAAGTAGAACCTGTTATTTGCGCGCTTGTTTAACAGCGTGGGGACATCTTGAAAGAGAAGAGGTTATGGCAGTTGAAGCTGGTGGCAGGCGATTAATAAGCGGTTGGATTGAGCTGCTCAAAGACACAAACAGCGCATTTCACAGCAGGCTGGACCAAATCTACGGCGATAATGAGGATTTGAAGAGAGAAGCGGCCCAAATGTGTTTGCGCACGCTTGAAGCATTTGCCGGCAGATACGGCGAAAACCGAAGCGTCATTATAGTACGCTCAACCGGTCGGGTTAACCTGGTAGGGACTCACATCGACCACCGCGGCGGGTCGGTCAATCCCATCTGTATCAAGCAAATGTGGCTGGTAGTCGAGCCGCGTGACGACGACCTGGTGCTGGCAAAAAATGTCGAGTCGAGTCAGTTTCCCGATGAACAATTCCGTATCAGTGAGTGTCTGCCGATGAAGGAAAAAATCCAGGACTGGGACGCCTGGTGCCACGATGAGTTTGAAAAACGCAAAGACGACCCGTCGATTACCTGGTCGAATTATGTCCGCGCTGCGGTGCTGTACTTTCAACATCAAAACACAAAAGACGATGGCAGCTTCACGCCGGCGATCAAGGGGATGAATATGATGTTTTATGGCGATGTTCCAAGGGCGGCGGGGCTTGCCTCATCATCGGCATTGGTTATGGCGACGGCAGAAGCGGTAATACGGATAAACGCCCTTCGGATTGAGCCTGCCGATTTAGTAGAGCATTGGGGTTTTGCCGAATGGTATGTGGGCACGCGCGGCGGATGCAGCGACCACGCTGCGATTATATACGGCAAGCCCGGCACAATCCTCCATATTAAAGCTTTTCCACTATCGGTAGAGGGCGCTGCGCTTCCGGTCGGCCATAGCTTCGTTTTGGCTAACAGCGGCATCGAGGCGAAGAAGCAGGCCGGCGCCCGCAATATCTTTAACAGCCGGGTGGCTGCCTATATATTCGGCTTGATGATGCTCCGCAAAAACTTTCCACAGTATGCCGACAAGCTCGAACGACTTCGCGATGTCAATCCAGAGAGACTTGGCGTTGATGAGGTCCAAATCTATCGAATGGTAAAGTCACTGCCCGCCTCTGTCAGCCGTGCCGACATTCGGGAGCTCCTTCCGGAAAGCGAGCAAAAGATTCGTCGTGTGTTTAGAAGTCACGACGAACCCAAGCAGGGTTATCACATCAGGCGGATATGTCTCTACGGAATAGCCGAGTGTATTCGAGCTAATATGGTTCCGCGGTGCCTGCAAACAGACGATATAAAAACCTTCGGCGAGCTGATGAGCATCTCGCACAATGGCGACCGCGTAACAAAAGTGGTTGACGGAAAACGCATACCGACCGACAACAGTTACCCGGCTGCGAGGATTGATGCTCTGATAAGCGACCTGGAATCGGGTGACCCGCAGCGTATAAGCCGGGCTCGGCTGTGGTGCCAGAGCGGTGGCTATAATGTCAGCCTGCCCGAAATAGATATGCTCGTCGATATCGCGCTGGCGACTCCGGGCGTGATTGGAGCGGGTCTTGTCGGCGGTGGGATGGGAGGCAGCATTGTGGCTGTTGTCGAAGATAAACATGCCCGCCAGCTCATCGAAAACCTGGCTGAACAATACTATCGCCCACGCAGGCTACCGGTGGGGGCAGAAATAATCACCCCTGTGGGTGGTTTGTGCACGATATAAAATTCGGGACTGCCAATGTCTTTTATGGCTGTCCTTGGGATCTGGTACAGCCACCTATTTTAAAAGACAAAAATGGGTGGCAGTCCCTGAATCCTTCACGAAAGCAGTGACGCAGCTTCGGCGTCCATAAATATCTTGCACTTCTGATGTCTCTGCAGTATCGACGCCGGACACATATTTGTTACTTGCCCTTCCAGCGTATTCTTTACCGCCTCGGCTTTGCGTTTCTCCGGCACCGAGACAATCAGGCACGCACTTTTCATAATCTGCCGGATGCTCATCGATATCGCCCGGCGAGGTACTTGCTCTAACGTATCAAACCATCCTTCCCCCAATTGCTGGCCTCTGCATCTCTCGTCCAGTTCAACGATAATGAATGGCTCTTCGGTCTGGAAGTCTGCCGGCGGGTCGTTAAACGCCAGATGCCCATTCTCGCCGATGCCTATCAGTGCCACGTCAATCGGATGCATCGTAATAATAGCACCTAACCTGCGGCACTCCTGCTGCGGGTCATCTGCATTGCCGTTGACGAAATGTATCGCCTTCAAACTTGCCACCTTATCGACGAACCGCTCTTTCAGAAACTTTCTGAAATTGGCCGGATGGTCTGCACTCAGCCCTATGTATTCATCGAGGTGAAACATTGTTACTTTTGAGAAGTCGATTTCGCGCGTCTCCACCAGAGACTTGAGTGTCTCGAATTGGCTGGTCCCCGTCGCCAGGATAATATTCGCCTGGCCTTTATTTTCTATTGCCTTCTTGATGACTTCTGCCGCCTGTGTCCCTGCCGCTGTCCCCATTTCCTGTGGCGTCTTGTAAATAAACTTTTCCATAATTCCACCCTTATTTCAAACAGGATTATATTCGGCATAATCATAAGAAATTTCAGCGGCACTGGCAAAAGATTTTCCTTGCCTTGCAGGCACCAAATCTTTTATAATATCTGGTAGTATTGTAGCGCAAATCAACCAGGCCGCATTTCGCTGTGATTTGGAAGGAAGGTTAGCTTTCTGCTTAGATGGGTCGCAATAACACTGTGATATACCATTCAGGTAAAATGGAGGTGAACTATGATGAATATGTATAGGTTTGTTGCGCTGGTGACCATCCTGACGTATTGCCACGCCACTCTGGCACCGGCTAAGGAGGTTACCGTAGATTCTTCTGCGGTTCTTAAGACACTCGATAAGAGCCATCCCCGGTTGATGTTGAAGGACAAAGACCTTCAAGCTCTCAAAAAACAGTATGCAAAAGATAAGGTTCTGCAGAAGTGTTTAAGGGACGTTCTCCAGCAGGCAGACGTCTATTGCGAGAAGCCGGTGCTTACTTACAGGAAGATTGGGCCACGGCTTCTTTCTGTTAGTAGAGCGTGCCTCAGCCGGATTTACACCCTTGGCCTTGCATACAGGTGGACGGGCGAGGAGAAGTATGCTGACAAGGCGGCGGAGAACCTCCTGGCCGTTTGTGCGTTCAAGGACTGGAACCCCTCCCACTTCCTCGACACCGCCGAGATGTCCCACGCGGTCGGCCTCGGTTATGACTGGCTCTATTCGTATCTCGATGCCACAACACGCCGGAAGATCAAGGCCGGCTTAATCAAGAACGGCCTCGAAGAGGGGCTTATCGCCTACAAGAAAAGATGGTGGGCCCAAAGCGAACACAACTGGAACCAGGTCTGCAATGGAGGACTGATAGTCGGTGCTTTGGCTGTTGCCGAATCCGATCCACGGTACGCCGAGCAGATTATCCCCGCTGCGGTTCGCTCGCTGCCACGCGCTCTGAAGACTTACGCCCCCGACGGCGCGTGGGGTGAAGGGCCCGGTTACTGGCACTATGCCAGCCGATATACCGCCTACGGCCTGACGGCCCTGGAAACGGCCCTCGGTACCGACTTCGGGCTCTTGCAAATCAAAGGACTGGCCGAAGCGGCAAATTTCCCGATATATATGACCGGACCGACTGGAATGTACCTGAACCTGGCCGACAGCGGAGAAAGGAATTCGAGAAAGACATTGCCCTGTTTGTTCTGGTTCGCCCGAGCCTACAATAATCCCCTCTTTGCCGAGGCCGAGCACGCTGAGCTTGCCAAACGCAGCGCAAGCCCCGAGCACGTGGTCTGGTACGTGCCTGCTCCGCGCAAAAAGCTTCCGGCCAAAGACCTCGACCGCTATTTCCGCGGTCCCGTCGAAGTGGCCGTATTCCGAAGCGCCTGGGACGACCCCGAAGCGCTGTTTGTCGGTGTCAAGGCCGGCTACAACCAGGTCAATCACGGCCACCTCGACCTCGGCAATTTCGAGCTTGATGCCCTCGGTGTCCGTTGGGCACGCGACCTCGGCTCGGATAATTACAATCTGCCCGGCTACTGGGACAGAAAAAAAGGAGGCAAACGCTGGAGCTATTACCGTCTGAATTCCAGGAGCCACAGCATACCGCTGTTAGGCGGCGAGGGCCAGGACGCATTGGCGAAGTCGAGGTTTATCAAGTTTGAAACAAAAAAGTCATCCGCCTTTGCCATTATTGATTTGACAGGCGCTTACAAAAAGTTTGCAAAAAAGACCACACGCGGAGTTGCGATGGTGCATGACCGCCGGGCCGTACTCGTGCAGGATGAGTTCGAGATTCAAAAGCCCTGTGAAGTCGCCTGGGCAATGACGACCGACGCGAAAATCGCTGTCAGAAAAGGCGGCAGCGCGGCACTTAGTCTCAAGGGTAAAGAGCTGATTGCTCGGATATTGTCTCCTGCCGGTGCGGAATTTGTAGTTGAGTCAGCCGAGCAGAAGCGGCCTGAGAAAACTAATAAAGGTGTAAGACGGCTTATGGTGCGATTGCCTGAAGCCAAAGGCAATGTGCAAATTGCTATTCTGCTCTCGCCTCTCTGGAAGGATGGCAATGTTGTTAAGACACTTCAGGTAAAGCCGCTGGCAGAGTGGGGCAAGGAACCTCAGCTTTGCCAGGGACACTATCACAGTGAGGAGGCGGCGAAGGAGCAGCTTGCCAGGTTTGCCCGAAGTTATTCCAGCTTAGCCGAGTGGAAAGCACGGGCCAAAAGAATTCGTGAGGGCATCTTTCGCGGAGCAGAACTTTTGCCAATGCCCAAGAAGTGTGCTTTGAATCCTATTATTCACAGCAAACGTGAATACGATGGCTACACGGTTGAAAACGTGGCGTTTGAGAGTCTGCCCGGCGTTTTTGTTACGGGAAGTCTGTATCGACCACGAAAAGGCAAAACGCCTTTTCCCGCCGTGCTCTGTCCCCACGGACACGCCAGCAGACCTGAGAACTATGGGCGGTTTCGACCTGAACAGCAGAAGCGCTGCGCAACATTGGCCAGGATGGGAGCAGTTGTTTTCTCATACGATATGGTCGGATGGGGTGACTGGAAGAATGCAGGATGGCAGCACAGACGACCGAAAGTCCTCAAGCTGCAACTATGGAACTCCATCCGCGCAGTAGATTTTCTTCTTCGCTCCGGTGACATCGACCCAAAACGCATCGGCATCACCGGTTGTTCCGGCGGAGGAACACAATCATTTATGCTGACCGCAGTCGATGACCGTATCGCCGTCTCAGTGCCTACGGTAATGGTATCAGCGCACTTTTTCGGTGGCTGCGTTTGTGAAAGCGGTATGCCCATTCACAAGAGCGATACCCACGAGACGAACAACGCAGAGATTGCCGCTTTAGCTGCGCCTCGCCCACAGTTGCTAATCTCCTGCGGCGGGGATTGGACTAAGAATACGCCGGAAGTCGAATTCCCTTATATCCAGAATGTTTATCGTCTCTATGGCGCCGAGTCTCGCATAGAGAATCTGCACCTTGCCGATGAAGGGCACGATTATGGACTTTCGAAGCGCATCGGTGCCTACAAGTTCCTTGCCAAACATCTCCGGCTTTCACTCGATAAAGTAACAAAGCCGGACGGCTCTATTGACGAAAGCGTTGTCGTCATTGAAAAGCAGGACGATATGTACGCCTTCAACGCCGACCACCCCAGACCAGAACACGCCGTCAGCGGTGACAAGGCGCTACTAAAGTGGGATTAGTCTTGCCCGACGCGGAAATAAACCAAAGGTTATTCTTTACATAGCACGAAATAAGACTTAAATAGATTCCCTATGCTTATCGGGAGAGAGGATGTTAGACATTGTGCTGAAGGAGGTACCAGATGCGCAAGCTCTCAATATTGATCTTATTAACCGTTTTCATTCTTCCCAGTGGATGCGATACACAACAGTTGCCAGAGATCAAACACGATGTGACAATCGCAATAAACGTTCCTGCAGGGAAGCCGCCCACAACCAGGAGACGGATGGTGACCTGGGATGTCCAAAAGAACCGCGAAATCTTTCTCAAGTTTCACAAGTCCGCAAAACAAATCGGTATGTGTAGTCCTACTACCCTTAAGAGAAAATGGAAAGCGGATGAGGTCATGTCAATAAGTTATGGGGGTGGAGGCCCTACCTTTACGATTCTGAAAACGGCCTCTGGCCGCTGGTTAAACACCGGTTATGGTATTATGGAGATTATTGATCATCCGAAAGGATTTCTCAAGTATAGATATTCGCGAAAGCACTTGAACAAGGTTCGGCATTGGTATGAACACAATGTGGCGCAAGCTTCAAACGGTGAATGAAAACCAAATCTGTCTTTGTGTCTAACTAATCGTTACACTTGACTTGCATTTTGTCGATGTTATTTGTGTAATCTCCAGAACCCACATCACGTCACGCAATACGATATACGCAATACGATTTTAAGCGAGGGGTTTTTTGAGTTCTTCGATTTTGGGCAGGTCTTTGAGCGAATTCAGGCCAAAGACTTCGAGGAACTTTTTTGTTGTTCCGTACAGCATCGGCCTGCCTAAGACTTCAGCCCGGCCAACAATCTTGACCAGTCCCTTATACATAAGACTTCGAGCTATCTCGCCGACTGCAACGCCCCTGATGGTCTCGATATCGGCCCGGATAACCGGCTGTTTGTACGCAATTATCGCAAGCGTCTCCAGGGCTGCGGGGCTTAATTTGCTGTCGCTGCGGACCCGAAGCAGTTTTTTGAGCCAATGATTGTAGGGACTCAAGGTAAGCATTTGATAACCGCCGGCGATTTGCTCTATTCCGAAGGCATTATTGTTGGCTTTGTATTTGTCGTTGAGGTTTTTGATATGCGTGCGGATTTGTTTTACGGATGTTCCAACAATGTCAGCCAGCCGCTCCGCCGAGAGTGGCTCATCGCTGGCAAACAAAACCGCTTCGGTGACCGACTCGACCGTCGGCTCCTTCTCTGATGTTCGACATTCGACATTGGACATTCGATATTCGATATTCGTCTTTTCATCTTCTGTCATAGGTTTTTCCACTTAAAGGGGTCTGCATCTTTTCTGCTTATTCTAATTGTTACTTGTTTGATTTGCTTTTGCAACTGTTTTGCTAATTTGCTTAGTATGAACCGTTCCGAAACGGTATGGCTCAAACAGATGCAGGTCAGGCCTGCTTCTTGTGCGGCTAATGCCTGATGATGTTTCAGTTCGCCGGTCAGGTACAAATCGCATTTAGCGGCGATGACCGAATTGATAATCTTACCGCACGAGCCGGCGCAGACCGCGGCCGTTTTTACCAATCGTTTTTCGTCCCCGACTATCCCGATGGCCTGCGCACCGGTATATTTCTTTATTCTCTTGATGATTTGTTTTATCCGCATTGGCCGGGCCAATTTACCGATTCTGCCCAGCCCGAATTCGGTCCGGGTTCCGTATAGTTTGAAACAATCAAAGGCAGGCGTCTCGTAAGGATGTGCCTTTTTCATTGCCGCTATTACGCTGTCAAGTTTTTCCGCGGGCACAATCGTCTCGAATCTTATCTCCGGCACCGTCTCTATTCTGCCTTTCTTGCCTATGGCCGGCTTTGCGCCTTTCAAAGGCAAAAAGCTGCCTGTCCCCTCGGCGCCGAAGCCGCAATTGCTGTAGTTGCCTATTACCCCTGCACCGGCGGCAAAAACCGCATTTGAAACTTTGGCTGCTGATTCGATGGGGATAAAGACAACGAGTTTGTAATTGTCACCGCCGGGGCTGTCAACATAATCGCCAATCGGCTTTCCATCGCGGATGCCGACAATCTCCGCAAGGCCGTCGTTTACTCCGCCTATGGCCGAATCCAGAGCAGTGTGTATCGAAAAGACAGCAATCCCCGCTCGAATCAAATCATAGACAACGCTGGTCGGGCCGTCGGCGGTGATTTTCTTCAAGCCGTCCCAGATAACAGGATGATAGCTTATAATCAAGTTGGTTTTCACCTCTTTTGCCTCAGCGACAACGTCGCCGGTTATATCGATAGTCAGCAGAATATTTTTTACATTACGTTGCGCATCGCCGATGAGCAATCCGACGTTGTCCCAGTCCTGCGCCAATTTTAGAGGGACTATTTTTTCTATTCTCTCTGCAATATCTTTTATCTTCATTGTTTTCGTATCTCGTTGCTCCTATGTTGTCATTGCGAGCATCGCAAAGCGATGCGTGGCAATCTCAATTCTACATTCTAAATTCCTTGCTTGTCCCGATGGTGTTTGTCGGGGTTCGATATTCGACATTCATTTTCGATAAATTCATCGAAGTACTTTTGCAGCTTTTGAGTCTCCGGCCCGGGCTTGCCGTCGCCTATGGTGTGCTTCTCTACCTTACTTATCGGCATAACCTGCATAATCACATTCGTCAAGAACATCTCGTCGGCGCTCAATACATCGTCTATGTAGAGGTTTTTTTCAACCAATTTGATGGAGTTTTTCAAGGCGATCTGGCAGACGGTCTTTCTCGCTACACCCGCCAGTACCGGCGTTACAATCGGCGGAGTGTAGAGGGCCGAATCTTTAACCAGAAACACATTGCTTATGCACCCCTCGGCTAGGCGATTATCTATCGTGAACCACAACGCCTCAGCTGCTCTTTTTTGATGTGCCAGCTTTAGCCCGAGCATACGCGAGAAATAGCTTGTCGTCTTGTGCCCGTAAATCGGCTCGCTCGGATTTTGTCTAAACGGGCACAGCACCACCAGCACGCCGTTTTTGTAATATTCGGCCGGATAAGGCACTAATTTTGTGGCGGTGATAAGAAGTGTTGACCTGCGCTCTTCTTCCGATTTGGCCATCGGCCCGCCGGTCAATGTCAGCCGAAGACGCGCGTCGGCTAATTTATTTGCCTTCAGAACTTTGTAAATGGCATCGGTGATATATTTTCTGTCGTAGCTGTTTTCTATCGATAAACTGCCGGCACTGAAAAACAATCTATCCAGATGGTCTTTCAGCGAAAAGACCACGCCGTTATAACTTCGCATCGTCTCGAAAAGCCCCGCCCCATACAAAAACCCGCTGTCGCTAACCGATATACAGGCCTTATCAATATCTACCAACTTGTCATTTAGAAAAACCTTTTCCATCTTACGCATCACGCAATACGCATCACGCGTTGTATTCCTGCGAGTAGTGCTCTTGCCTTTGTAATAGTTTCGTTCCATTCGGCTTGCGGGTCGGAATCTGCGACGATGCCGCCACCGGTTTGCGCAAAGGCCTTTTCTCGCGTGATAATAATCGTTCGTATTGCAATATTCAAGCAGGCACTGCCGTCGATGCCGATAAAGCCAATGCTGCCGGTGTAAACGCCTCTAACTGTCGGCTCGGTTTCGTCGATAATCTCCATCGAGCGAATTTTTGGAGCGCCGGTAATAGAGCCGCCGGGGAACATCGCCCGTAAAATATCGCAGAATGTAATCTCCTTACGAAGCTCTCCGCCCACCGTTGCTACAGCGTGAAAAACTGTCGGATAGCTTTCGATTGTCCGCGGCTGAATGACTTTTCTGGTTCCGTGTTCGCAGATTCTGGCTATGTCGTTGCGCTCCAGGTCAATTATCATATTTAGCTCCGCCTGTTCTTTTTCGCTGCTGACCAGTTCATCGAAGTTTTTCGCATTGATTTGTTTGCCTTGGTCGGCTTCACTGACTCGCGGCCGCGTGCCCTTAATCGGCTTGGTGCTGATAACGCCATCGGAAATTGTTATAAACATCTCAGGTGAGGCACTGACGATATGAAAACTTCCGCCGTCGATATAAGCCGCATAGCCGCTTGGGTTGTAATGGTTCTGCCAGTGATAAAGCTCTATCGGCCTGGCGTTATAATCGCATTCAAATCGCTGCGAAAAGTTAATCTGATAAACATCACCATCATAAATATAGCGTTTTATTTTCTCGACCATCCGCAGGTAATAATCTTTATCTATATTGCAGCGGATTTGCGAAAAATCTATGTTTTCAATATCCGCAGAGCGAGGTTCTGGCAGCAGAATCTCTTGAGATTTTGCCAGCAGCTTCTCCAGAGCAGCTAATTTTCCCTCTGGCTTTTCAACATCGTCCGGCAACTGCAGGGCGATTAGCCAACAAGTTTCTTCGATATGGTCGTAGCATATAAAGCGGTCGTAGAAGCACAGCCGAATCAATGGCATTTCAAGGTCATCTATTGTTGTTTCCGGCAGCCGCTCAATATATCGTCCAAGTTCGTAGCTAAAATATCCGACCCATCCACCGCGAAAAATCCCTCGTAGGGGCAACCCTGTGTGGTTGCCCTGACCGTTATGTAGGGGCAATCCCGTGTGATTGCCCTGACAGTCTTCGAATCTATATTTATCCAGAGCTTTTTGCAGTTTCTCAAATGGCTCTTTTTGTCCCGCTCTGAATTCAAATACATCTTTCGGGCAAGCCGCCCAGTAGCTGAATCTGTCTGCATCTTTCTTGGCCGGGTTGCCGCCGATGATTGATGCACCTTTCAGGCCGGCAAATGTTTCATTCAGAGCGGGTAAATTTATGGCTGCGCGGATTTTTTTATAGTGCAATTTGCAAAGGATACATTTATCTGTTCTGGCAACTGTCCCTGTCGTCATTGTAGTTGCCCCGCCCTGAACTCGTTTATAATCTGCACTCCTGAAGAAGTGCCTATCCTTTCGGCTCCTGCCTCTAACATTTCAAGGACCTGTTTTGCGGTTTTAATTCCGCCCGCTGCTTTTATCTTGCAATCTGGTGCAGTTTGCTTGATTAACTTTATATCCTCAATACTTGCTCCGCCGGCTTGGTGCAGGCCTGTGCTTGTCTTTATAAAATCGACGCCGGCTTCTTGTGCGATTCGGCAGGCAAATATCTTTTGCTCGCGGCTCAGAGCAGCCGATTCGATTATCACTTTCAGCACAACCTTCGGCCTCATTGAACGACAAACCTTCAGCACCGCTTTGAGCTGACCGAATAGATATTGTGAATCGCCCTCGATTATCGCCGCTAAATCTGCGACCATATCAATCTCGTCGGCGCCGGCAAGAATGGCGTCTTTGGCCGCGGCAGCTTTGATTTTGGTCGAATCGGCGCCGACTGGCAAACTGACTACGCTGTCAACCTTAACTTTGCAGCCGGCCAACCGCTCCGCCGCCAGAGTCACCCATCGAGGATTGATGGATACTGCACAAAACCCATAGCTTTTCGCCTCTTCACACAGCTGTCTGATTTGCTCACTTGTTGCCGTGGCGCTGAGCAGCGTATGGTCGATTCCGCCGGCTAATTCCTTTTCACTTGTGATGGTCACTTTTTTATATATCCCTGCTTTTAAAAAATTCTCATTTTTATACGCGGTTTTACAGATAGAAGAAGCTTGTCAGCGGCAAATTGTGTGTTGTCCGGAGTGCGTCAACTATACTGTTTCCGATTCACTCGTTAACCGTTTCCATAGTGATTTAACGTCTAATTTCTCTGCCCAACATTCCAGATAATCTGCGTCTAATTTCCCATACTGCACTTCATAGACACCGACGGCATCGGTAAAGTGCTTTTCACTTCCACCGGAAAGTTTTGCCCATCTTAATTTGGCTAAGATTGTATCTTCCGGACTTGAAACCTGCATTTCTATCCCCATAAACTCTTCACTATACCTGCGTGAAAAGCGTGACTGGTCAAAGACTTCGTTGGATAATATCCAGAAGTCAGCTTTATCTCCTGATTTTAAGTCAATTAGATTGAACATACTTTGCTTGTTAATTGCATCAAGAATACTGTGTTCATCTAAATAAAAATCAGGTGGCGGGAAAGCTTTGACTAATTCATGAGCTCTCGATTTTTCAATAGCAACGACCATATCTATATCATGGGTTGACCTGGGCTCACCTTGTAAGCTTGAAACTACAGAACCTGTTATCATATACTGGATTCCAGCTCGATCGAGTGTTTGAATGACCTTTTTTAATAATTTCTGTTGTGACATTTATCGAGACGTTCCAAAAGTGTTTTTTTGAATTCTTCATCCGAAAGATTCGGGTACCTCCTGTGTAATCCCTGGATAAAAAGTTGATTTGCGAATTCAGACAGCTCAAATGCCTTAAGCAACCTTTTTTCAGGCGACATTTGACGAAGCACTTGAATATATATTTTATGATTTGGACGCTTTTTAATGTTCATACCTCTAATACTTCTTTTCCAAAGGTCTCAATATGAAAACGGATTGCTGACTTTACATCAGAAAGTGCCTCTTCGTATGTATCTCCCTGTCCAACCACAACCCCCTTGAGCCCTAATGGATATGCTACATAACCATCAGGGTGCTTCTCTACGATGATTTTAAACTGCCTCATGACAAATCCCTCATTTTTTTAGCAATAATATACAACATAAGATAATCGAAAAACTTCGTTTACGCAAGGCATTGACAGGCCTAAACCGTCACTTTTTTATGTATCCTTTCTTTTTGAAAAATGTCACTGTCTCATCCATACTTTCAAAGACTTTTGTTGCTGTTTGCGTAACAAATACCGAGGGCCTCTGCTTTGCCGTCCAGATGACATATACTTCTTTGGCCGCTTCGTGAGCGTGCTGGAGCTCTCTTTCAACTCCGCTGGATATTGCGGCCTGGCCGTCCGGCAGCGTCGGAATAAAGCTGATTATCATATCCGATTGTTCAATCAATAAAAAATCGCGGGCGTATATCTGGCTGTTAATATCGCGTTCAATTTGCTGGACCTCGTGCAAGTCCAGCCGGACTTTTTGCCCCAACGCCGTCACCTCGACGTAAACCAATCCCTTCCGGGCCGCTTGCCGGGCATAGTGCGGCAAATATGATTCTTCCAAATCGCCGGGGTCGAAGCAGATAAAGAATCGTTTCATCAGTCGCCGGAATTCGTCAATTTCTTTTTTAACATTTTCCATTTTGGCAACGTATGTCATTGGAAAACTCAGATATGCCCTTTTACCGGAGTCTTCAAAGACAAGTCCGTAGAAGGTTTCGATAGTTTCCTCGCCGGCGCCGCGGGCAAGGCAATAAAAGGGAATGCTTTCGTTGATACCTTTGCACAGCATTTCCGTGCCGATAATTTCTTCTTCCCGCCAGACAATCAAATCTTTCAGGCAATGTCCGGCGGAGTGTTCAGCGAGAAGCCGGGTGTGCAGGGCGATGACGTCGTCAATCAAACATACATACATATCGGTGCCGAGCTGGCGCATCTGGTCGAAGTCCACCGCCGGAAACAACCCGTGCCGCCAGCGGAAAGTTGCGTGAGTATTAACTATCAGGTTGGGGGCCTTTTTGGCTTTTGCAATGATATCTTTGAAGACGCTGCGGCGAAGTGAGCTGAGCCTTTTCATTGGTATGTCCAGGATTTTGCCGTTCGGGATATCAGGCGCTTCGGCATACATCATATCGCCGACATTACATAAAACCACCTCTTTGCCTCTCTCGCCGGCGAATCGACATACCTTTTGGAGATAGCTTTTCTTGTCAACGCCGACCATTCCCGTAACAACTACTATCATTTCGTATCTCGCGAAGCGTGAAAGTGAGCTAAAGTGTGGAGTGCCTAAAGTGCCTGAAGTTATGGATTATTTTTTACTTTAGTTCACTTTAGCTCACTTTAGTTCACTTTAGGCACTTTTCAAAGATTTTTCAATCTCTGCTGTCTGTCGTAATCTTTCAGTGCCGCAATCAATTCGCCCATATTGCCGCTCATTATCTTATCCAGGCTGTAAAGCGACAAGTTGATTCTATGGTCGGTCAGGCGATTTTGCGGGTAATTGTATGTCCTGATTTTTTGGGACCTGTCGCCTGAGCCAATCATAGTCTTGCGTTGTGCGTCACGCTCGGCCCTTTTTCTGCTCTCGTAATATTCATAAATCCTGCTTCTTAAAATCCGCCAGGCCTTGGCGCGATTTTTATGTTGGCTTTTTTCGTCCTGCATACTAACGGTAATTCCCGTTGGGGTATGCTCGAGCCTAACGGCACTACTGAGTTTGTTAACGCTTTGTCCCCCCGGCCCGCTCGACCTGCTGACATGTTCGACAACATCATCAGGGGCTATCTGAATATCGAGCTCTTCCGGCTCAGGCAGCACCGCCACCGTTGCCGCTGACGTGTGAATTCTGCCTTGTGATTCGGTTTCCGGAACCCTTTGGACGCGGTGGCCGCCGGCCTCGTAGCCTAATTCGGACCATGCGCCCTCACCCTTGACGCTGAATATAACTTCGCGAAAGCCGTTCCTTTCTGTCGCACTGAAACCAAGTTGCTCGACCTTCCATTTGCGGCCCTCAGCGTATTTTACGTACATATTGTACAAATCGCGGGCGAACAAAGCCGCCTCTTCGCCCCCGGTGCCTGCGCGTATTTCCATTATGACCGAATTGACGCCCATCTCTCTGGCCTCCAGCGTATTTTGCATTTCCTCGAGCAGGGCGTTCTTTTTGCCTTCAAGCTGTTGTATCTCTTCTTCCGCCAGCGCCCTGAAATCTTCATCGATTGTGCTGTCCTTTAATATCTGCTCGGCGTCTTCAATGCCGGCGACTGTTGTTTTGTACTCGCGATATTTTGCAACAATGTTTTTAAGTTTGCCCTGCTCTTTAGATAACGCTGTCAGCTTAACCGAATCACCGGCAATTGCCGGCTCGGCAATCTGCTTTTCGATTTCGCGGAAGCGTGCCTCGAGCTCATCGAGTTTTGCAAGGAAACTATCTTTTTTTTCAGGCATAAATATAGTCCTCTAAAAACAAAAAATAGCGAATAGCAGATAGCGTATAGAAAAAGAAAACCAAACGCTAAATGCTAAACGCTATTATACCTGGAAAACCAGCTATTGTTGCTGGTCTTTTTTGGTCTTTTTGGGGTCCCCATTTTCCGGCTTTTTGGGCAATGGGGCCGCTTTGATGTAACTTGTGCCGTATTTCTTTTGGAACCGCTCTATTCGACCGGCGGTATCGACATATTTCTGCTTGCCGGTATAGAACGGATGGCACATCGAGCATATCTCCGCGTGGATTTCTTTGACGGTACTGCGGGTCTCGAACGTATTGCCGCAGCCGCAATGAACCACCACCTTATCGTATTTTGGATGTATCTCTTTTTTCATAACTACTCCGTTCTCCGTAGTAATACTACGAAGGATGAAAATGCTCCAGAAACCTGAATACAGGATTCTAACAACATTAGCAGCTTTTGCAATAAAAATTTTTTGCGATTAACCGCCTTCAACCGCTTTAAAGCTGAGAAATCTGTGATAACAGGAATCCCGTGAGCCTATTTTTCCTTGCTTGATAAACTTAAAAAGTGTATAATTCTAATGAGTGTTAGTAGATTTGCGAAGAGCTAACTGCTGTTGAACACGCGACTTCCGATTCTCTCAGTTTGCATAAGTCCCAAAGTCAACATCGACGCACTATGTACTCGCCATGAAATAAAGAACTGTAACATGTTTTTGAAACAAGACAGAGAAATGAGAAGAATGTTACGTGTTATTGGTGTTGTCATTTTGATTATATGTTGGCACCAGACTGTTGATATCACTCAGGCGCAATTGCCTATTTGCACAGAATCAGGGCATCAAGGTAAACCTGATATTTGGGGTGACTGGGTTGTTTGGCACGATAACAGGGAAGGTGATAGTTATAACATTTACGGAAAGAATCTTTCTTCAGGAGAAGAGAGACAAATCAGTGATTCCAATACAGCCTTTTGTCCGAGTATTCATAATGGATTAGTCGTGTGGCAAGACAAACGGAATGGTCACTATGAGATTTATTGCTATAACCTTAACCTTATGACACCCAACGAATACCCGCTCGACGTTCCCGACGTTCCCCCTGGCAACCACGTAAATCCGTCAATACATGATGATACAGTTGTGTGGAGGACAGGTCAATATCCTTCCTGGCCTGAGATCTGGGGTTACTCAATCAAACAGGACAGAGCTTTCCTCATATCAGACACACAAGGTAACAAATGGGAGCCTGATGTCTTCGGGGATGTGGTGGTATGGGGCGATTATCGCAATGGTAACTGGGACATCTACGGATACAACCTCACTACGAATAACGAGTTTGCAATAGCTACCGGACCAGCATACCAAAGGTCAGTTGCTATTTATGGAAGCACAGTGGTATACGAGAATTGGCGGAGCAGCGAGAATCAAGGCGTGGGTATTTATAACTTGATTACTCAGGAACATGCGTACCATCCCACTCCGCGCGATTGTGAGTGGCTTGCTGTATATGGCTCCATTGTAGTGTGGGGTGATTATCGTCATGAAGGTACGGATATTTACGGATGTAAGATTTTCACCGGTGAAGAGTTTCGTATTTGCACAAATGTTGGCTGGCAGTACTCCCCTGCGATCTATCGCGATACCGTCGTTTGGAGCGATGATAGATATGGGGGATTTAGTGAGCGTGATATCTATGCTGCGATGGTTCCCAAACATCTGTATGTTGATGCCAACGCTTTTGGGAGCAATGACGGAGCGACCTGGGCCGATGCTTACAATTGTCTCCAGGACGCCCTGGCCGTCGCCTTGAGCGGCGACAATATATTTGTGGCGGCAGGCACGTACAAGCCGGATCAGGGAACAAACCAGACACCCGGCGACCGCGACGCGACCTTCCAACTCATCAGCGGCGTAGGCATCTATGGCGGGTTTCCCCCCGGCGGGGGACAGTGGGAGAACCGCGATCCAAAGGTGCACGAAACTAAACTCAGCGGCGACCTGTACGGCAACGATGTCTACGTGAACGAGCCTTGTGATTTACCCGATGATCCGAACCGAGCCGACAACAGCTACCACGTGGTGACCGCCAGCGGGACTGACGAATCTGCCATCCTGGACGGGTTCACCATCACCGGCGGCAATGCGGCAGAACATTTTGGTAGCGGAATGCGCAATGAATACGGCAGCCCGACGGTGAGCCACTGCACGTTCAGCGGGAACTCGGCCAGCGACGGCGGCGGTATGTACGATGTCAGCTCTTCGCCAACAGTAACCAGCTGTGTCTTTGCGGATAACCTTGCTGATGCAAACGGCGGCGGAATGTACAACGACTCCGGCAGCCCGGCGCTGACCAATTGCATGTTCAGCGGCAACTCGGCCAGAGACGGCGGTGGTATGTACGATGTCAACTCTTCGCCAACAGTAACCAGTTGTGTCTTCACAGAGAACCTTGCTGATGCAAACGGCGGCGGGATGTACAACGAATCTGGCAGCCCGGCGCTGACCAATTGCACCATCAGCGGCAACTCGGCCAGAGACGGCGGCGGGCTGTATAACTGCGACGGCCCCATCATCAACTGCACCATCATCGGCAACTCGGCCAGAGACGGCGGCGGGCTGTATAACTGCGACGGTTCGATCAGCAACTGCATCATATGGAGTAATACCGCGGCAGACCTGGGCGACCAGTTCTACCAGAGTGATGCGATCACATATAGCTGTGTCCAAGGCGGCAGTTCCGGTCAAGGCTGTATCAGTTTCAATCCCTGCTTTGTGGTGCCGGGTTATTGGGATCCGAATGGCACGGCTGATGATGCCAATGACGATTTCTGGGTCGATGGAGATTACCGCTTGAAATCGCGGGCGGACCGATGGGACTCAAATAGTCAAACCTGGGTTCAGGATGAGCTGACAAGCCCGTGCATAGACGCTGGTGACCCCAATTCAGATTGCATTGCGGAGTTGTGGCCACACGACAAGCGCATAAATATGGGTGCTTATGGTGGTACAAACCAAGCAAGTATGTCTCTATCAAACATTGGGAATATAGCTGATTTGAACAATGATGATACCGTGAACTTTGGAGATTTCGCTCACTTTGCTGATGGTTGGCAGATTGAGAAAGTTCTCCTATCTGAAGACCTCAATCGTGACAATCATGTAGATATTGTGGATGTTATAATTTTATGTGATAATTGGCTTTGGGAACGAGGCGGGACTTTGAATGCTGACCTGACTGTAGACAACTTGTGGATGTATCAGAACCTGCCGAGGCAAACCGACTCGAATCTGACAGCTAACGTTTCGATCAGGGATGACCCAATGGGCAACAGCAGCTATACATACGAATGGGAATTTATACTGCCATCCGATGTTAACATACCACCGGAAACCGTAGTGGGCGGTGAAGCTACTGACGCATTTTGCACTTTTGCAGCCCCGGACTGCAATGAGCCCAACGGCATATCTGATTCAGGCCAGGTATTTACCGTTAAAGTAACCGTTACAGGGGACGTCCACGGCAATACCGGTACAGCACAAGCAGAGTTTGGAATAGCTCTTCTCGGTGATGTTAATAATGATTGTGTAATAAATGTGATAGACCGTGCTATAATAACGGCCTTTTGGCGCACTGGCTCCGCTGGAGATTATTGCCTGCGTGATTGTGACCTCAACTGTGACGGCAGTGTGAATGTAATTGACCGGTCAATTGTAACTGCTATATGGAAAGGCACGCTGTGCCAGAACTTGGTGAGCAATCCGTGTCCGTTTCGTTCTCCGTGACCATAATGTTGCTGTTAAAAGTGCAGCAGGAAATTTAGTAATAGGCACTGCTGCTTCTTGGCACCCGGTTAGTTTGGGTGTTAGATGTGTGTGAAAAACCCAAATAGCAGCTAAAAAACCGCTTTTTTGGAGCTCAAGAGAGCCCCCGGCAGAAAAAAATAAAATTTTAAAGATTTTTCTTGACATTTAAGGGCATACTTCATACAATAATGACTGATTATTGGAGTTAGTTTGCTTCTATATGGGGTGGAAGAGAGCTTACAAGGCCAATTAAGTTTATGCTTCTCGAGGTGTTTTTAGCAATAGCGGCCGAAAATTACGTTCAGATGTCTCGCAATAATAGCTGATTGTTGGATTCGGTTTGCTTCTATATGGGGTGGAAGAAAACTCACAAGGTTAATTAAGTTTATGCTTCTTTGAGTGTTTTTTTGCAATAGCGGCTAAAAGAATTATGTTCAGATGTTTCGTTTTGGGATTTTGTTTGTAATTCAATAGGTCTTTCGACGGCCCGCGTGTGGAGACCAAAGCAGAATATCTGTGAACTGGTGTTTAATATGAATCTGTATTTTCTGAAGTATTTTTTGCTCTACTAAGGAGAACGATTGTGAGGGTGATAAAAGTAGCGATTCTTGCATTTGTGTTAAGCTGTGTCATTTTTTCCGGGCCAGCAGAAGGTGTTGAAATAACACCAATCATTGTCTCGATGCCCGATTTGCCAGGTGAGCTTTTCAGTTTTGATTTCGTAATTACTGACATAGATAACCTCACCAGGGAAGCCCAAACATTTCAAGCCGTTATCAGTGTCAGCCCCGGTGCGTTAACAGGTAACGAGGCAGGTAGCATAGAAGTAAGAGATGAGTTAGCTTATTGGTTGCACGGTAATTCCTCACCGATATTCATAGACCAGGGTGATAACTCTTATAGCTTTGGCGATAGCCCGGACAATGGAATTGCTGAACCATTGGCTACCGATGACATTATGGCCAGATACGCCTTCACATGGGATGGAACCGTGGGCGATTATACTTTTACTATTGACCTTGATATGGACAATAGTTTTATCCTGCTCGAAGATTTTACCGATACAGAGGCTTTGCAATTACCGAACCTGCCTTGGTCGTCCGGCCCCATTGTTGGTGTAACGAGTAACAGTTTCGCCGTTTATGTACCGGAGCCGACTACACTGATACTAATTGGCCTGGGCGGCTTAGTTTTGCTGAGAAAACGCAGAGCACAAAGTTAATCGCAATTTGGTCTATAAATTGAAGAGCTGTGAGTCCGATACTTACAGTCCTTTTTGTCTTTCCTAAAACGTTCTGATAATCATTGCATAACAAACAGCAGACGCTCGTAACATCGTCAATAAACCAAAACTCTCACTGCCGTCAAACCAAAGCCCCGCAACGCTACCGGCCGAATAGCAGTTGGTGATTGTGGCCCCATTTTCCGGCTTTTTGGGCAATGGGGCCGCTTTGATGTAACTTGTGCCGTATTTCTTCTGGAACCGCTCTATTCGACCGGCGGTATCGACATATTTCTGCTTGCCGGTATAGAACGGATGGCACATCGAGCATATCTCCGCGTGGATTTCTTTGACGGTACTGCGGGTCTCGAACGTATTGCCGCAGCCGCAAGGAACCATTCTGTTCCTTCCAGATAACCCCAAACTGTGTGATTAATGAATAGGTTGAGTTCACGAAGGATTTTTTTGGCACTCAAACCATAAGGGTCTATCAAATTGAGCGGGTTATTGCCGACATAAATATAAAGATTCATCGAGTCTGCATAGCCGATGGGGTCAGTCTGCAAAAATCTGCCGATATGAGGCGAATAATATCTGGCTCTATAATAATACAGACGGGTCTCGGTGTCAAATCTGCGGCCGGTGAACATATATGGATTGCCGTAGAGACTCGTGTCCGGTGGCTCCTCGTCAAGGTTTACCCAAAGTGTAGCCGATGGAGCCTAACCCATCAAGGCCCAACTTTCTTTTGAAATTTTCACTGTGGTTTTGCACTTTTCACTTCAAGTTTTTAGC